>NZ_JBECOV010000001.1:0-529483 GCF_040104435.1 Tenacibaculum sp. SSH1-16
GATTTGCTACACTATTTTAATGAACTGCTTCCCTAAAATTCGGACTGCAAAGATACTCACTTTATTTCCTAATAAACAAGAATTTGTTAAACTATTTTTTAACCTTTTCTTTAAATATCTTAAACCCCTATCTTAATGAACTCTCACTAACTTTAAAGCTTACCGCTTCTCCGTTGGCGGGTGCAAATATAGACACCTTTTTCAATATGACAATGGCTTTTTTTGCCTTTTTTATCACCTTTTTTTAACCCACTATAACCTAATACTTTATAACCGAAAGTTTTTTTTTACCAAACCCCTCTCCTTCCTTTGTTTATTATACTTATTACTATTTTAATACTTCTATATGGAGAAGTTTCCCTTTTTATACTACCATATATAATGTAATTATTCGCGTTAGGGATTGAAGCGGTATCCTTTTACTTAGCCTGCCCTTAACAGACTAAGCAAAAGATACAGCGGAAAGCCCGACAGTTTATTATGTTATAGCGCAGCGGAAACAAACAATAAAGTGAAACGCACATATTAATAAAGGTGTTTTTTTAGAAATACATTATATATATATGATGTATGCAAAATGCTTTTACAATATCTTATTTAAAACAGTGTTGTTTGATTAGTTTGGTACTTATCAAATTTGGTATAATCTAGCGGAGGGAGTGTTTTATCTTTTAAATACAGTTTTCTTGCCAGCTTAAATTGTGTACTTATTTGCTCTGCTATTTTTCCTTCCCCTCTCATTCTACTCCCATAACGTGAATCATTCAACGAGCCTTTATGCGTGTCTTCTATTTGACGCAGTATTTTGTTTGCTCTATCGGGGTAGGTTTTTCTTACCCAATTGGTAAAAATTTCCCCAATCGCTCCATTCAAACGTACTATCGTATATCCAACTGACGCTACTCCTAACTCACTTACTTTTTTTACTAATGGTAATATTTCATGACTATTGATTGAAGGTATAATTGGCGCCATCATAACATTAACTGGAATATTATTTTCCGTCAATGTCTTAACTGTTTCTAATCTTTTTTTGATTGTTGCTGTTCTTGGCTCTACTACTCTTCTTGTTTCTTCTGATAACGATGTGATTGATATATTCACTCTCACTAAATTCATAGCTGCCATTTTTTTTAAGATATCTAAATCACGAAGTATTAGTGCATTTTTTGTTATCATACTTGCTGGATGCTTTAACTTTAACAGCACTTGTAGCATTTTTCGTGTGATTTCAAGCTTCTTTTCTATTGGTTGGTAACAGTCTGTATTTCCTGAAAACATAATATTTTGGGGTTGCCAATTACGACTTCGCAGTTTTTTCTCTAATAGTTCTGGTGCATTTGTTTTATACAGTATTTTACGTTCAAAATCTAATCCTGCTGAATACCCCCAATATTCATGCGTGTTACGTGCATAGCAATATATACATCCATGCTCACAGCCTTGGTATGGGTTCATTGAATATGAAAATCCAATGTCTGGACTTTTTACTTTATTTAAAATTGTTTTGGGATAAATTTCTAAATAGGTTGTTTTATTGTTATCTGCTGATTCATTTTCAGCTTCGCAATAATTTAAAAAGTCATCTAACACCTCGTGTTGATGTTGTATAAATTTATTGTGCGTGTTGTGTTGTGCACCACGCCCTTTAATATAGTCCATAATCATATCTAAATAAAATATTATAAAATTGTCTTTAGAATGACTTTATCGAGAACAGGTTCGTATAAACTTCTCGATACAATTTCGATAGAGCACCGAAATCATCCGAAGTGACTTTGTAAAGTTACTTTAAAATAAAATGATTTATTTAACAATAGGTAAAATTGTTATAAACAAAAAACACCATTTTAAAAAAATGGTGTTTTTAATTTTAAATTCTTCTAGTTTTATTCATTAACCAAAAATCGGCGAGTACTAAAGCTGTTAATGCCTCTACAATAGGTACTGCTCTTGGTACTACACAAGGGTCATGTCTCCCTTTTCCGTGTATCTCAGTAGCCTCTCCTTTTGAGTTTGTTGTTGCTTGATTTTGCATTATTGTCGCTACGGGTTTGAATGCTACCCGAAAATAGATATCCATTCCGTTAGAAATCCCTCCTTGAATTCCTCCTGACAAGTTAGTTTGTGTTGTTCCATCTGGATTAAAAATATCATTATGCTCAGAACCTTGCATTTTTGCTCCACAGAAACCACTTCCAAACTCAAATCCTTTTACAGCGTTTATAGATAACATGGCTTTTCCTAACTCTGCATGTAATTTATGAAAAATAGGTTCTCCTAAACCAACAGGTACATTTTGTGCTACACATGTTATTGTTCCTCCAACAGTATCACCTGCTTTACGTATTTCATGAATTTTAGCAATCATCTTTTCTGCTGATACTTCATCAGGACAACGGACAATGTTACTTTCAATTTTAGAAAAGTCTAAATCTTGATATGGCTTTACCATAAAAACGTCTCCTACTGATGATGTAAATGCATTTATATTAATGTGATTGATTAATTGCTTTGCTAGCGCTCCTGCCACAACCCAATTGGCTGTTTCTCTTGCTGATGTTCGTCCACCACCTCTATGATCTCTAATTCCGTATTTTTTATCATACGTGTAATCGGCATGTGAAGGACGGTACACATCTGTATTATGGTTATAATCTTTACTTTTTTGATTTGTATTCTTTATTGCAAAACCTATTGAGGCTCCTGTAGTCACTCCATCAAAAATACCCGACAAAAACTCAACTGTATCTGGTTCTTTACGCTGTGTTACTATTTTAGATTGCCCTGGCTTACGACGATCTAATTCTTGCTGAATAGCATCAAAATTAACTTTTACTCCTGCAGGGAATCCATCAATCACACCTCCAATTGCTATTCCATGAGATTCACCAAATGTAGTTAACTTTAAAATATTTCCGAATGAATTAAACATACCTTACTATTTAATAAGACGAAGGTAGAATTTATTTACTAAAAACGATAATTTTCATTCTTATAATTATCGATTAATCCATTACCTCATCCTATTATGTATTCAGTTTATTTTTTATTTATTTTTTTTTTAATTTTATTTCACACCAAACTTATTGATAGCAAAAGCATTACGTTTCACAACACTTTTAAAGCTTAAATTTTATTAAAAAAAGTATCAAAAAACTTTTTTAGAATTGAAAAAAGGTCATATATTTGCACCCGCAATCAGGGAATATATCTGATGAGGCACTCAGGAGAAATGGCAGAGTGGTCGAATGCGGCGGTCTTGAAAACCGTTGTCTGTAACAGGACCGGGGGTTCGAATCCCTCTTTCTCCGCAAGTCCGAAGCGAAAGCTTCGGATTTTTTTTTAGGGGATTAAAGAAAAAAAGCTTACAAATTTGTAAGCTTTTTTTATTAATTAGAAACAGTAACGTTTCTTATAATCTTAATACTATTCTTTCCCTAACCCAACTCTCTTCTCAAGAGCTAAGTATCCAAAATAAAATAATGTTCCTAAAATTATACCTGAAATATATCCTGTAGCGACGTCTACTGGAAAATGTACACCTAGGTATATCCTACTGTATCCGAAAATCAAAGGAAATAAAACCATTAAATAAATTAACCTAATGTGCTTTCTCAACAATAGAATTATAAAAGTTGTTATTGTAGTAGATAACGAAGCATGACCAGACCAGAAACTATACCCTCTTGGCCTATATGTAAAGTTTCTCAAATACTCTTTCAAGCCTTCAGTATTACATGGTCTAATTCTTTCAGTAGAATTTTTAATCAAGTTTGTAAATTGATCAGAAAAAGCAACAATAACCGCTATAAATAATATCGTAAATAATCCTTTTTTCCACCCAAACTGTTTAAACACTAAAAACAGCAGAAAAGCGAACAAAGGTGTCCAAGTAAATTGATTGGTTATTGTTAACCAAAAACTATCCCATTGCTCATTTCCTAAGCTATTAAGATAAATTAAAAGCTCTTTATCTTTTTGTATAATATTTTCTATCACGATTACTTTCCTACTTTTAATACTTCTATTTCAAAAATTAAATCCGATTTTGGAGGTATCGGTCCTACTCTACGATCTCCATATCCTAGATAAGAAGGTATAAACAATCGTACTTTATCTCCTTCTCTCATTGTTCTCACTCCTTCTTTCCAACCTGCTATTAATGGAAAGTTTTCGTCATCTACAGTAAAAACAAAAGCTTCTCCTTTATCTAAACTAGAGTCTATTTTTCTTCCATCTGCTAAATACAGCGTATAATGCGCTGTTGTTGGTAATGCTGGATTTACTTTTTTTCCACTTCCTTTTTGTAATGACAAAATTTTCAAACCAGAATCAGTTGTAATTGCATCATTAATTCCTTGTTCTTCTTGATACTTTTGTTTTAACTCTTCTAGCTTTTTCTTTCTCTCTTCTTCTTTCTTTTCAACGTTTGCTAATTCATTTTCAAAAACTACTGGAGCATCAAACTTAGCCGCCTCTTCTCCTATTCTTAAAATTTCTATCTGTTTTATATAGTCATTTTTCTGAATGGTATCTACTACTGACTGACCTTGCAAAACACGACCAAAAACCGAATGTCCACCATCTAACCAAGGTGTTGCTTTGTGTGTAATAAAAAATTGACTGGAATTGGTAACTGGTCTTGAGTAATTTGCCATAGACAACACCCCTGGTCCGTCGTGCTTATACAACAGTTTTCCTTCTTCATCCATTGGGAATTCATCGGCAAATGTATAACCCGCATCACCAGCACCTGTTCCTGTTCTATCCCCTCCTTGTATCATAAAATCTTTAATAACCCTATGAAACTTCGTTCCATCATAAAACGGTGTTCCTTTTAACGAATCTATCATTTTAGGATGTGTTCCTTCACTCAAGGCTACAAAATTCGCTACTGTCATTGGAACTTTATCATAAAAAAACTTTACTAAGATATCTCCTCTGTTTGTTTGGATATCTGCATACAACCCGTTTTCTAAATTAGGGTATTTCGCTGATTTACATGATACAAACATTATCAATACAACAAATACAATTTTAAATAATTTCATTTATTTCGTTTTTATTTTCTCATATAAACAATTAATTAGGTTAACAACAAGTGCTAACCTAATTAATTATCAACTATTTAAGTTTTGTTTATTTTATCTCTAATAACTCTACTTCAAAAACTAAAGCTGAAAAAGGCTTAATATGTTGTCCTCTTTGTTGCGCTCCATAGGCTAATTCTTGAGGAATAAAGAATTTATATTTTGCTCCTGGCTTCATTAACTGTAAACCTTCTGTCCATCCTTTAATTACTTGTCCTACTCCAAATTCAGTTGGTTCACCTCTTTCTACTGAGCTATCAAACACAGTTCCATCAATTAAAGTTCCATGATAATGAACTTTTACTCTAGAGTTTGCTGTTGGAACTTCGCCTTCTCCTTCTTTTAAAACTACATACTGTAAACCACTCTCTGTAGTTTTTACTCCTTCTTTAACTTTATTTGTTGCTAAAAACTCTTCTCCTGCTTTTTTGTTATCTCCAAATTCAGCTTCTGCTTTTTTAGCTTGCTCTTCTTGCATTTGTTTCATTTTTTCTTGTTGCTTCTTTTGAAAAAATGTTCTTAAAATATTGTTTATATCTTTTGACTCTACTAATAGGTTTGTAGAATCCATACCATTTTTAAAACCTTGCACAAATAAATCCTGATCCATATCATCAAAATTCATTTTTATTTTATTAGCCATATCTAAGCCTAAAGCGTAGCTTACAGAGTCTACTTCTGTTGCTAATGAACTTTTTTGTTTAAACTGACCGTTACTACATGAAACAATTGATAAACCTACAACTGTAGCTGCTAAAATGTTGGTTAATTTCATTCTTCTATTTTTGATTTTATATCGATTAATGTTACTGTACTTTGTATTGGCTGATTTACAGCTATTTTATTTCCATCTCCAGTAACTCCAAAAGCTCTGTATGATGGAATGACAAATGTAATAGTTTCTCCTTTTTTCATCAACTTTATTCCATCTTGTAATGCAGGAATAAAATCTTCTTTATCTACTCTATAACTTCTCTCCTTTGTTTCATAAAGAACATCTCCATTCAGACTTACTATATTGTAAGACAACATAACTAAATCTTCAAACTTCGGAGAACTTGAGTTTAATGTATCTTTAGTAATATATGTATACCAAAAACCGTTAGGTGAAGTTTTATATTCTTTAAGAGTATCTTTAGCCACCCATTCTTCTAAACGTTTTTTTTCTAAAGCGTTTAGTTTCTTATTCTCTTTAAGAACTTCTTTATAAAAATTTGTTGTACCGTGTTGCTTTGGTCTTCTTGCTTGCGGCTCTTTACAAGACACTATAAGTATAGCTGTAAAAACAAAAAGTATTATTTTATGCTTCATACGATTTTTCTAACTCTTGTTGGTATGTAGGTAATAACGACTTAAATCTTGCTATCGTATTTTCCAAGCTATCATCACTTCTACCTCCAGCTGCATTATCATGTCCTCCTCCATTAAAATAATTACGTGCAAACTGGTTTACAGAGAATTTTCCTTTTGAACGAAAAGATATTTTCACAATTCCTTGTTCTTCATCTTCAATAAAAATGGCAGCAAATACAATTCCTTTCAAAGATAATGCATAGTTTACTACCCCTTCTGTATCTCCTTTTTCGTAATTAAATTTTCTCTTTTCTTCCTCAGTAAGTGTTATAAATGCTGTTTTATATTCTGGTAAAACTTTCATATTACTAAGTGCTTGCCCTAACAACAATAATCTATTGTAAGAGTTTGCATCGTGTACATTACTGTGAATCTTATCATTTTCAGCTCCTTTATCTATTAAATTTGCTATAATTCTATGAGTGGTACTTGTTGTAGATCTAAAACGGAAAGAACCTGTATCGGTCATAATACCCGTATATAAGCAAGTTGCTATATTTTTATCTATTAACTCTACATCTCCCATCATTTCAATAAAGTTGTATACCATTTGACAAGTTGAAGACATGGAAGTATCTGAATACATATACATGAAATCGTCTGGTTGTTGATGGTGATCTATTAAAGCAAAATCGTTTTCGTATTGCTCTAAAGTGTTTTGCATATCACTTCCTACTCTATGTAACGCATTAAAGTCTAGTAAGAAAACAATGTTAGACTTCGCTAAAGCTTTGACAGATTGGTTGTTTTGACGATCAAAACGCTTAACAGTTTTTGACCCTGGAACCCAATGCAAAAAATCAGGATATTCGTTTGGCATTAACACTTGTGCCGTATGTCCTTTTTTGTCTAAATAATGTTTTAAACCTAATGTTGAACCAATTGCATCTCCATCTGGGTTTCTATGTCCAATTATTACAATATTCCTAGGTTTAGATAAGAACTCTTTTAATTCTGTAAAATGCTTTAAAATCATAAGTGGCGAAGATACAAATTAATGCTATATTAACCTTTTTATGTATTGCTTTTTGTTTCTTTGCTATAAAATTAAAACTTAATGAAATATACTAAATTTATTACCCTATTAACCTTTTTGCTAAGTATCCCTTTTCTATCTTTTAGTCAAGATACATTTTCCATTGCTTTTGGATCTTGTAATAACCAAAAACTTAACAATCCTTTTTGGGAAAACATTCTATCACTTCAACCCGATGTATGGATTTGGGGTGGAGATAATATTTATGCAGATACTAATAACATGCGTAAAATGAAACGCATGTATAAAAGTCAAAAAAAGGTTAAAGGATATAAAGAACTAACTACCAAAGTTCCAATTCTTGCTACATGGGATGATCATGATTATGGTAAAAATGATGCAGGTGTAGAATTTGAAATGAAAGACGAAAGTCAACAATTATTTTTAGATTTTTTAGATGTCCCTAAAGATTCTCCTAGAAGAAAACAACGAGGCGTTTACCACTCTAAAACTTTCAACACAAAAGATGGTAGTGTTAAAATTATTGTTTTAGATACTCGCTATTTTAGAACTTCACTTACTAGAGGTACTAACGGACAACGTTTTCAACCTAACGAATACAACGAAGGTACTGTTTTAGGCGATACACAATGGAAATGGCTTACAAATGAACTTACAAACTCTACTGCTACTTTTACTATAATTGTAAGCAGTATTCAAATCTTATCAAAAGAACATGGTTTTGAAAAATGGGGTAACTTTCCTCATGAAGTAGCTAATTTATTCAGTTTAATTAAAAAAGCTAAAAACACCAACGTAATTCTTCTTTCTGGAGATAGACATATTTCTGAGTTTTCTAAAACAACTATTGAAGGACTTGCTTATCCTCTTATAGATTTCACTTCAAGTGGGTTAACACATGCTTATTCTTCATTTTCTTCAGAAGAAAACAACTTCAGAATAGGAAATGTTGTAAATTCTTTAAGCTATGGAACGTTGCTTTTAGATTTAAAAACTAAAAAAGTAACCTTTCAAATGCGTGGTAAAAACAAATCTATCTTACAAGAAATCAACCAAGTATACCCTTAACTTGCTAATAACATTAAAAAGTGTATTTTTGCGCCGATTTATGCAAAGTTTGCATAATCAACAACAATTAAGAAATTTATCATATACTGATATTTATTATATTTAATAATGGCAACAAATAGAACTTTTACAATGATTAAACCAGATGCTGTTGAAAACGGACATACTGGTGCAATTTTAGAAAAAATTAATGCTGCAGGTTTCAGAATCGTAGCTATGAAAAAAACACAAATGACGAAGCGTGATGCTGAGACTTTTTACGGGGTACACAGCGAGCGTCCTTTCTTTGGTGAGTTAGTTGAGTTTATGACTCGCGGACCAATCATCGCTGCTATCTTAGAAAAAGACAACGCTGTTGAAGACTTTAGAACTTTAATTGGTGCTACAAACCCAGCTGAAGCTGCTGAGGGAACTATCCGTCAGTTATATGCTACTTCTATTGGAGAAAATGCAGTACACGGTTCTGATTCTGATGAAAACGCAGCTATCGAAGGTGCTTTCCACTTTTCTGGTAGAGAAATGTTTTAATCTTTAATTTAGATTACTGAATTTATAGATATTATAAAGGCTCGCTACAGTTTTGTAGCGAGTTTTTTTATAAATATTTCTCTAATTATTTTCCCTTTACTAAGCAAAATGCATCCTTTTAGCTAATTTAAATTAGCTTATTTAGGGTTTATAAATTCAGACTGATATTTTTCTAAAAACTTCTTCTGCTTATCTTCCATTTGTTTTATTATTTTATCTATCTCCATAAACTCTCTACCAAAATTACTTTTAAAAAAATCATTACTAAAATAATGTTTACTAAAAAGAGAGTCTTCAGAAAAGACATCTTCAAATCCTTGCGCTTGAAATTCTGAAAAGTTTGTAAAAAATTTAGATTTAAATGATTTTAACAAACTATCTCTGTCTATAGAAGAAAGATTTGTTTCATTGTTGTTAAGTGACCAGGTATAAATACTATCATAACGTATCAAGTTTCCATTTTCATCAAACTCTTTATCTACTTTCCAACTTCCTTTAGGTTGTTTTTCTATACGCTCAACACTTTCTTTTTGTCTGTGTTTTTGACCATTGCAACTAATAGTTAACAAAGCCAAGACCATACATAACATATACTTTCTCATCATTTTTAATTTTTTGTTAAACAATTCGTAAACTTAATATGGTTAATTAAACTTCTACACCTTATATAAACCTCCTGTTTCTGGTGACTTCACTAAATTGTTTTGATGAAATATTTTTGATTTTCGTTCACCATCTTTATACCAAACACACTCTAAATAAGTATCATTATTATTCACCCCTAATAAGGCATCCTTCTTTAGGATGTATTTGAGCACTTCCATCTTTGGAGTTTTATTACTACCTTTTAATTTCACCCAATCTCCTGATTTAAATTTTCTAGGCATGCGATTGTATATTAAATTAATAGGAAAATATTTATAAAGAAGGCTGATAATTCAGCCTCCTTACCTCCTTTAAGGATAAAAAATCATTATGAAATTTTAATTGTTCTAGCTGGTTTTTGTTTTGCTTCATCTTTTTTAGGTAAAAAGATGTTTAAGATACCATCTTTGTAGCTAGCATTAATCTTATCATCATTCACGCTTTCTGGTAGCGTAAATGTTCTTTTAAACGAAGAATATCCAAACTCTCTACGAGTATAGTTTTCTTGTTTTTCCTCATTTGCTTCTTTTATTTCTGTGCTAATAGATAATATTTGATTATCAATATTTATATGAAAATCAGATTTGCTTAAACCAGGAACAGCCATTTCTACAATATAACTATCTGCTGTTTCTTTAATATTTACTTTAGGTAAAGTAATTCCTGTGTTAAAGTTTGATGTAAATACAGCTGGAAGATCTCTATTAAACACATCATCTAGCCAATTAGACAAGTTAGGGAAGTTTACGTTTGAATTAGTGCTTGTTAAACTTCCGTTTTTAGGAACATTAATTAAATTGCTCATAATTACAAAATTTTAATTAAACATTATTTCAAATATGAAACCTTAAGTGATTTCAATCACCTATTTTGCAAATAATAAGCCAAAATAAAAAACCACACAACTTCTTTTATTAACTTTTAATTTTCTTTAACATACGACTGTTATTTTTACAGTCACCTATTGTTTTTCATCAAAAAAAGGTCATTTTGTCATATTAAAAAACCCATCAACACACTCAAAAACAAATACTTAGTTCATTTTTAATTTAATCCACAATAACTTCGTTAGTATTGAGCATAAATCATTAAAACGGATTCGGGTTCTTAAAAAATTGTCATTAATTTAAAAAATAGTGTGAGAAAAATATTACTATAGTATTATTAGGAAGAACTGAAGTAAAAACAAGTGTATTTTATACTTTTTTAACTCAAAGCACTTTATAATTTGCATCATAATGTAAACCACTTTTCACTATTATTTTAGTAACTTATTACACACTGCTATTAAAGCAGATTTCACTTTTACCCTAGCAATAATTCGATCATAAAGCTCTCTACACTCTTTATTGTACTTACATATTGATGAGGAAAGCTCAACGAAGCTCGCTGATGGTTTCGTTGCCTTGAGGAAAGCTCAGCGTGACGCGCTGACGGTTTCGTTGTGTTGAGGAAAGACCAGCGTGACGCGCTGATGGTTTCGTTGTCTTGAGGATAGCTCAGCGTGACGCGCTGATGGTTTCGTTGTGTTGAAAAAAGCTCAGCGTGACGCGCTGATGGTTTCGTTGGGAGACTATTCAATAAAGTGTGTCATAAATCATAAAAAATAATGGGAGTATTCAATAAAGTGTGTCAACAGCGATATATAGAACCGTTGCTACTCCCTAAAACATCTTTCATCCCCTAAATAATTGAACTTATGGTATTCCATAAGATTTTGTACACATATTGTAGTAAGTTTGTTGGAGTTGTATAACTAATTAACAAATAGTAATAACTCGTTAATAACTTTATTTTAAGTAACCTGTTGATTTTAATATATTTGATAGCATATAAAAATTGCTAAAAGTTCCGCTTATCCTACCGTTAAGAGAATGTAACAGTAATTTCATTACCTATATAAACTAGTTAGGCAACATTTGACAAAAACCGAGAATAATCAATGAATTGGATAATTTCAGCAAATTCTAAAATGTACGACCATTCAAGTTCTTTTGAACATTATGGTTCAATAGATTGGAGACAAGGAAATGCGAAATTTGAAGTTAGAGATACTGTTTACATTTATTGTACTCGACCTTTAATGATGATACAGTACAAATGTACAGTTGATAGAATTGACCTTAATTCTGACCAAATTAGAGACGATAAGGAATATTGGCTTGACGAAGAGGAATATTTTAAATCGTTAGATGGAAAATTTATGACTTTAAGACTTGTCGAACAAGTTTCAAACAATCAAATGAAACTAGAGAATCTTAAAGAGAATGGATTAAAAGCTGCACCACAAGGTCCTGTAAAAATAAAAGATGAAAATCTGCTAAAACACATTGAAACCTATTTTACTGATAACTATCAAACTGACTTTTTTCCTGATACTGTGAACGAGGAAGAAACAGAATATGAAGGAGCGAAAAGAATAGTAATTGTCAATAAATATGAGAGAAGTTCAAAAGCGAGAGAAAATGCAGTAAATTTTCACGGACTGAATTGCAAAGTTTGTGACTTGAATTTTAAAGAAATGTACGGAGAAATTGGAGAAGACTTTATTCATATTCACCATTTGGTTCCAATTCACGAAATCGGAAAAAATTATAAAATAGATTATAGAAACGATTTAATTCCAGTTTGTCCAAATTGCCATTCTATGCTTCATAGAAAATTAAATGGTAAAGAACCAACTATTGAGGAATTGAAAAAAATGATTAATAAATAAAAAACGTTGCCTAACAATGGCTATAAAACATAGGGCATCAGTGGGTTACGCTAAATTAAACAAACTAAACAAAGCCGCAACGGTAGGACAGTTTCGCTGCTTTCTATCCCCTACGATTTCATAGCCGAGACCGTTAGATGTAATTAAAACCACATATAAATCGAAATATAAATATGGATTTTATAAGAGAAAACTGGGATTGGATTGCCGAAAATATTGGGAAAGTGATCACAATTGCAACAATATTTTTTGCCGCAGGTTGGGGACTTGCAGCTATATTTTATAAAGAAAGAATAGAGATATTAAAAGAGCAAATAAATTCAAAAGAAGATAGTCCTTCAAGTGATGACCCAAGTGAATTTGTATATCCAGAAACAGGAAAAAATGGTAGAAATATACTTGCAAATTCAACGTTAAGTGTCCAAAAAGGCGAGAAAGTTTCTTTGAGGGCAATTATACCAAAAAATGAAAAAATACTTGTAGAATTAAAAGGACCTAAACGACTTCACAAACAAGACGACGGTGCATCATGGAATTTTTCAATAAGTCAAATACGAAATTGGACTGCAAAAACCTATGAACCTGAAAATGGAGGAAGACAGGAATTTGATGCCGAGTCTGGAAGTGCTGATATGGAAGTAGCATTTCAAAGGGAAGGAAAAGTAATTATTTCTGTCTTTGAAGGTGACATTCGTTCTAATATATGGAAAAAAGAAATAACCATTAGAAATTAAATAACTACACCTAATACGGTGTATAAAACATAGCTAATAAGGTGCTTATTAACTCCCACACTAATTATATCCAAAACCGTTTGCTGTAATTAAAAAATAAAGAGAAAAAGATGCGATTAGCAGAAATAGCAAAACAATTAGGAACAAATAAAGAAATAATGGATTCATACTGGGAATACCATGAAAGAAAACAGAATTGGTTTTTTTCTCCAAATCCAAATTTAAATGGAGCTACAAGAAGACCTATGTTTCCAAGTCTTATAGATTGGAAAAAATTAAAATCATCTGAGAGAAAACGAAAATGGAATAACCTTAGTATGAAGCAACGAATGACAATTTCAACTCTTGCTGGGTTTGGATATGAAGGGAGAGGAATTAACTTAGACAATATATCTCACTTTTCTAGATTAAGAGAAGCTTGTATGAGTAAATGGAAAGTAAACTTATACAGTGTGTTCTGGAGTGATTTAGGAAACGGAAAACGTTGGCTTTGTAATGTTTTTGTTGGTGATGCTATTTATTTATACGGTTTAAATAACTTTACTTCATCAAATAATCATTATTATGACCCAGAACAAATCTATATGGGTAAATCTTCTTTAAGAAAAAGAAAAAATTACAAAGATGTTCAAGTTGGAGATATTGTTGTTTTTGGAAAAGGACATGTAGAAATTATTACAAGTATTCAAAAATATTGGGTTGCTGATGATGGGTTTTGCTCTATCGGCGCAGGCAGAGGTAGGGGTAGATCTTATATGGGGAGTATAGAATGTGATGGGGCATTAACACTTTCAGGAAAAAGAGAACTAAATAATAGCAATCACACATACTTTTATATATAGAATGCGAAAATTTTATTTTTTATCTTGTTTGTCTAATTTTCTAATACTGTTTTTAGTTGGACAGTTTGTTTTTCCTTTAATCGAAGGAATAGTTAGTAATCACATAAAAAAATTTACCGAAATCAGTAGTTACGTAAATTATAGTTACTATTTCTATTTTTTTGTGTTTTGGTGGCTTGCACCATTTTCAATACTTTTAATAAAAAATTACTTAAAACATTTATTACTTTTTATTACAATAAATGTATTATTAGCGGTCATAATTTTAATAAGCTCTTTTAAATATGGTTTTGAAATAATTTTATATGACCTACTGTTATTTATAGTGCCAAGTATGGTAATTTCTATTTCGGTTTATTATTCTCAAATGATAATTGGAAAAAAACTACTACCAACAAAGTATAAGCGTAATGCGGAGTAGAGTGCTAAATACGAAAAATAGACTATTATAACCTTAAGGTTAAACAAAAGTGAAGTGCTTCTAACCTCGCACTACGCTTATACAATCACGTTAGCTATAATACACACATTATACCCTACACCAACATCAATTTTTTAACAAGCTCCTCTCCTATTTCCTCATTAATCATGCGTATAATCTTATCTTTACCGTAACTTAACTCTTCTCGTAGTACCGAGGAAGACAAACGAACAATTAAAGTTCCGTTTTGTAGTTTTACTTCACTGGTATACGAAGCTACTCCAGCACCCATCAATTTTTCCCAAGCTTCGTCAATATGAATTTTTTGAAATCCTTTTTTCAACTTATTATTCTCTTGAATAAAGCTTCCCATTAAATCTTTGATTGAAAAACTATCGTTTTCTCTTTTAGCCATTTGATTTGCTTTTTGCCTTGTTTTCTTGCAACTAAGATTATAATTTAAAAATCTGATACTCTTGATTACTCTTTTTTATCACTTCCTCTGTTCTATCGGCATGTGTATCTGTAATAAAAATTTGTCCAAATTCATCACTATTTACTAAATCAACAATTTGAGCAACACGGTTTTCATCTAACTTATCAAAAATATCATCCAATAACAAAATAGGAGTTACGTTAGATTGCTTTTTAATAAACTCAAACTGTGCCAACTTTAATGCTATTAAATACGATTTTTGTTGTCCTTGTGAACCAAACTTTTTAATAGGATGTTCCTCTATTTCAAAATTTAAATCATCCTTATGAATTCCAACAGATGTATACTGCAGCATCTTATCTTTCTCTAAGTTTTGTTGCAACAAAACTTCTAAAGACACCTCGTGCAACTGACTTTTATAACGTAAATTTACCTCTTCGTTTGCTCCAGAAATAATTTTATGCTTATCGTTAAAAATAGGCACAAACTCTTCTAAAAAAGCTTTTCTTTTGTTATAAATAACCGTTCCATACTCAATTAACTGCTCATCGTATACTTTTAAATTTAACGCATCAAATGTTCTATTGGCAGCAAAATACTTCAACAATGCATTTCGCTGACTCACCGTTTTAGTGTACGAAATTAACGTTTGCAAGTACTTTTTATCTTGTTGAGAAATTACTCCGTCAATAAATTTACGACGAGTTTCGCTTCCTTCAACAATTAAATCCCTATCCGCAGGAGAAATAATCACCAACGGTAGCTGCCCTATATGTTCAGAAAATTTTTCGTAGGCTTTTCCATTGCGTTTCAATACTTTTTTCTGACCTCTTTTTAAGGAACAGATAATTTTTTCTTGTCGGTCGTTTAACAAATAATCTCCTTCAACCATAAAAAAATCTTGACCGTGTCGGATATTCTGTCCTGCAATCGAATTAAAGTAACTTTTAGCAAATGACAAGTAATAAATTGCGTCTAACACATTGGTTTTTCCAATACCGTTATTTCCTACAAAACAGTTAATTTTCTTTTGAAAATCAAAAGTTTGAGATTCAATATTCTTAAAGTTTACCAAAGAAAGTTTTTGTAAATACATGAATGAGCCCTGTTACTAAAAGAAAGCGCAAATTATCGAAAATTTACGAAAAAACGACTTTTAAAATCCAATTAAAAAAACTATTTTTGTCGCCACTAATTTTTTAAGCAATTATGGCTACATACAAGAAAAGAGGTTATAAACCTAAGAAAGAAAAGGTTACACAAGAAGTAGAAGAAACATTTGATGAATCTCAAAGTACTACAGCTGAAGTATTTAATACTTTAGATGATACGGCGAACAAATCAGAAGAATGGATTGAAAAAAATAGCAAGCCATTATTTTACGGATTGGTAGCTGTTGCAGCTTTAATTTTAGTGTACTTAGCTTATAACAAGTTTATTGCTGAGCCAACACAACAAGAAGCTTCAAACGAATTAGCATATCCTCGTACTTTCTTTGAAAAAGCAAATACCTCTGCTGGTGCTATTGCTGATTCATTATACACTTTAGGTTTAGAGGGTGGTGATGGAAAATATGGTTTTATTGATATTGCTGATCAATTTAGTGGCACAAAAGCAGGAAACTTAGCAAACTATTATGCAGGTATTTCTTACCTAAAAATAAAAAAATACGAAGAAGCTATAGAGTATTTAAGCAGCTTTAGTTCAGATGATGAGCTATTAGGGCCTACTGCTTTAGGAGCTATTGGTGATGCTTTTGCTGATATCAATCAGCCAGAAGATGCTTTAGACTATTATCAACAGGCAGCTAATAAAAAAGATAATCAATTTACTACGCCTTTATTTTTATTCAAAGCAGCTCAAATTGCAATGGATTTAAAAGAATACAGTAAAGCTGAAAAATTATACACAACCATTAAAGAAAAATACGCTGATTCTGATCAAGGAAGAGATATTGAAAAGTATATCAACAGTGCAAAATACGCTCAATAATGGCAACAACAAATTTATCTTATTACGATAAAGCAACAATCCCAAATGCGAAGTCTTTTCGATTTGGGATTGTTGTTTCAGAATGGAATCCTGAAATCACTAAAAACCTTCATAAAGGTGCTATTGAAACTTTATTAGATTGTGGAGCTACAGAGGAAAATATTGTTTCTTGGGATGTTCCTGGTAGTTTTGAATTAGTGTACGGATGTAAAAAAATGATCGAAACACAAAAATTAGATGCTATTATCGCCATTGGAAATGTTATCCAAGGTGAAACCAAGCATTTCGATTTTGTATGTGAAGGAGTTACTCAAGGAATTGTAGATTTAAACATTAAGTACGATGTTCCTGTAATTTTCTGTGTATTGACCGATAACACCAAACAACAATCTATTGATCGTTCAGGCGGTAAACTAGGTAACAAAGGAATTGAATGTGCAGTAGCTGCAGTTAAAATGGCAGCAATTAAAAATCAAGAACGTCCATCAAAATCATTAGGTTTTTAATTAATTCTGTTATAGTTAAATATTATTAAAAAGCGTTTAGATTTTGGAATCTAAACGCTTTTTAACTTTAATTTATACACATTTTTTGACCACCTCTCTATAATTCAGTAACTTTGGAATTCGTCTTATTTGGTGTGATTTTTGTTCCACTTAAGCTATTAAAGAAGCAACAATTTTATGGGATTTATCAAAAGAGAAAATAAAAAGTTCGATTACAAACCTCGTTATTATCAAGGAGAAGGAAATCCTTATAAGATAAAACAAAAGTTTGATGAATACAGAACTACTGTTGGAAAAAGAAAAAGTTTAAAGGGAAAGTTTAATGCTGCTTTTGACGAATTTAAAGAGTCTGGTTACAAACTGAATAAAACTATAGTTATTATAGCGTTAGTTTTAACGCTTATTTTCTTGTTTATTATCGACTTTGATCTTACAATCTTTTTCCCAAAAAATAATTAAATGTCAGATATTATACAGTTACTACCTGATCATGTTGCAAACCAAATTGCTGCTGGAGAAGTTGTGCAACGCCCTGCTTCTGTAGTAAAAGAATTGATTGAAAACTCTATTGATGCTGGTGCTACTTCTATCACCTTATTGTTAAAAGATGCTGGAAAAACTTTAATTCAAGTAATTGATGATGGTAAGGGAATGAGTGCTACGGATGCTCGTTTAAGTTTTGAACGTCATGCCACTTCAAAAATTAAAGATGCACAAGATTTATTCAACCTAAATACTAAAGGTTTTCGTGGAGAAGCTTTAGCTTCTATTGCTGCCATTGCGCATGTTGAGTTAAAAACGAAACAAGAAGATGACGAGTTAGGAACGCAAATAAAAATTGAAGGTAGTGAGATAACTTCTCAAGAAGTGGTTTCAACTGCAAAAGGAACTAGTATTGCTGTTAAAAATTTATTTTTTAATATTCCTGCACGTCGTAACTTTTTAAAGTCTGACACTGTTGAAACGCGTCATATTGTTGATGAATTTCAACGTGTAGCCTTAGCGCATCCTACTATTTCTTTTTTATTACATCATAACAACAACGAGGTTTATCATTTAAAAAAGAGCAACTTACGTAAACGTATTGTAGCTATTTTTGGAACTAAAATGAACGAAAAATTAGTTCCTATTAATGAGCAAACAGATATTATAACTGTTAACGGTTTTGTTGCTAAACCTGAATTCGCAAAGAAAAAACGTGGTGAACAATTCTTTTTTGTGAATGACCGTTTTATAAAAAGCTCGTACTTAAATCATGCTGTAGTAAATGCTTTTGAAGGTTTATTAGAAAGTGGTTCGCATCCTTCTTATTTCTTGTATTTAGAGGTGCCTCCTAATACAATTGATATTAACATTCACCCAACAAAGACGGAAATTAAGTTTGATAACGAAAAAGCATTATACGCTATTTTACGTGCTACTGTAAAACATAGTTTGGGGCAATATAATGTAGCTCCTGTATTGGATTTTGACAGAGATGCTACTTTAGATACTCCTTACGATTATAGCAAAAAGAGTAACTCATCTGTTCCTCCAATAACTGTTGATCCTACATTTAATCCTTTTAAAACGGAAACTAATTACAAAGAGTCTTCTAATACAAGTAGCTCACCTAAAAGTAGTACAACACACAGTTATCAATCTAACTTTAAAAAAGATACTGGAAGTTGGGAAGCTTTATATACAAATACTGAAACCATTGAGCCTATTCAGCAAGAACAACTTTTTGAATCTGAGCAAGAAACTGAAACTGGAAAAACCTTCCAAATTCAAAAAAAATACTTATTGAGTTCTATAAAATCAGGCGTGGTATTAATTCATCAATCTTTAGCACACCAACGTGTTTTGTATGAAGAATTTTTAGAGAACATTACTGTTAAAGAAGCAAGTAGTCAACAATTGCTGTTTCCTGTAAATATTTCTTTTTCTTCATCTGATATAGAAATGATATACAGTATAAAATCTGATTTAGAGAGTGCTGGTTTTATGTTTGACGAGTTCACCAAAGAAAGTGTAGTAATTGCAGGAATTCCTACTTCAATAAGTGAAAGTCAAATCACCCTTATTTTAGAACAGTTATTAGATGATATTAAACTCGAAGTACCTGATAGTAGTTTTAGTCACTTTGACGTGATGGCAAAATCATTTGCTAAATCATTAGCTATAAAAACAGGAACTTCTTTAAGTGCAAAAGAGCAAGAAAACTTAGTAAACAACTTGTTCTCTTGCAAAGAACCTAACATTTCACCCTTTGGCAAACCTACATTTAAAACATTAGCTTTAAATGAAATTGATGCCATTTTTAATAAATAAAAAGTAATATGCCTAGATTAACACAAGCCATAAAGCATTTAATAATCATTAACGTGATTATGTATTTTGCTCCGCAGTTATTAAACATGGATTTAACTAATCTATTTGCTTTACATTATCCCAAAAACGAACATTTTGGGGTTTGGCAATATGTTACACACATATTTATGCATGGCGGACCAGCACATTTACTTTTTAACATGTATGGTTTATGGGCATTTGGTACCCCACTTGAACAAATGTGGGGACGAAATAAATTTTTATTCTTCTATTTTTCTGCAGGAATTGGTGCAGGTTTAATTTACACTTTCGTGAATTACTATCAATTCAATGGAATATACGAACAGCTAATTGGTATGGGAGTTTCTCCTGCTGAAATTCAAAATATTTTAAGTTCAGGTCAATATAACGATAGCTTAATAACTTTGTCTAATAAAACTATGAGTGAGTTTTATAGTTTATACCACACGCCTGCCGTTGGTGCTTCTGGTGCTATTTATGGAATTTTAGTTGCATTTGGGTTAACTTATCCTGACGCTAAACTAGCATTGATTTTCTTCCCTGTTCCTATTGCTGCCAAATACTTTATTCCTTTAATTATTTTAAGTGATTTATTCTTTGGTATGACTAGTTATTCAATTGGTAACATTGCGCATTTTGCGCATATTGGTGGTGCTATTATCGGTTTTATCATTGCTTGGTACTGGAAAAAAAATCAATTTAAATTTCGTTAATTTAGTATCTTAACTTGTCTTTATTCAAGAAGTCATAAAATATGAATATACTCGAAAACTTAAAATATAGATTCAAACATGCTGGAATTGTTGAACAATTAATTTACGTAAACTTAGCTGTTTTCTTACTTGTTTTTGTGACCAATACTTTTGGGTTTCTTTTTCAATCAAAAACAAACTTTTTAGTAGAATGGCTTGCGTTACCTGCTAACTTTGATGACTTTATTGTTAAACCTTGGACTATTATTACCTATGGTTTTTTACACACTAGTTTTTTACATATTCTACTAAACTTAATTGCCTTATTTTATATCGGACATTTATTTCAACAATACTTTACCCCTAAACAATTACTCAGTTTTTATTTACTAGGAACACTTTTTGGAGGTATTATTTTTGTTGCGAGTTATAATTTTTTTCCTGCCTTACAAAATGTTGCTCATAATAGTGTTTTGTTAGGTGCTTCAGCTGGTATTTCTGCTATTTTTATTGGTATTGCTACTTACATGCCTAATTATGAATTAAAGTTCCCGTTAATTGGTTTTGTAAAACTATGGGTATTAGCTTGTATTTGGATTGCTATTGATATTATTCAAATTCCTGCTGGTAATGCTGGTGGGCATTTAGCACATTTAGGTGGTGCCTTACTAGGCTTTTTCTATGTTCGTAGTGCTAGTAATAAGGAGTTGGACATTTTTAAATCGGTAAACAAACTTTTTTCTAAAAAAGAAAGAAAACTCAAAACAGTTTATAAATCTGGTAATAAAACACCAAAACCTAACGTTGATAAGACTAGAAACCAAGAAGAAGTTGACGCTATTTTAGATAAAATTAGTAAATCTGGATACGATACTTTAAGTAAAAGTGAAAAAGAGTTTTTATTTAAACAAGGAAAAAATTAGATGAAAAAGTTTTCGATAGCTCATAAGTTTATATTCTTTATCAATTCAGTTTTTGCAGCTGTTTTATTGCTATCATATGCACTTCCGTACGTATCTCCACAAACAATTCCTTTCCTTTCTGTTTTTGGGTTGTTTGTTCCGTTTTTAGTTATCGTAAACATTGCTTTTTTTGTGTATTGGCTTATTAAAATGCATAAGAATGCTTTTTTATCATTACTTGTTTTAGCCATAGGATGGTTTGTCTCTACTCCTTTAGTTAAATTTTCTAATAAGGAAGTAATTTTAAATGATGATTTAAAAATAATGAGCTATAATGTCCATTTGTTTAATCATTATAAACATGAAGAAGATGTAACTACTGAACAAAAGATTTATGAGTTCATCAATAATGAAAATCCAGACGTTATTGCTGTACAGGAATTTTACAATTCTAAAATGTTAGATATTAAACTTCCTTATAAATACATCAAAACGAAAACGAAAACGAATAAATTTGGATTAGCTATTTATTCCAAACACCCAATTATAAACTCTGGTTCTCTTGATTTTAAACAAAGTGCTAACAACACCATTTTTGCCGATATTCTTGTAAAAGATGACACCGTTCGTGTTTATAATGTGCATTTAGAATCATTAAAACTAAATCCGAAAAAAGAAAATTTTGGAGAAAAAAGTTCTGAGCGTTTATTTAAACGTTTAGAAAATGGTTTTGTAAAACAAGTAAGTCAGGTTGAATTAATTCAACAGCATGAGTATTCATGGAAAGGTAAAAAAATTGTTTGTGGCGACTTTAATAACACCGCTTATTCTTGGGCTTATAAACAATTGGCTTCTGATAAAAAAGATGCTTTTATTGAATGTGGAATTGGTTTAGGCAAGTCTTTTAGGTACATTTATCCTATGCGAATCGATTTTATTTTAACAGATAAAAAAGCTACTGTGAATCAATTTAAAACCTACGGAGACATAAAACTATCTGACCACTACCCTGTTATGACTCGTTTACATTGGTAAATTAATTTTTAATTCGGTATAAAAGTGTATTTTTAACCGAACTAAAAATAATACTATGAAACAGCATTACCATGTTGCTATTATTGGCAGCGGACCATCAGGAGCTTCAACAGCTTTTTACTTAGCTCAAAAAGGAATTTCAACAGTTATTATTGAAAAAGAAACTTTACCACGCTATAAAACATGCGGTGGAGGTTTTGTTTTTAGAGGTCGCAAAAACTTACCTTTTGATATTAAAGAGGTCGTTGAAAAAGAGTTTCATACTGTTGATATTTATTTGGGAGAGAAACTTCACTTTAAAACGCATAGAGAAGAACCAACTATTTCTATGATTATGCGTGATTCTTTTGACAATCTTATCACGCAAAAAGCAAAGGAGTTTGGTGCTACTTTACTAGAAAACCATAAGCTAAAAGGACTAACTTTTTCTGATGATATTATTACTCTTGAAACTTCTCAAGGTAATTTTACTGCTAATTTTGTTATCGCTGCCGATGGTGCTTTGAGTCCTACAGCTAAAATGGCTGGGTGGAAAGAAGATACTCGTAAATTAATTCCTGCTTTAGAATATGAAGTAGAAGTTTCTGACGAAGACTTTAAACGTTTATCAAAAGAAGTTCGTTTTGATATTGATGCTATTCCTTACGGTTATGCTTGGAACTTCCCAAAGAAAAAGCATTTATCTATTGGGGTTGCCTCTGCTAGAAGAACTAAAATTAACTTGAAAGAATATTATCAAGAATACTTAAAAACATTAGGAATTACAAATATTGTTAGCGAATCACAACATGGTTTTCAAATTCCTGTTGCTCCTCGTACAGATGGTTTTGTTAAAAATAATGTGTTTTTAATTGGTGACGCTGCTGGTTTTGCTGATCCTATTACTGCTGAAGGAATTTCTAATGCTATTTACAGTGGTAAATTGGCTGCTGAAGCTATTATTGAGAGTGAAAAAGAGCCTGAATTAGCTACTAAATTATATTTAGAAAAAATATCAGAAAGCCTACTTCCTGAAATAAAAACTGGTTTATGGCTTTCAAAATGGTTTTACGAGCAAAAGAATATCCGAAATATTGTATTAAAAAAATATGGTCAGCAGTTTAGTGAAGCGATGGCCGATGTTTTTCACGGGGATAGAAGTTATCCTAAAGATATTAAAAAAACAATTACGAATCGAATTAAAGATTTAGTTTCATATTAACAAAGAGATTGCTTATAGCTACTATCATTTTTGATTAGCAATACAGTTTTAAAATTTAAATACTATTATTTACACTTCTTATTTGTAAAGAAGAATATCTAATTTTGTGTTTAATTAGAACAGTATTATGAATCTAGATAGTTACTTAATTCCTATAATTTATTTACTCGGCCTTATTCAAGGAATTATATTTAGTATACTTTTAATTTACTTGGATAAAAAAAATAATCGCCCTACATTACTTTTAGGGTTATTTATTTTTGCTTACTCCATAAATTACCTCAAACCAATAGCTAAACTTTTAGATTTAGATAAAAATTACTCTTTTTTAAATAATCTTCCTGTTGATTTTACTTGGCTACTATTCCCTCTTTTTTATGTTTATATAAGAAATATTTCTATACTACCTAAATCTAATAAAGTCTATTTTTATTTATTACCAGGTTTGTTAATGTTAATTATAGATATATTGGTTTATCTTAATTTATCATCAGGGTTAGAACAGTTAAAACTTTCAAAAGAATTTCGTTTTGTAAATCATATAGGTGGGCATTTATATGATATTTTTATATACTACAAAACTTATACTTTTATAAAAAAACATACCGAAGAAACTAACAATCAATACACTTCTACTACAGGTAAAGAGCTACAATGGGCTAAAACATTTATGTCAATTGGTCTCTTTTTTACGCTCACACTTCATTTTTTACCTGAAATAACAAATAAAACTCTCAATTTATTTATTATTTTAATTGATGTTGGGCTTTTATACTGGATTAGTATTTATGGGCTACAACAACAAACAATTAAAAACTTGACTCAACAAAAAGACTCTAAGATTGAAAAGAAGAACAATTTTAATAGCGAGAATAAAATAAGTAAAGTTGATACAGATTTATTTAACCATATTCAACAAACTATAATTTTACATAAAAAATATAAAGATCCAGATTTAACCATTGCTGATGTAGCTAATATTACAAATCAACACCCTAAAAGAATTTCTTTTGTTATTAATGAAATTTCAAATAAAAACTTTAAAACTTTTATAAATGGTTTTAGAGTTAATGAAGCTATAGAAATTTTAAAAAGTAATAATTCAAAAAATTATAGTATTGAAGGTATTAGTTTAGAGGTTGGTTTTAAAAGTAAAAGTGCTTTTTATAGTGCCTTCAAGAAAGAAACTGGTACTACTCCTACTAATTATAAAAATAGCTTTTTTAATATTTAACCTATAAAAACCTGTTTCTTTCATTTAAAAAAGAGTTAATTAAAGTTCTATTTTCTGATTTTCGAACTCATTATATCTTTATCTTTCATATTTAAATGATTTAAAATATTGAGTTTTGCAAAAAATTAAAAATTAAAACTACATGAAAATTAAACATTTTTTAAAACCTCTATTTTTTTTATTTATCTCTATTATACTTACTAACTGCTCTAGTGAAGAAAACGAAATAGAAATAATACCAACTAGTTTCAATACTAGTAATGATTTTAATTATTTTATTAACCACAATAATACTCTTAAAATATATTTAAAAGGCACTTTTAAAGATGGTAATGATTTAGCTGATGTAACTGATAGAGGATTTGTATATGGAAAATCATCAAACCCTATTCCTAATGGCAACAATACTGTGGTTGCCGCAGGTCCTGCTGACAATATTACAGGTATAGTCGACAATTTACAAAAGGAAACAACTTATTATATTAGAGGTTATTTTAAACTAAGTGATAACACATATTTCTATGGAAATGAAATTAAAATAAACACTAGTATAGACGCTAGTGAAAGTAGGTCTATTAACATGATAATCAAACCGAAACTATTCTTTAAAAATTCAGAAGGTATTACCCCAGAATTAGAAGTAATTTCTATAGAAAAAGAATCTCCTAAAGAAATTGGTTTTGAATATAGTGTAAATGAAGATTTTTCTAACAGCTCTATAGCCTTAGATACTGATGTATCTGGTAATATTTTTAAAAATATTTATACTGAATTTATTGAAGAATTAACACCTGAAACCACTTATTACTTTAGACCTTATGCTAAATACAATGATGGTAGTGTTACAAATGGAGGAACTAGTGTTGCTTCTTTTAAAACAAA
Source organism: Tenacibaculum sp. SSH1-16 (assembly GCF_040104435.1). Taxonomy (NCBI): domain Bacteria; kingdom Pseudomonadati; phylum Bacteroidota; class Flavobacteriia; order Flavobacteriales; family Flavobacteriaceae; genus Tenacibaculum; species Tenacibaculum sp. SSH1-16. Next base: position 25,612 of record NZ_JBECOV010000001.1, read on the forward strand.
TAAAGCATTTTAATTAAAAAATATTTTCTGACTAGTGCTAAATAATTATTACAGTTATTTAGTACTGGTCGTTATTTTTTCATTTATGCCTAAAAAATAAACACCTATTCTAAAAACGATTTAATCTACAATTTTTCTAGTAACTTGCTGTAGAACAATTACACATATAAGTGAAAGAAATTAAAACTACTACATCTTTAAAACTTCCTTTTCTGTTTGATACAGATAGACTATTACATGATTATTCTTTAGTTGTAAATCAACATTGGATTCCTCATTTCAACACATCTGGATATCAAGGTGAGTGGAAAGCAATCTCTTTGTATTCTAGTAATGGTGATGCTTCTAATATTTTTGCTTTTCAAAATGATAATAGTACTATTAAGGAAACTCCGATAATGAATGATTGCAATTATTTTAGAGAGGTTATCAACTCTTTTCAATGTCCTATTTCATCTGCTCGCTTATTACGTTTGAATGTTGGTGCAGAAATTAAACCTCATCGTGACTACAAACTAGGCTATGAAGATGGCAACTTTCGCTTACATATTCCAATTATTACGAATAATAAAGTTGAATTTATTTTAGATGATGAACAATTGAAAATGTTACCTGGTGAGTGTTGGTATACGAATGTAAATTATATACATTCAGTTACTAATAAAGGAAATGAAGACCGTATTCATTTAGTTATCGATGCTGAAAGGAACGAATGGTCTGATACTTTATTTTTTTCTCTTGCTCCAAAAGAAAGTTTTCAACCTAAACAAGAAGAAATTGATTCACCAGAAACAATACACCTTATCCTAAACGAGCTAAAACGTAGCAATGAACCTGCTTCGAAAAAACTTATTAATGAAATGGAACAGAAGTTATCAAAGCTTACATCAAAATAAACAACTCTTATAATAGCTTGTAATGAATTTAAAAAAAGAGTTACTACATATTACTTCTAAATTCTTTGATGAAACATCTAATTATTCTTCTTCTTTAAAAGATTATAAACAATTACTCTTTAGAATTTCAAATGAAGCTATAAATCATGAAGAGCATCGAAATAATGTTCAACTTGAAAATGGTGTAGCAATAGGTACTTTATGGGCAGCTAATTGCCTTGATGATTTAGAAAGAACTCTAAAATTTATCAAAGGAATTGATATTGCTATTCAAGAGAAGATCTATCAAAAAGACTCATTACATATACTTTATGCTGGTACTGGTCCTTTTGCTTCGCTTATACTTCCTTTTATATTAAAGTATGCTGATTTGAATATAACATACTCACTTTTAGAGATAAACCCTCTGAGTTTTGAAACTTTAAAAAGTACAATTAAAAAACTAGATTTAGAAAACCATAATATCAACTTTATAAATCAAGACGCTACAAAATATAAATTCCCTAAAAACTTTTCTCCAGATATTATTTTAAGTGAGACGATGCAACGTGCGTTGGATAGTGAGCAACAAGTTTCTGTTTTTTATAATTTAATGAAGCAGTCTAATTCAAATACTGTTTTTGTTCCTGAGAAAATTACATTAGCTATTGGTACTAGCTCATACAAAAACGATGAACCTAACATTCAACAAAAATATTATCGTGAACATCATAAGGTTTTTGAAGTTAGTAAAAAAGCACTGAATTCGAGTGAGTGGTTGTTTGAAAAAAATTCAAACAATTTAAATTTTATTGAAAAACGTACAGTTTTAAGAGAGAAAGAACTTTCTACAGCTAGTGAAATTGTGGTGATGACAGAAATTACAATTTATAAAAATGAGAAGCTTATGATAAATGAAAGTGGCTTAACTGTTCCTAAGTACATTCAGGATGTTTCCAACAACGAAAAAGGATTCTTAACTATCAAGTCTAGATATATAATTGGCTCTAATCCTAAACTTGAGTTAAAAATTATTTAAACAAACTTTAAGTTTACTCCTTTTTTCTCAGCATATTTTTTTGCTGCTTCTTCTAGCTCCAAGTTTTTTTCTTTAAACTCTTCAAAACTTCTTACTTTAAACTCTTTTATTAACTGATTAATTTCTTGTTGAGTTTTTCCTTCATCGTACATATATGCTATTTCTGCATAGTCTTTTTTATAAAAGTCTATACAAAACTCAAACAATTCAATTGAAGCATTTATTAAATCTTTTGAATCTTCGTTTACTTCTAACTTCTGAATGTCTATTAAACTTCTTTCAAGGTTTGGTATTGTTACTTTGTGAAGATATTGAGAGTATGTTGCGGAATATTCTTCTCCATCATTATCATAATACTTTAAATATTCATTTTTTTGTAATTCTTTAAGTTGTTTAAAATATCCTATGCCATAGTTAACAGTTAATAAATTGGCTTTGAGTACTGTTTTTTCAACTACCTTTTGCGGAGTTTCTTTCTCACACCCTGTTAATAAGATACATACTACAATAATTCCTAGAATATTTTTTATACTTTTCATTTCAACTACCTTTTATTGTTCTAAAAAATAATTTCAGTTTTATACAAAAACATTGCAAACAAGGCTTTTTTTTTGATTTTTTGATAGAAACCCCACACCCCTACCTTATTTAAGCCTTCGTTTACAATGTTATATTTTATGTTTTCTCTTTCTTTATTTTGTTAGTTTATATGAAAATGAATGAAGCTACAATCATCCATATTCCAACAACGATTCCTAATAATCCTAATTTTCCTTGTTTCGGTGCAATCTTCCCTCTCAATATTTCTGCTTTTTCTCTAGCTTCTGGATTTTTTGATAGTAATAATTTGTTTATCATTCCGTATCCTAACATAAAACCTAACCCTGCTTCTACAATGCTTCCTGCTAAAAAGGTTCCCCACCATATTGGTGCTGTAGTTAACCAACCTAAGTTTAAAATAGCTGAAATAATTCCCCAAATTCCCCAAATACAGAAAATAAGACCAATCCATCCTTGGTAAGGCTCTATTTTTTCTAATAATTCTTTAGCATTAGGCTTTTTTGATAAAATTAAAGATGGTACCGCTACAATACTTAAAAATACTAATGAGATTCCGTAAATCATGTTTGATTAAAATTTAAATGGTTTATATTGATTTTTATTATTTATGTATTAAAAGTGCTGAAGAAAATATAAACAGCATTAAAAAAGTTACGATGATAAGCCCCGAAAACATCCACCAAGGAGTTTTACTTGTTTGCTTATATTCTTTCGCCTTTCGTTGTAAGTCTGGTGGCATTTGGCTTTTGCTCATTTCCAGTTTACAATGACCACAAATACTATATGTTTTTTTGTATAAAGGAATAACAGGAATCCAAAATACATGTACATACAATCTATTTACTTGAATAAATAAACGTTCTGGTGTATTGCAATAACTACAACTATGATTGTTTACTGGCTGTATACTTATTTTGGCTTCTCGCCATCCAAAAATGACCATAACTTTATTACTTAATAATTATGGTACAAAGATGCGTTGGATGTGATTCTTAAAATAGACTGAAACTAGTGAAAGTTACTACCCTGTTTTCAGGGGGTGGTAAAATTACTACTCTACTAAGCCCAGTTTTATTGCGTATTTTGTTAATCCTGCAAGGTTTTTTACGTTAAGCTTAGATATTAAGTTTTTTCTATAACTCTCAATAGTATGCTTGCTTAAAAAGAGTTTATCTGCAATTTCTTGTGTAGTATATTCTTCTGCAATTAATTTAAGTACATCTTTCTCTCTAGCTGTTAACATTATTGACGTTTCCTTTTTTTTATTAAAAACATTTTCCATGTAAGCTTCTCGCACAGATTGTGAAAAATATTTTTCTCCATTAAGAATAGTTTGTACTGCTTTTAGTAGTTCAGATTGAGTTGCATTTTTAGATAAATATCCGTCTACATTATTTTTAATTAATGTATCTATCATTCCAGCATCTGTATGCATGCTAACAATTAATGTTTTAATATCTGAACGTTCTTTTTTAATATAATCGTTTAACGTAATACCATCTATATCTGGCATAGAAATATCACTAATAACAATATCTATATGTTGATTCGGATTTGTTTTTATGTACTTTATTACATTTTCACCATTATTTGCTGTAAGCAAGATATTGTACACATCTTCATTTTTAAAAATATTTACCAACCCATCTAAAAACATTTTATGGTCGTCAACTAAAATAATATTGTAAGTCATCATATATTAATTTAAAGGTACATTAATATCTATCACTGTTCCTCTACTTGGAAAAGAGTTAATTAAAATATTTCCCTTAACTGTTTTTAATCTGTCTTTTAAATTTTGAAACCCTAATCCATATTTTACTTTTTCTTGATCAAATCCAACACCATCATCTTCAAAAAGTAGTTGTATCGTGTTATTAAACAGAGAAAGCTGAATATCTATTTGTGTTGCCTTCGCATGTTTTAATGCATTGGTTAATAATTCTTGAATTATTTTATAAAGCTCTACTTTTAAATTCTCATTTATTTTATCTACCTCTTCCGTTGGATGGATTTGTAACGTTATTTGTTCTTTAGATAGCGCTTTTACATTATTTATATATTCTGTTATTATTGTTGTAAAAGCAGAATCTTTAAACTTTTTAGGCATTAAATTATGAGATAACTCTCTTACCTGATTATAGGTTTCATCTACTTGTTTAATTATGCTTTCTTCCTCTAATTTACTCTTGTTTGATAGTTGTAACTTTATGGTTGCTAAATTTCCTCCAATACTATCGTGTAGCTCTCTGGCAATACGTTTTCTTTCATTATTCTGCCCTTCTAATGATGCTTTTACTAACTTTAATTCTTGGTCTTTAAGTAACGTAGTTATTTTTTGTTGGTTTACTTCTTCTAAAGTCTTATTAAGTTTACTTTGTGTTTGAAGCTTTTGATAGTACACATATAATAAAGCAAGTACAGGTATTAATACTATAAGAAAGGCTATTAGTATGTATGCTTTCATTGTTTTTTGTCGCTCAATCTCTTGCTTTTGCTCCAGTGTTTTATACTGTACTTCAAGCTCATTTACTTGCTGTTTATTTTGACTTACTAAAATTTCATTATTAACACGATTTAATTGCGTCATTAAAGCATGTGCATTTTTATAATCTCCTGTTGAAGCATAGGCGTTTTGAAGTCCTAAAATAGCTCTTCTTTCTATCTCTAAATTTGCCCATTGTATGGAGTTTATATATACTGTAGAAAGTATTTTTTTAGCATTTTCATAGTCTTTTTCTTTTAAATAAAGAATACCTAATGTATTTCCTGTCTTGGCATACAATGTAAAAAAACCTTTAGATAACGACTCATTAAAAACATAATAACAAACATCTAGAGCTTCAGTTATTTTACCTTCTTCTTTCAATACTTTTCCTAGCCACAAATCAGTTTCTAAAGCTTCTTTCACAAACCCCTCGGCCACGTAGTGTAATCTAGCTTTATTATAATTTTCTCTTGCTTTATCATACTCTCTTTGAGTATAATAAATAAACCCTAGTTCATAAAAAGCATCGTGTTTTAATTTTTCGTTTGGAGCATTTTCAATGCATTCTTCTATAATTGCCTTTCCTTCCTCTTCTTTTCCTCTAACATACTTTACAGCTCCTAATCCTATTCTATTTTTAACAAATAATTCATCATCCGGTTTATTATTTGAGTGCTCTATTCCTTTAAAATACCATTTCAAAGCTTCATCAAAAAGTCCCTTTTCTAACTTTCCTTCAGCCACTATACTAGAAACCTTTGATAAATGATTTTCTTTATCTATCAATTTATTCTTAGTTGTTTCCGTGTACAGTTTATTTCCATAGTATATAATGGAATCTAAATTTCCTTTTTCTCGATGAAACTCTATAAGATCAAATGTCGCATCATATTTAGCTTTGAAGTCTTTTGCCTTATTTATTTTTGAAAAAAGAGAATCATTAGGTATTGTGGGGTTTACACCAAAAGCCTTAAATCCTTGTACTCCCACCGACTGCGACATTCCTTCTAAAGCAAAAAACAAAAGAACTGTGATTATAACTTGTTTTGCAAATAACAACCTCATTTCTTTTTTTAAGTAACCTGTTCTCATCTCAATTATTAAATCTTTTCTATAAACAATAAGAACCGCTAAAATTACATAACATTTTTATTTCTTAATTAACTATTAACAACTTTATTATATACTCTTCATTTCCAAAACAGAAGCAGTTTTTATAAAAAAAACAAAAATTATTTTTTACAGTTAGGAAACCTAACTATATTTGTATCAAAATTTAAAATCAATATAATTATGAGTAAATCTATTTTTTATCACGCAGGTTGCCCTGTTTGTGTAAGCGCAGAACAAGACATTATTAACTTAATTGGTTCTGATAATGTTGAAGTAGTTCATTTTGGAGAAGACAAAAGTCGAATTTTAGAAGCAGAAAATGCTGGTGTAAAATCTGTCCCTGCTTTGGTAACTCCTACTGGTAATGTTCTCCATATTAATTTTGGAGCATCAATGGAAGAAGTAAAAGGATAATTTTTTTGCTCTATAAAGTTAGTATTCCTAATTTTGTAGAGCTTTTAATATTATAAATATATAATAAAATGAAAGCAGCTGTTTGGGATACCTACGTAACTAAAAAAGATAATACAATAATGCATTTTGATATTATTGTGCCTTCTAGCAATAAAGACACTAACATAATTTTCAACTATGGTAAGGAATATTTAAAAACTAAAGGATTAGAAAACCTTGAAATATCTTCAAAAGAATGTGTATTTTGCCATATTGAAATACTCAAACCCGAATGGGAAGATGCTATACATAAAATAGGGTATTTTATATACGAAATGGAAAACTGTAATTAATGAAATCTCCTTTTGACTTAAACCAGCAAAACACTAAAATTGAAAGTAAAATAGTTGTAGCTTTAGAACGAATTTCTGAAGCTTTTAGAGTACTTCTTTGGAGCGAAAGCAAGGAGAATTCTTTAAGCCCTATCCAAATTCAAATCCTAATTTTTTTACTATTTCATTCTGAAGAAAAATGTAAAGTGAGTTATTTAGCTGAAGAGTTTAACATGACTAAAGCTACTGTTAGTGATAGTATTAGGGTTTTATTAAAAAAAGAATTAGTTCAAAAGTTTCATAACCCTAACGATACTAGAAGTTATATTATTGGTCTAACTCAGCAAGGAAAACAAATAGCTGAGAAATCAGCTAACTTTACTTTCAATATTGAGAAACCTTTGAGTTCATTACCTGAAGATCAAAAAAAAGACATACTAACAGGACTCTTAAAAGTAATATATCAATTAAACAAAGCAGGAGTTATAACTATTCAAAGAATGTGCTATACTTGCTCTTATTACCAACATGAAAACAATGAACATTTTTGTAACCTTTTACAATCTAAACTAGCTTCTAAAGAGTTAAGAATTGATTGCCCTGAACACGAATTTAAGAGTTAATAATTTAAAGCATCAACTTTATTTTTTTGGGTATACTAAAAAATTAATTTTATTACATACAACCTTTTATTTTTGACAAAAAATACAAAATGGCTATACATAACTTGATTCTTCAATCGAAAGAAACAACTATAGAACTAGATAAAATTCATCTTAGCGATGAAAACAAAAATACGCTACATCAACTATTAAAAGAATTTAAACACGTTGCTGTTTTAGATAAATACAAACTGCCTGTTGATAATAAAATTTTATTATTCGGACATACTGGTTGTGGTAAAACTACCACCGCTAAGGCTATTGCCAAAAAGCTTGATAAAAAAATTATCATACTTAATTTGGGTAGCATTGTTTCTTCAAAACTAGGAGAAACAGCTAAAAACATTTCCGAAGTTTTTAAAAAAACTACTAGAGAAAGCGCTGTTTTATTTTTAGATGAGTTTGATTACATCGGTAAAGCTCGTGATTATGATAGCAAAGATTCTAGCGAGATGAAACGATTGGTAAATACTGTTATTCAACTTGTAGATCAACTTCCAAATGACGTTTTATTAATTGCTGCCACAAATCACTCTAGTGTTATTGACACTGCTCTTTTAAGACGTTTTCAATTAAAACTAAAATTCGAAGCACCTAGTGAATCGGATTTAGATAACTATTATGAGACTTTGCTGCAACAATTCCCGGAAGAGTTTAGAGAAGTAAATCGTATGTATGATATATCGTATGCAGAAGCTAAAGACATTACTCTTCGAGCTGTAAAAAATAAAATTATTGAAAAAGAAGAACTAAACAATCAATTAGTAAATGGATACTATTCAAAAAAACCTTAGCATTATTCATCAAAGAATACAATTTGCATGTAAAAAAGCAAATAGAAACCCAAAAAATGTTCGTTTATTATTAGCTACTAAAACGGTAGATACAGATAAAATAAACTTTGCTTTAGAACAAGGAGAAAACCTAGTTGGTGAAAACAAAGTACAAGAGCTAAAACAAAAATGTAATGCAATAAAACACCTGCAACCTGAAGTTCATTTTATCGGTCATTTACAAAGTAACAAGATTAAAGAAGTTATAAAATGGGCTAGTTGTATTGAATCTATAGATCGCTTATCTGTCGCTCAAAAATTGCATCAACGCTTAACTTTTGAGGAAAAAGAAATTGATGTATACATACAAGTAAACACCTCTTTTGAAGAAAGTAAGTTTGGAGCCAAACCAGAGGAAACTATTGAGTTAGTAAAAAAGATATCTGAATTCAAAAATATTCATATCAAAGGATTAATGACCATTGGTTTGCTAAGCTCGGAATCAGATGAAGTTCGAAAATGTTTCCAACTTTTAAAGCAACTTCAAGAAGAAATCAAAGCACTACAAATTCCTAATGTAGAAATGAATGAACTCTCTATGGGAATGAGTGGTGATTTAGAAATTGCTATAGAAGAGGGCGCTACTATTGTACGTGTTGGAACAGCTATTTTTGGAGAACGAATATACCCTGACAGCTATTACTGGAACGAAACAAAAAGTAACACTTAGTTTTTCTGTACTCTTTTTAGGTTTAACAAATCAATCGGATTAATTCCTAAACCGATAACATTATTTTGTGTAAAGCGAATTACCTCATCGTAATATAACGGTACAATTGGTGCTTCTGCAATAATAATGCTATCCATTTTTTGATATAGTTTATAGCGTTTTTTCACATCTACTTCTTTGATAGATTGTTCATACAAAGTATCAAAAAAGTCATTTTTAAAATGTGTATAGTTAGGCCCATTAGGAGTAAAATTTTTGCTGTAAAATAGCGACACATAGTTTTCCGCATCAGGGTAATCAGCAATCCAACTTGCTCTAAAAATAGGCAACTTTCCATTTGCTTTTCCTTGACGCAAGGTTGAAGGCGGAATCACATCTACTTTGGTAGCTACTCCTATTTTTTGTAATTCACGTTGAATAAACTCGCACAAATCTAAATAATTGCTGTTCGTTGTAATGGCTATTTGTGGATTCTCATCTCCTGTCTCTTCTTTGTATTGTGCTACTAACCTCTTCGCTTCTTCAGGTTTGTATGAATATCCTTGTTGGTTATTGAATGAAGGCAATCCTTTCGGGATGAATCCACTTGTAGCAGGACTCCCAATTCCGTTTCTTAAGAACTTAATCATCTTCTCCCTATCAAAACCATAATTGATGGCTTGTCGTATCAATTTTGATTTTGTTGGATGTTTCTCTTCTCCATCTAAGTAAATTCCTAAATATTCTGTGTTTAAATACGCTCCTGTTTGCATATTGATTGTAGAAGCATATTTCTCTTTTAAAGTTCCATCAGTGTTTAGAATATCATCTTTATATGAAGCATCTAAACTCTTCATAAAGTCGATATTTCCTTGAATAAACTGTAAAAACTCACTTTGTTTGTCTGGTAAAAAAGTAACCGCTACTGCTTCTAAATACGGAAGTTGTTTTCCATTTTCATCCTTTTCAAAATAGAATGGATTTTTTCTCAATACCAACTTAGTATTTTCAACCCAAAGTTTAAAATGAAAAGGTCCTGTTCCTATCGGATTTGCTCTAAATTCATTCCCAAAATAATCAACTGCTTCTTTTGGTACAACCGAACAATATTTCATAGCCAGCAGTCCTAAAAAAGGTGGAAAAGGTTGCTTTAAATTGATGGTAAAGACAGAATCGTTCTCTGCTTTGAATTTTTCTACATTTTGTAATACCCAACCTCCTGGAGACGCTACATTCTTATCAAGTAATCTATTAAAAGAATATTCAAAGTCTTGGGCTATTACATTTCTCGTAGAATCTTTTCCAAATAACTCATGCTTATGAAATAACACGTCATTTCTTAACTCAAACTGATAAGTTTTTCCATCTTCAGAAACTGTCCAGTTTTTTGCTATCGAAGGTTGTACTTGTAAACTATCATCTAATTCTACCAATCCATTATATAGTTGGTTGACTCCCCAAATATTTCGCTGATCTTTTGCAAAAGCAGGATCTAATGAGGTAATATTTGAGTGCTCATTATAACGAAAAACCTGGTTGTTTGTATATTTTGATTTCTTTTTAGTACAAGAAAAAAGAAACAATAAGGCTATTAAAACAACTAATTTATTTCTTTTTACGTTTATTTTTATAGTAGGTTTTATCTGCAATGTATATGGTTTTAGAAACTTCTGCAAAAACAACAGTTTTATCTTGGTTCGTTATTTTAATATCTTTTATTAAATTGATTTCCTGTTCATTTTTAACCTGCTTTTTTATTTGTTTTATTTCATCTTCAGAAAAAATAAAATCTACATAAGCGTCTTGCTTTACAGGTCTTTTAAATAATATTGTTGCAGCTTTATCCCAAACTACATAAGTATCTCCAAGAATATTTATTAACTGAATCATAAAAATAGGATCGGTTGCAGAAAATAAGCTCCCTCCAAAAATAGATCCTACGTAATTCTTATTCTTATAAGTAATAGGAATTTTTACTTGCGCTTTTAACAAATCTTCAGAAACATAATTTATTTTCCCAGTAGATCTTCTATACATGGGAGAAATATTGAATCCATACTTAAAAATAGTACTTTGTTTAAAAAACCTTTTTAAAAAATTAGAAATTGTTGCGTACATACCTATCCTTTTTCAAAACCATACTCTCGTTCTACTTTACATATACGTAGTTGATATTTTTTATACCACCTTTCTCTTCCTTTATTTCTAGCTTCAGTATGCTCTACATTATTTTTCCATTTTACAATAGCATCCAAACTTTCCCAATAAGAAACCGTAATGCCTACATTGCTTCTTGTCGACTCAACACTTAAATACCCATCTTGTTCTTTAGCTAAATTGTCCATTTTTTCAGCCATCTCATAATATCCTTCTGTATCATCTGAAAGAGTTGTCGTGAAAATTACTGCGTAGTACGGAGGTTTTAAATTATCTACTATCATAAAATTAGTTCATATTTTGTTTCTGGTAGACCAATATCATCACTTATAAATTTCTCTATAGCAACAAAGTTGAATCGTTCTAATATTTTAGCGGAAGCAACATTTTCATCCACCACACACCCTATAAGTTTTTTCATCCCAATAGATTTACAGTACTGTATTAATCCTTCACAAAGTTCAGTTGCAAAACCATTTCCCCAGTATCGTTCTATAAACCTATATCCTATTTCATCATTTCCTTCTTCATCTTTTACCAAAGCAACCGTGCCTACAAACTCATTGTCTGACTTACGTTCTATGGCATATATCCAAAAATCATTTTCTTTATTAGTATATCGTGCTATAAGTTGTTCTAAATCCTCTTTGCTTTCTTCTAAATTTTTAGGTTCTCCTGTTGCATATTGCAATACTTTCGGATTGCTTTCTAGCTCATAAAAAGGTTCTATATCAACAACTTGAAGCTTTCGAATAAGTAATCTTTTCGTTTCAAAAATCATGAATATTATCGTACTTTTGCAAACCCAAAACTGCTTGAAGCAGTAGTAGATTAAATAAACTATACGAACTTCTAAAAAATTAAAGACTTGTACAAGGCTTTTGTTTTTTATTTAGGATAGAGAAAAGATGAATGTAGATAAGAAAGTAGCTTTTTACACCTTAGGTTGTAAATTAAATTTTTCAGAAACCTCAACCATTGCCAGAAACTTTGTTAATGAAGGGTTTGAGCGTGTTGAGTTTGAAGAGGAAGCAGATATATATGTGATTAATACTTGTTCGGTAACAGACAATGCTGATAAACGCTTTAAGAGTATTGTAAAATCTGCTTTAAAGAAAAATGAAGAAGCTTTTGTTATTGGTGTAGGATGTTATGCACAATTAAAGCCAGAAGAATTAGCTGCAGTTGATGGGGTAGATTTGGTACTGGGTGCTACGGAAAAGTTTAATGTAACTAGCTATATTAACGACTTAACCAAAAATGACATTGGTGAAGTACATTCTTGTGAAATTGAAGATGCCGATTTTTATGTCGGTTCATATTCTATTGGAGATCGTACTCGTGCTTTCTTAAAAGTGCAAGATGGTTGTGACTACAAATGTACTTACTGTACGATACCGTTAGCACGTGGAATTTCACGTAGTGATACGTTAGAAAATGTATTGAAAAATGCTAAAGAAATTTCTGAAAAAGGGATTAAAGAAATTGTTTTAACAGGAGTAAATATTGGTGACTACGGAAAAGGTGAATTCGGTAACAAAAAGCACGAACATACCTTTTTAGAGTTGGTACAAGCTCTTGATAAAGTAGAAGGAATTAACCGTTTACGAATCTCTTCAATTGAACCTAACTTATTAAAAGATGAAACAATTGATTTTGTTTCCAACTCAAATACGTTTGTTCCTCATTTTCACATTCCTCTACAATCAGGAAGTGACACACTTTTAAAGAAAATGAAGCGTCGCTATTTACGTAAAGTATATACTGATAGAGTTGCAAAAATTAAGGAAGTAATGCCTAACGCTTGTATTGGTGTAGATGTTATTGTTGGGTTCCCTGGTGAAACAGATGAATTGTTTTTAGAAACCTATAACTATTTAGCTGATTTAGATATTTCTTACTTACACGTTTTCACGTATTCTGAAAGACCAAATACTGAAGCTAACGAAATGGATGGTGTGGTTCCAAAGAAAACACGTGCAAAACGAAGTAAAATGCTGCGTGGATTATCTGTTAAAAAACGTAGAGCTTTTTATGAAAGTCAGTTAGGTAACACGTTAACTGTTTTATTTGAAAGTGAAAACAAAGAAGGGTATATCCATGGATTTACCGAAAACTACGTAAAGGTTAAAGCTCCTTGGAATCCTGAATTAGTAAATACATTACACACAGTTACGTTAACAAAAATTGATGAAGATGGTTTAGTTCGTTTTGATTTTGTAGATACTGAAGTTATTGCTTAACTTGTCAACTAGTTCACTCAATCAAAAAAACTACCTATGAAGTATTTATTATACTCTTTTTTAGCCTTAGGAATCTCTTGTGGTATTCCTAAAAAAGGTTCTGAAACCAAATTAACAGAGCCAACTGAAAAAGTAATAATTGCTAAAGAAGAAGCTACTAAACCTATGGCTTCTCAAAATCAACTGATTGTTGTTCTTAAAAACGCTAAAAGTATTGATGATGTAAAATCACTTATAAAAAATAGCGGTTTAACTTGGAGTAAAATGGCTTATGAAACAGATGCTTCAAAAATAGGTATTGTTGAAGTTCCAGAAGGGAAACGTGATTTTTGGATTGATAAATTACAAGAAAGTGGTGAGTTCAGATTGATTGATGCCAACACCGATGAAAAATTAACTAACATTATTTCCGAAGAAAAAAACAATCTTTTAAGAATTACTAAAACTCAATGTTTTGGTGACTGTCCAGTATATACTGTTTCCATTGATAAAGAAGGAAACGTTGTTTACAACGGAGTAGAATATGTACTTGTAAAAGGTATTCAGAAATTTACGCTCTCTGAAAAACAACTACAGGAGTTAAACGAAAAACTTACTAAAAAGGATTTTAAAAGTTTTAAAGACGCTTATAACAATCCTAGAATACCTGATTTATCTAGCACTTACATAGTTCATGATGGAAAACAAATTTTAATTCGTTTATGGAAAGATATTCCTGATGAACTTATTGATATACATGAATATATAGATGGTATTTTATTAGACAAAAAGTTTATTGAATAATGCCTAAAACTCACTTATATTTTGTTCCTGGTTTAGCTGCCAATACCAAAATATTTGAGCGTATTTCTTTACCCGAGGAACATTTTGAATTACACTTTTTAGATTGGATGCTTCCAACATCTATCGATGAAAGTATTCAAGACTACGCGCAAAGACTATGTGCTAAAATTCAACATAAAAACCCTATCTTAATTGGGGTTTCTTTTGGGGGAATTGTGGTACAAGAAATGAGTAAAATTATTGATTGTAAAAAAATAATTATAATTTCTAGCGTTAAAAACAATAAAGAGTTTCCTAAACGTTTTAAATTAGTACAAGTAACAAAAGCCTATAAACTTTTCCCTTCAAAAGTTATTTCAAATATTGAAAGTTACGAACGCTACTTTTTTAATGATTATTTAAAAAAACGAGCTGAATTATATAAAATATATTTATCTATAAGAGATAAAAAGTATTTGCAATGGGCTATATACAACGTATTACATTGGGAACAAGAAAAATCGATTCCTGGAATAATACATATTCATGGAAAAAAAGACGAGGTTTTTCCTATAAAGTATATCAAAAACGCAATTGAAGTTGAAAATGGTACACATGTGATGATACTGACAAAGGCAAAAACTATTTCTGAAATATTAAAAAAGGAATGTTTTTTGATGGATTAATACCATTACACAACTTGACAAAAACTAAAAGAACAAATGAACAAATCAATCCGCTTCTTATCTATCTTAACTATAGTATTTGTTGGTATTTTATTTACCAATACTATAAGCAAATCAAATGAACCTACCATTAAAAATGTGGCAGAAAGCTACGAGGTTAAAGCTTTAAAACTACCTAGCGATTTAAATTTAGCTGGAGAAAGAGTTCCTATTGAAAAACCTGACATTAGAGAACGAATGGATCGCGAGTTATTAGTAAACACCTATTGGCAGTCTAATGGATTGTTATTAATAAAACGTGCTAATAAATACTTTCCTATTTTAGAACCTCTACTAGAAAAATATGGCTTACCTGACGATTTTAAATTTTTAGCCTTGGCTGAAAGTGGATTCATTGATGAAACATCACATGTAGGAGCTGCTGGTATGTGGCATTTTATGAAACAAACAGGAAGAGAATATGGATTAGAAATTAATAGTAATGTTGATGAACGTTACCATATTGAAAAATCTACTAAAGTAGCTGCTGAATATTTAAAGAAATCAAAAGAACGTTTTGGTTCTTGGACACTTGCAGCAGCAGCTTACAATGCAGGAAATTATGGTGTTTCTAAAAGATTAGATGCTCAAGGTGTAACTAGCTATTACGATGCTTTATTACCAGATGAAACTGAGCGTTATGTGTTTAGAATTTTAGCCTTGAAAGAAATTATTTCAAACCCTAAGGAATACGGTTTTGTTTTTGACCAAGAAGATTTATATACACTACCAGAAACCTATACTGTTAAAGTAGATACTGCTATTAGTAATATTGCTTTATTTGCTAAAAAATTCGGAATTACCTACAAAGAGCTTAAGCTACATAACTCTTGGTTACGTGAAAACAAATTAAACAACCGTAGTAGAAAACTATACGAAATTAAAATCCCTGTTAAATAGTGAGAAAAGTACTTCCTTTTATATATTTATTCATAGGTATATTTATTTTAATTAATACATTTTCCATCTTTTTTCAAAAAAGAGAAGTGTATCGACTTTTATTCAGCTTTACAACCGAAAACCAATATATTTTTCTACTCTTTAGAGTATTATTTGCTTCTTGGTTTATAGTGGATGGCGTTAAAAAATTAAGAAAAAATCAGTAAGTATTTATGGATAATTTTTTAATCGGAATAGGAAAACGAATTAAAGAAATTAGAAAAAAGCAACATATTACTATCAATACTTTAGCAACCAATGCACAAGTAAGTAATGGTCTAATTTCAAGAATAGAAAACGGAAGAACCATTCCATCTTTACCTGTTTTATTAGAAATTATAAGTGCTTTAGAAATAGATGCCAGTACTTTTTTTGAAGGTGTTGAGAAAAAAACTGGTTCAAAATATATTCATATTAAAAAAGAGGAACAGCAATTAATAGAAAAAGAAGTAGAAGCTGAAGGGTTTACGTATTATCAAATTTTTGGTAAAAGTTTAAATGCCGTTGGTTTTGAAGCTGTTTTATTAACTGTATCTCCCAATTCTAAAAGAGAAAAAGTAATTACTGATGCCTGGGAGTTTAAATACATTATGAGTGGTGAATGCACCTACCTTATCGATAATGTTGAAGTTACAGTTAAAGAAGGTGACTCTTTGTATTTTGACGGAAGACTTCCTCACGTACCTGTTAATCGTACTCAAACACCTTGTACCATGTTGGTCCTATATTTTTATTCAGAAAATAATTAAGTAGGGTGCTCTCACACCCTACTTATTTTACCTTTTAGTTTTTTAATCCAGGCCAAGTGCTATTGTTAACCTCTTTAGGATAACCTGACACTGCACTATCTGTTGATTTGTTATACTTAATATACGTATTATCATCTAGGAAAAAATAACAATATGTCACACCCCAATCTACAGCTGCAGTAATTTTTGTTGCGTAATCTCCTAACCCTGGCCAGCTTCCATTGGTAATAGCTGCTGGATATCCAGAGTCTACTGAGTCATTTGTTATACTATATCTTATATAAGTTCCATCGTTTAAAAAGAAATAAGCTCTACTATTATTCCTTTTAAAAGCTGCCACAATTTTATTCTTATATGGTTCCAAACCAGGCCAATTTCCATTTGTTATGTTTGCTGGATATCCCGAATCTACAGAATCATTATTCATATCGTAACGTAAATACCTTCCATCTTTTAAGAAGAAATATCCTTTATGATTATGCCATTTAAAAGCTGCACTAATTAAATCTTTATACTCCCCTAACCCTGGCCAAGTACTGTTGTTTACCTCTTTTGGGTAACCATCATCAGACTTATCTAACAGTTTGTCATAACGTATATAACTATTGTCACTTCTAAAAAAATAAGCTCTATTGTCTGCAAAATCATTCCAATCTAATCCTGCTATTATTTGAGAATTATTATAAGCTACAGAACCTGTTTGCCCATCAAGTAACAGGGTGTAGTTAATACTTCCATCAGAATTGTTAGCATCGGTAAAATACCCTTGTGAAGCAGGTACCGTTGCTACGTATGCATTGTTTTTATAAACATCAACATTGTTAGATGCGTTAGAACTCCAATAAACTGTATTGGTATTTTGCATCATTACCTTCCTAGTACCCACACTCCCTACTAAAGAAGTACTATTTAATTGCCATTCTTTTTGAATGGGGATATTTAAGTGAGTTAAGATAGAAGGAACGATTGCTGTTTGTGCAACATGACCGTAAATTCCGCCAAAATCTTGATTTGGTACATTTGAAACATATGAGTTGAATTCAGCGTTTCCTTCTTTGTTCATTCCTACAAAAATTGTTTTTTCTTGCGTTGTTTGTCCTCCATGGTTAAATCCACCAAAACCTCTTCCGTGATCTGTTACTACTAATATTAACCAATCTTCGTTCGTTCTTTTTTCTACCTCAGCTACAATTCTACCGAACTGTTCGTCTGCTTTGGTAATAGCATTATTATAAGCACTACCAAAACCTAACGAATGCCCTACACCATCTACATCATCAAGATGCACAAAAACCACGTCTGAATTTTCATTATTAATTGCATGAATGGCTCCTGTGACTGTATTTTCATCTCCTCCACTTTTTGAGTGGTAATCAATATAGTTCAGTTGCTCTCTAAAGAAATCATGAATAGGTCCCCAAGTAACAACACTAGCAGTTTTTAGCCCTGAATTTGATTCTTTAATTAATTGAAAAACACTTTTCGCTTTCGAAATATGAGAAGTATTGTTGTCTGTAACTCCGTGTTTGTTTACCCAAACACCTGTTAAAATAGTTGACCACCCTGGTCCACTACTTGTTTTTTGTTCAGAAGAAGTATTATCGATTCCTCCTGCATACCCTTTTACAATATTAAGCTTATCTAAATTTGGAGTGGAAGTTCCTGCAATTTTCTCAAACTGGATTCCATCAAAGCCTACAACAAGTACCTTCTTCTTTAAAGAAGACTTTGTTTGTCGTTCTAGTTTTCCTTGTTTTTTGGATACCTCATCCAAGTTGTTCTCTTGACAGCTCGACAATGCGAACAATAAAATTAAAGCGCTTAGCTTTACTAAATAATTGGTTTTCATTTTAAAAAGTTTACTAATAGTTAATTTATTAATCAAAAATACACTATTAGTAAACTTTTAAAAGACAGTTTTCGAGTCTTAATACAAAGATAAATTAGCTAACATTAAAGATATATTTAGCAAACATATCATTTACATTTTATTAAACTAACTCACTTAAAGACAACAAAATATAATCTGGATTTTGGACTTCTAACTGTTCTTTAGTTTGTGCTCCTGATAAAACACCGATGGTTACACCACAATTAGCATTTTTACCTTCCTCAATATCGATAGCTGAATCTCCGGCTTTTAAAACGAACCTGGTATTGGTTATATTAAATGCTTCCATTGCTTTGTGTATCATTTCTGGATGAGGGCGTCCCTTTTCTACATCAGAGGCAGTTAATAGCATATCGTAATGTATGTTCTTGTCCCATGCCAATTTTTCTAACAGCCTTTCTGCTACTTGTCTGTTATAACCCGTATTTAAAACTACTATTATTCCTTTTTGTCTTAAATTAAGCAATACATTCTCTACGCCTTTTATGGGCTTAACTTCTAAGTTTTCATAAGCTTCATCCAGCATTTTTTTGAATTCTTCAAATATTGCTTCAGACTCCCTCAGTTCATCTGGCTTGAATTCAACTAAGACATCTTTTATTGCTTGATGTTTTTCTTTTCCTGCTCCAATTTTTAAAACGGTATTTAAATCAACTGCTACTCCGTGTGTATTTAATGCTTTATGTAAGGTTTTATACACTACATTTTGCTCATCTACTGTTGTTCCTGCCATATCAAAAACAACCATTTTAATATTTTCTAACATCTATTTACTTAAAATAATTTATTAATACTTTCTTTTGAAAAGCCTGCGCTACCTGTCATTCCTTTCCCTCCAATTCCTGTTATAATGTGTATATTTTCTCCTACCGAATATTCAAAAAGATCTTTGTTTTTACATTGGCTATAAAATCCTGCCCAACGATGTTGAATTTCGTACGTTGGTAAATCGATAATTTTTTTAGCTTCTTGAATCATGAAATTATCTATATCTTCATTCAAGTCAAATCCAAGGTCGTCTATATTTTTTGCCGTTGCATATTCATGTGAATCACCCAAAATAACAGAACCATCCGTCGCTTGCTTAAATAAAATATGTACTCCGTATTTTTTCTCAAACGAATTCGGATCTTCTTTAGCTTTTATTGCATTCCATGAAGCACATTCTTCAAAAGCTTCATATCTTCTAATTGTTAACCCTGTTAAAATAGATCCGTCTAATTGGTAATTCTTCTGTGGTTTTGTTTGCATCATTTGTAGCTTAGACACAATTAAATCGCTTTCATTATATATTGACGGATACAATGTCTTAAAATCACTTCCGTTGCAGATAATTACTTTTGACGCCAATAATTCTTCAGAATTTGATGTTAACACTGATACACAACTGGTAACATTATTTGTAGCAACCACGTTAGTATTATAGTGTATTGTTACATTCAATTCTTTTTTCATGTACTCATGTAAACGAAGAATCATAACTCTAGGTTCCACAGTTACTTCTTCAGGAAAAAACAACCCTGCTTTACAGTAGTCACTACGCAAGCCAGCATACTTATCTAAACATTGTTCTTTGGTTAATAGTTGTGACGTATAGCTATTATTCTTATTAATTTGATGCAATTCTTCTATTAACTGAATTTCTTCCTCGTTTGAAGCGATATATACAGTTCCGTTTTGGCGTATGGAAACATCAAACTGTTCTTGAATGCTTTTATAAATAGCTAAACTTTCTCTTCCATAGTTTTGCCATTTTTGATTCATCCCTGAAGGCACTACTTGTCCGAAATTACGAACTGTAGCTCCTTGTGGTTTGTTATCTTTTTCTAAAATAGCTACTGACAACCCTTTCTTTGCAGCATGATAGGCATGAAAAGTTCCTAGAACTCCCCCTCCAACAACAATAAGGTCATATTTATGATTCATATACTAATTGATTTATTTTTTGTTCTTTGTTTTTTTTAGCTTTAAAAAAGTAAAAGCTATATAGTGTTATAAGTATTCCTATAAATGCTAAAATGTAAAGTGCGTATGTAAAAAAGCTTAGCCATGAAATATCTCCTTTTCCGAAGTTTTTATATAATAGAATTAATATACTTCCTAAGTAACCAAAAGCATCAGCTATATAAATTAAGAACCCTACATTTCCATTTATTTTAAAAGTTGCAATCATGCGATCGAAAAATATTCCGTTGAAAGGCACATAACAACTATACAGTCCTAAACCAGAAATAATCATCCATGTTAATGCTGAAATTTCGTTGTATTGAAATAAATAAGTACTGATAATTACTGCTAAACAAGAAACGAACAGCACATAATGATAGTACACAAATGCTTTGTAGTTTTTAGTAATACTACCTATAAATCCTAAAATAATGAGTACAATAATGGCTATAGGAATTTCTGAAATACTATAAATTGAAGCGTCTTTGTACCCTAAAGAGTCCCATATTTCTCGGGCAAAGTTGTCTCTAAAATCTCTTAATGCTGTGAGTAGCATAAAAAAGAAAACGATAAGTATTAAAGGTCCTGAAAACTCTTTGAATAACTTTTTTCTTCCAGCTGAATCTAATGGTTTACGTACTACTTTAAGTCGTGTATCTTCTTCTGTTGGTTTGGGTAACTTCTCTAGTAACCAAGCAAAAAATATCAACGGAATTATAAAAAATAGTCCCGTTATAAAAGGCATCCAATATTCGTTAAATCCAAAGCTATCCAACACTATTTTTCCAACTGATTTTACAGCTCCTGAAGAAACTATAAAACTCGAAGACAAGATTACTCCTAATAATTCTGTAGCTTTTCTTCCTTCTAAATAAGAAAACACAATTCCCCAAACCATGCCTAAGGGCAATCCATTTAAAAACAGGAATAAGATATTGTAGGGTGCGGGAGTTATAGCAAAACCTAACAAGCTTACTTCTGCAAATAGAATAAAGCTAACTAAAGCTAGCATCCTTTTACCTGATTTCATTTCGGAAATGACTTTTATCCCTATAAACTTTGATAATGTATACCCCACTACTTGGGCTATTATCAAGAGAATTTTATAATCAATTCCCCAAAAACTTTCATCGGCAAAAGTGGCTACTGTAAATGGCTTTCGAAAAGCATACATACAAAAGTACGTACCGAAAGCTGCTATAGAGGCTCTTGCTATAAATCTTATATTCATACTAACTTTTTTAATAATGCAAGCCCTCATTAAAATGAGAGCCCGCATTGCATTTATAAACAGAAAACAAGTTCATTACAGATTATACTTTACACCGATGCTTCCTTTTATCCCGTAGAATTCTACTTGCTTAGGACGGTCTTCAGTTTTTCCATAATGATAAATTAGGGGATTGTTTAATATGTTATTTACATCTGTAAAAATGGTCCAGTTTTTACCTATTTGATATGAGGCTGAAAAATCTAGTGTGTTGTATTTTCCATAGTAAATATCATCAATGTCTCTTTCTCCAAACCCAATTGCATAGCTTCCTTTGTGGTTATAGGCTAATCGTGTATTGAATCCTCCTTTTTCAAAGAATAACTGTGCATTAAATAAGGTATTGGCTTGGTATGCAATAGATACTTTTCTTCCACTTGGTTTTGTCATTTCAGAATCCATAAATGTTGCATTTAATTGAGTTCCGAAGTATTGTAAGAATCCTGGTAAGAAGTCAAATCGTTTGTTAATCCCTAATTCTATACCACCAATCCAAGCGTCTGCTCCATTTACCGGTGTACTAAACTCTACTCCTGTATTTCCGTTGTAAGTACCCTGGTACGTATCGTTGAATACAGGATCGGTAATTGACTTATAGAAAATACCTGCATTTATTACTCCTACATTTTTAAAGTAGTACTCTCCTAATAAATCAAAGTTCCATGAGAATGTAGGATTTAAGTTTGGATTCCCTCCTTTAAACTCGTTATCAAATGAGATGAAGGTACCTCCAGGAGCAATATCTCCAAAGTTTGGTCTTGAGAAACTTCTTGTTGCTGCAAAACGAATGTTTAAATCAGTTTTTGGTGAGTATTTTACATGTAACATTGGTAATACTGCCCAATAGTCTTTTACATTTCTTACAGCATTTAATTGGCTTTGATCAGCATCCCAAACATAACCGTTTACTTCTGTTTCTGTTTTGGTTGCTCGTAAACCTCCCAATACCGTGAATTGATCTGATAATTTTAAGGTTCCCATTCCGTAGAATGATAAATGAGTTTCATCTACATTAAAGTTTCTTCCTAAACCTCCACCGTTCTGTAAAATTTCTGAATCTCCTTCTAAAACACTTAAGTTGTTTTTATTGTTTTTCCAGAAGTTTACCATTCCTTGTTCTGATAATACTGGTCCGAAAGTAGACTGAATATTAGACCCCATTTCGTTTAAAAAATCAGCTCTTCCTGGTTGCTCTATAATATTTTGAGAGTAATCTGACAGGTTAGGTGTTGTTCCTGCGTTTGCTTCATCCCAACCATAGTATACATCCTCAAACTTAGCTCTACGATCTTTATCTCTATATTTTGTACCCACTTTTATTTTAAAGCTGTCATTAAAAGTATGTTCATAGTTTAAAGACGCTACAATGTTATCACGCTCTTTAATTGATATTTTATACAACTCTAAATCTGCAAATGACATTTGAGATGCATCCATTTTAAATGAAGGATCGCTAAAGAAACCAAATAAAGCATCTGTATCGTTATAGTCTAACAATCCACCATCTGCTTTCCAGTATGCTCTATCGTCTCCAGCTCCACCAGCTGCTTCTGGTCTATTCTGTAAATATTCAGGTTTCATTCCTACTCCATCTTGCTTAAACTTCACTACATAGTAGCTCTTATCTTGCTCTGTTGGAATTCCTCCGTATCTAAACTCATTATTATAATTAGCTATACTCCAATCAAACTTTCCATTACCTGTAATATGTCGCCCTCCAATTTCACCACCAATCATTTCAGTAATTAGTTCATTGTAGATATTTTGTAACTCAACCCTTGCTGTGTTTGTTCCTGAATCAAACTTATCAAAACGTACTCTATGCTTATAATGTGTTTCTGTATCTGACAATGTTCCGTACACTCCTCTAAAGTGCATTTTATGTTCTGGTGTAAAATTATACTCCATCGCTCCGTTTAACCCTTTGGTTATTCTTACACCGTTGTAATCTCTTAACTCCATTCTAAATACACCTTCATCTCCTTTTCTTCTTGCTTCAAAATTGTCCGTTCCCCAATTTCTATTCCAATATGAACCGTTAACAATAAACCCAAACTTTCCATCTTTACTTCTATTTCCATACGTTAATGAAGCATTGTAAATTGGCTCTCCAGATTTCTCGTTATATCCTCCGCCAACATTTACGTTTAAAACTCTTTTTGCTGGTGCTGTTTGTGTAATAAAGTTTACTCCTCCACCAATACCATCAGCTTCCATATCTGGTGTGTATGCTTTTGCTGCTTGTACATATGAGATTAACTCTGATGGGAAAAAATCGAAAGCAGTAGCTCTTGAAGTTGTTTCTTCTTCTGCGGTAGGAATACGGTTTCCGTTAATTGTTGTAGAAGCCCAGAATGGCGGCAATCCACGAACTGATACAAAACGTCCTTCTCCTTGATCTCTTTCAATAGATAATCCTTGAATACGTTGTACCGTTTCCGCTGCATTTCTGTCTGGTAATTTCCCTATTCCATCTGCTGCAATCACATTCATAATACTCATTGATTTCTTTTGAATACTCAATGCTCTTGCTTCACTGTTTCTTCTTCCTGAAGAGGTAATAATTACTTCTTCTAAATTTTGGTTAGATGGTACTAACGTAATTACACCTACATTTTTCTTTACATTCGTGTTAATTGAAACTCTTTTTGTTTCAAAACCTATGTAAGATATTTCTAAGGTTACTTCCCCCTTTTTGACATTAGACAACACAAAATTTCCATCAAAATCTGTGTTAACGCCTTTTGTTGTTCCCGACAACATAACACTAGCACCAGGCAAAGGATAATTTCCATCATTTACTATTCCAACAATAGTAGCCCCCTGACCTAAAGCTGCACTACACGTAAAAAGAACAAATAGTGAACTTAGTAAAAGTTTAAAATTATTCATTGGTTTATTATTTACAATTATTAAAATTAATATTGCAAATCACTATATTATTTTACTATTTGTAAACTTTTAAACATTAAGAAAACTTTTACGAATTGCTATTATAGCGTAACAGAATTGTTAACACCAAAGGTTTTAGTTTTAACTAAACGTAAATAACACTGTATTTCAACTAGTTAAAAACTAATTTAAGTATAGATAAAAACAAAAAACTCTCAACCTTAGTTGAGAGTTCTCTTGTTATACTTTTTTACTAGAAGTAAAAAAGCTCATTCTAAAGAATGAGCTTTTTAATTTATTTACTACTTATTTTCTATTGAAAATCAGTGTTTAATTTTATGTAATCTAAGAATTCACGCTTAGTTTCTTTGTTTTTAAATGCTCCACCAAACTCAGCAGTTACTGTACTACTTTCAATATCTTTAATTCCTCGTGAGTTAACGCATAAATGTTTAGCATCTATAACACAAGCAACATCTTGCGTTCCTAATGCTTCTTGCATTGCTTGTACTACTTGCATTGTTAAACGCTCTTGTACTTGCGGACGCTTAGCGTAATACTCTACAATACGATTCATCTTAGATAAACCGATTACTTTACCATTTGAAATATACGCAACGTGAGCTCTACCAATAATTGGTAATAAGTGGTGCTCACATGTTGAATATACAATAATGTTTTTTTCAACTAACATTTCACCATACTTGTATGTATTGTCAAATGTTGATGCCTTTGGTTTGTTTTTTGGGTTTAACCCCATAAACAACTCATTTACGAAAGCTTTTGCAACTCTTTTAGGAGTACCTTGCATGCTATCGTCTGTTAAATCCATTCCTAGAGTTTCAAGAATTTCTTTAACACTTTCTTGAATTCTTTCTATTTTTTCGTCGTCAGAAATATCGAAAGCATCTGCACGTAAAGGTGTTTTAGCCGACGTAGCAATGTGGTTCTCTCCTATTTCGTCAATTCTATCGTCATTCATTTTGTTGTTGTTCACTTCAAACATTTCTATCTAAAATTAGTAGGGCGCAAATTTACAACATTGTTGGTAATTTACTGCACTTTATTTATCAATTCGTCTAAAGAACAAGTAGTTTGCTCTCCTGTAGACATATTTTTAACAACAAGCGTACCGTTTTCAACAGTTGTAACTACAAACTCTATTTCTCTATTTGTAGCATACTTCCATTGCTTTTTTTGCTGGTTGTTACTGCTTGCCACATCTGGATACATTTCTGACTTAATATTGTTTTGTCTTAATGCTTTTATGGCTTTTATTTTATCTAAACTCTCGTTTTCGTCAAAGTTTAAGAACAATACTTTTGGTTTTGGCAATTCTACTGCTTCAAACAGTCCTAATTCTTCCATCACCAAGTAAATTCTATCCAATCCGAAAGATATTCCTACTCCAGAAACATCTTTTAAACCGAAAATACCTGTCAAGTCGTCATAACGACCTCCACCACCAATAGAACTCATTTTTACACCTTCAGGTGCTGCTACTTCATAAATAGCACCTGTGTAATAGTTCAATCCTCTAGCTAAGGTTACCTCTAATTCTAAACTAGCTGAATCTAACCCAATACTTTCTACATTATCAACTACGGTTCTTACATCAGCTACTCCTTGTAATCCTTCTTCCGATCCTTGTAACATAGCCTCTAAAGAAGCTAACTTATCTTGATTACTTCCTGAAAAGTTAAATAACGGATCCACTTTTTCAATGGCTTCAGTAGAAATTCCTTTCTCCAACATCTCCTTAACCACACCCTCTTTTCCTATTTTATCTAACTTATCTAAAGCCACTGTAAAATCAATCAATTTGTCTGATGCTCCAATTACCTCAGCTATTCCAGACAAGATTTTTCGGTTATTGATTTTGATAGTCGTACCATTTAATCCTAACTTACTAAAAACGGTATCATATAATTGAACGAATTCAACTTCTTGCCATAGTGAAGTACTTCCTACTACATCAGCATCACATTGATAAAACTCACGGAAACGTCCTTTTTGAGGTCTATCAGCTCTCCAAACTGGTTGAATTTGGTAACGTTTAAATGGAAATGTAATTTCGTTTTGGTGTTGTACTACGTAACGTGCAAACGGTACTGTTAAGTCGTAGCGCAATGCTTTTTCAGAAATTTTCGACGTAACTTTTTGACTGTTTTTATCTGCCAATAAGTTTTCATCTACTTTCTTTAAATAATCACCAGAATTCAAGATTTTAAAAATCAATCGATCCCCTTCTTCTCCATATTTTCCCATTAATGTAGAAGAGTTTTCAAAACTTGGCGTTTCAATAGGTTGAAATCCGAAATTTTCAAACGAATGTTTAATCGTATTAAAAATATAGTTCCTCTTTGCTACTTCCGTTGATGAAAAATCTCTTGTTCCTTTTGGGATTCCTGGTTTCATATTCTTTTAATTATCATTTATCAATTACCAGTAATCAGTTTATGATTGTTGTTAATTGACAATTGTTTATTGTTCTATTTAGCCTGCAAATATCCGAAAAAATATGAAGAAAAATGTTATTTAACTCTCGCTTTATTTTTACGTTTTAAACGATAAATTGTAGCATTTAACTCAAAGCCTAGGAGAAGAATAATTGCGTTTAACCACACAAAAAGCATTAAGATTAACAGCGTACCAATTGAACCGTATAGTTGGTTGTATTGTGCAAACTTTACTACATAAATTCCAAATAAGTAAAAAGTAAACATAGATACTACGGTAGTTAAAATAGCACCTGGTGAAAAGAATTTTACTTCTTTCCCTTGTTTGGTTCCGTATCTAAAAAGTAGCGATACAATTGTAAAAATCATCACTAAAAACAAGAAACCTCTTCCGTAGTAAAACAAATCTAAATCTCCTGTGTTTAGCCATCCTATTTTATGGATTCTTGTTAGCGCTATTTGATAAAAAATAATCAATGTTACCGTTACAATTAAGAAGAAAGACATGAGTAATGATACCGCTAAGGAAACAAAATAAGCTCTAAAAACGCTTCTCATTTCTGTTACATGGTAAGAATATTCAAATCCACCAAATATTGCGTTTACACCATTTGTCATTAAAAAAATAGAGGCTAAAAAACCGAATGACAACAATCCTCCGTACTGATTGTTAATAATATCTTTTATCACAAAATCTACCGCTTCAAAGGTTTTTGGTGGTAACGCCTCTTGCATTAATGAGAGTAATCCGTCTTGGAATCCATCAATTGGAATGTATGGGATGAGTGTTAAAATGAATAATAAGAATGGAAAGATTGCCATAAAGAAACTAAAAGCAATACCTCCTGCCCTTGTTGTTAATGCTCCTTTTACAATACCGATAACATACATTTCGAGTACATCATACAAAGACATTCCTTCTAACCCCGGAATTTTAATTTTCTTTCCAAAGGCTACGAGCCAGTTTATTACTGGAATTTTCTCAAGGCTTTCTTCTATCTGTTTAGTCATTTTCTTTTTAGTTGCAAAGTGTTTCTAGTTTCAGAGATTCTAAGATGCAAAGTGTTTTTAGCTGCAAAGTATCATTAGTTCCTGAGGTTTAAAGATGCTAGTTTTTTTAGTTTCAAAGTTGAATAGTGTTACTATATCAAAGTTGCATAGTTTTTATCGTTTTTCTTTTAGCTTTCTTATTAAACTTGATAACATTCTTTCTTTCTCTCTTGATTCTTCATAAAGCCTGTCAAAAGATTCTTTTGAAATATACGCTAAGTTTGAAGAAATTTCAAGTTGCGTTTGTAATTCAAACAACGAAGCTATTCCAATATTTAAAAACCGAATAAAATCTCCTAAACTTTGTCTTCCAAACCCTTCAGAAATATTACTTGGTACTGAAACTGCGCTTCTTCTCATTTGTGAAGTTAGTCCAAAAACTTCTTCCTTAGGAAAATTATTAGATATTTTATAAACCTCTGTTACAAAACCCATCGATTTTTGCCAAACCAATAAATCTCTGAATGTTTTTATACGTGTTTTCTCTTTCATTTTATACTTTTCTTTTTCACTTTGCTTCTTCTTTAGCTTTGCTTCTCTACTACTTTCTAACTTTACTTCTTTTTAACTTCATTCCTCAGCATCTTTGCTACTTCAATAACCCCAACCACATTACTCCACCACAATATCATATTTATATAACAATCCTACAATATTCTCATTGGAAAATTTTGCTTTTTTAATGCTATTATTTTCAGGGTCTATCGCAAAATTAGTGGCAGTTGTAAGATCTGCTTTTTCTAAATTCGTCTGATCAAAAATTGCTCCTTTTAAATCACAATCTTTAAAGATACCTCTACTTAAATCAGCTTCAACAAAATCTACTTCTTGCAAATTACAACTTATAAATTTTGTAGTAGGGATTTTTAATTGGTAAAAAGAAGATAAGTTTAATTGGCAGTTATGAAAGCTCATTTCTAGCAAAAAGTTGTTGCATTCGTTAAACTTTACCCCAACCATTTTACAATTTTCAAAAGTGCAATCTTTAAAAAAAGTGTGGTTTACCACTGTATTACTAAAGTTACAGTTGATAAACTCACACTCTAAAAATTCAATATTTGAAGCATGTACGTTCTCGAAATTGCAATTCTCGAACGTACAGCTGTCATATTCTCCTTTGTTGATTTTTGTTAGTGTAAAATCAACTTTTGTGAACGTTTCGTTGTCAAAGAAATCATTCATTTATTGTAATCCTCTCGCTTTTAACATTGGTTCAGCTTGTGGATCTCTTCCTGCAAAAACTTTATACATTTCTGCATAATCCATCGTGTTTCCTTTCGATAAGATTTGTTCTCTAAACTTCTGACCGTTTTCTCTGGTTAACAATCCGTTGTTTTTAAACCAATCGTAGGCATCGTGACTTAACATTTCTGTCCATAAATACGAGTAGTATCCAGCGGCATACCCTCCACTAAAAATATGAGCAAAATAGGTTGAACGGTATCTTGGTGGTACCTCATCAATCTTTAACTTCATTTTAGCTAATGCCTCTTCTTCAAATTTAGCTACATCTTCAATGTTTGTATCTGCTGATATGGTGTGCCATTGCATATCTAAATTAGAAGATGCTAAGTTTTCAATAATTGAATATCCTTGATTGAACGTTCCTGCATTCTTAATTTTTTGTAATAATGCATCTGGAATCACTTCTCCTGTTTTATAATGTAAAGCATAGTTATTTAATACCTCTGGATGTGTTGCCCAGTTTTCATTGAACTGCGATGGAAATTCTACAAAGTCTCTTGCCGTACTTGTTCCTGAAATTGATGCATATTTTTGATTTCCGAATAAACCGTGTAACGCATGTCCGAACTCATGGAAGGTAGTTTCTACATTATCAAAGCTGATTAATGCTGGTTCTCCTTCTGCTGGTTTTGGGTAATTACAAACGTTGTAAATTACTGGTTTTTGACCTCTTAATTTCGATTGCTTTACAAAAGCTCCCATCCACGCACCACCACGTTTACTGTCTCTTGCAAAGAAGTCTCCGTAGAACAATCCTAACTTGCTACCGTCTTCTTCAAAGATTTCATACACTACCACATCTGGATGATAGGTAGGAATATCGGTACGCTTTTTAAAGGTGATTCCGTATAATTTTGTAGCCGCATAAAACACCCCTTTTTCTAATACGTTGGTTAACTCAAAGTATGGTTTTACCTCATCTTCGTTTAAGTTGTATTTAGACTTACGTACTTTTTCAGCAAAATGATTCCAATCGTATGGTGCTAAAGTAAAATCGTTTCCTTCTTTGTTGATTTCTGCTTGAATTTCTTTCGTTTCAGCAGCTACTTTTGATAACGATCCCGGAATTAATCCGTTGAACATTTCAAAAACTTTATCTGGTGTAGCTGCCATTGTTCCTTGTAAACTCCAGCTTGCAAAGTTGTCAAAACCTAAGATTTGCGCTTTTTTAGCACGTAACGATGCCATTTTCTTTACCAAGTCGCTTGTGTTATACTCACCTGCATCAGTTCTGTGAATTGATTTTTCAAACAATTGTTTACGAACTTCTCTATTTTCTAAAGTTTGTAATAAAGGTTGTTGTGTAGTATTAATCAGTTGGATTTCATACTTACCGTCTTTCTCTAAACCTTTAATTGTTTCTTCTGAAAGCCCTTTTAGTTGTTCTTTATCGGTAACTGTTAAACCTCCTTTTTTACTCGCGTCTAATAACTTTTTTCCGAAGTCGTTAGATAAACTTGCTAATTCTGCATTGATTTCTTTTAACTCGTTTTTCTTTTCTTCAGATAAGTTAGCTCCTGCTTTAACGAACTTTTTATATTGTTCTTTTACCAAGTGTTTAGACTCAGCATCCAATTCTAGATTCTCTAAATTATCGTGTACCGCTTTTATTTTTTCAAACAACTTAGTGTTTAATAAAATTTCATCGTTGTGTTTAGAAAACTTAGGTGCTAATTCTTTTTGATTGTCTTTAATCGTATCGTTTGTATGTGCTCCTGCTAATGCATAAAAAACAGCCGTAGCATTGTCTAACATTTTGCTACTTTCTTCAAGTGCAGCAATGGTATTTTCAAATGTTGGTGCTTCTGTGTTTGCTATAATTTTAGCTATTTCTTCATTTTGAACTTCCATACCTTTTAAAATTGCAGGCATAAAGTGTTCGTTCTTTATTTTAGTAAAATCTGGTGCTCCAAAGTCTAAAGAACTTTTTACTAATAATGGATTTTCTACCATGTTTGAAGTGGTTTCTTTTTTAGTTTGCTCTGTTTTACACGACATAGCTACTACTAGCGTTGCTATGAGTAATAGTTGTTTTTTCATTGGTCTGTTTTTTAGTATTTAAACAAAGTGAACGTAATTACCTGTTAAGATTACTTCGTTTCACTCGTAATGACGATTCTTTATTAATCAACAGCTTTTAAGCTTAAGTCCATATTGTAAACTGAATGTGTTAAGGCTCCAGACGAAATAAAATCAACTCCGCATTCTGCATACTTACGAATGGTTTCTTCGTTAATTCCTCCTGAAGATTCTGTTAAACATGTATCTCCTATCATAGCTACCGCCTTACGGGTATCTTCATAGTTAAAGTTGTCTATCAAAATTCTGTACACACCTTCGTTTTGTAAAATCTCTTCAATTTCTTCTAGGCTACGTGCCTCCACAATAATTTTAATATCCAATCCTTTTTCTGCTAGGTACTTTTTGGTTTTGGTAATGGCTTGTGTAATTCCGCCAGCAAAATCGATGTGATTGTCTTTAATCATTACCATATCGTATAAAGCAAATCGGTGATTTTCTCCGCCTCCTATTTTTACCGCCCACTTTTCTAAAGCACGGATTCCTGGTGTAGTTTTACGAGTGTCTAACACCTTGGTTTTGGTTCCTTCTAACAAATTAGCAAAAAACTTAGTTTTGGTTGCAATAGCACTCATACGTTGCATTGCGTTTAGTACCAAACGTTCTGCCATTAAAATAGACTGTGATTTTCCTGATACATAAAAAACAATATCTCCGTACTTTACGGGTGATCCATCATTTATAAGAGTTTCCACTTCTAAATCAGCATCCACATAGTTAAACACCATTTTAGCAAATTCTACTCCAGCTATTATACCTTCGTCTTTTACTAATAGTTTTGCTTTTCCTGTTGCATCGGCAGGGATGCATGATAATGATGTATGGTCTCCATCTCCTATATCTTCTCTAATAGCATTTGCTATAATTAAATCTAACTCTTTATTAAATTGTTCTTGTGAAATCATAGTATTGAATTGTTGAGGTAAAAATACAATTATTTTTAGTTCTCTGTTTTGAGTTTACTGCTTATTGTTGTGTAATTTTTACCGTTTCTTTACTAACAAAATTCTAAACCTGTTACAGGTTGTTTTTCACTTTCTACTACTTTGTGTGTATGGTATGTGTTTATGTGTGTATGGTATGTGTTTAGTTTATTTTTAGCGTATTATCTTACACTTTTTACATCGTACATTTTGATGAAATTTTGTTAATTCGAGTGAATTTTACTATTGAAATGAGTAATATTTGTATCGAGAAAAAGAGTTATAACGCTTAAATTAGTTCTCGATATTATTTTTCGTACCTCAAAATCACTCGAACTGACAGTTTTCCATATTTCTGTCTCTAAAAGCATCAACTGGTTTGACACTCTTGATTTATTTTTTTGCTTTTACGACTGTTTTTTACTCCTTCTTGTTTGTTTTTTATATTTTGCTATCTAAATACTAACTGAATTTTAAAACGTACGTGTTGTAAAGATTAAGAAATCTTCTTTCAACTTATAACTACTCTTATATCATGGCTATAAACTATCCTTTTGGTCTTCCGTTAAAACATAATTTTGCTGAGTTTGTACACTACAATGGTTTATTTCTTCCGCATGAAACTGATAGAATTTTGAATTTATGGAGTGAGAATCAAAAAATTAAGGCTACGCTTAGCGGAGCAGACACTTATGATGATGAGCTTAGAAAAAGCGATGTGATGTTTATTGAAAATACGCCTGAAACTGAATGGATTTACAACCGATTGGCTGGTTTGGCTATTCAGTGTAATAACGAACGATATTGGTTTGATTTGTTAGGTTTTCATAACAATTTGCAATTGGCTAGTTATACTGAGGGTGACTTTTTTGATTGGCATTTGGATTTTGGTGCGGGTGAAATTTCTGATAGAAAACTGAGTATTTCCATGCAGTTATCTGACCCTGATGAGTATGAGGGTGGTGATTTACAGTTTATGCTGAATCAAAAAATTGTAAGTGCTCCTAGAGAGAAAGGTACCATCATTGTTTTTCCTTCTTTTATGATGCATCGTGTTACTCCTATTACTAAAGGGATTCGTAAGTCTATTGTGGGTTGGGTTGCGGGGCCTCCGTACAGGTAGTGGTTACTCGCTAGTTGTTAGTGCTTAGTTGTTGGTTATTAGTTATTAGCTCTTAGTACTTAGCACTTAGTTATTGATAATTAACCACTTACCTCTACACAAAGCTCTTACAATGTTACGGCAATTGCCTTTTATATAAAGGTCTGTGCTGTGGTATCTTCGGAGCATGCCGTGATATCAGCGACCCGTGCCGCGGTGTCAACGGAGCATGCCGTGACATTAGCGACCCATGCCGCGGTGTCTGCGGAGCATGCCGTGATATTAGCGACCCGTGCCGTGGTGTCAACGGAGCACGCCGTGATATCAGCGACCCGTGCCGTAGTGTCTGCGGAGCATGCCGTAATATCAGCGACCCGTGCCGCGGTGCCTTCGGAGCATGCCGTGATATTAGCGACCCATGCCGTGGTGTCTGCGGAGCATACCGTGATATTAGCGACCCGTGCCGTAGTGTCAACGGAGCATTCCGCGATATCAGCGACCCATGCCGCGGTGTCAACGAAGCATGCCGTGATATTAGCGACCCATGCCGTGGTGTCAACGGAACATGCCGTGATATTAGCGACCCATGCCGCGGTATCTTCGGAGCATGCCGTGATATCAGCGGCCCGTGCCGTGGTGTCTTCGGAGCATGCCGTGATATCAGCGACCCATGCCGCGGTGTCTGCGGAGCATGCCGTGATATCAGCGACCCGTGCCGCGGTGTCTGCGGAGCATGCCGTGATATCAGCGACCTTGACAGCTGCATCCGAAGTCGTTAATGACACGTAACACTACTTTTATTACTTAAATAATTGAACTTATGGGATTCCGTAAGAGTTTATAAATACTTTGTATTAGGTTCGCAAGAATTGTAAAAGCAATTAGCTTTTATAATTAATTAACAAATAACAATAACTTTACTTTTAATAAAGTGTTGGTTTTGATATATTTGACAGTGTATAAAAAAATCTATACTTTATGATATCCCATGTTTTTATCGGGATAAAAGAACTAAAACTTGGTATATAACGAGTTGTGCAACATTTAAAACCAACCGAAAATTAATGACACCAATCGAAGATGAATTAGGAGAACAAGTAAGAAGAGATTTTAAGGCTGTGAAATACTTTCCATTTCATAACGATTCAGGTGCACCATTTATTTTAACTTCTGACCCATTCAGTTACTTACAAGCTTGGTTGGACACCAAAATTAAACGAATCAAAAGAGACCACGGAAAGCAACGTAATTTACTCATTAAGGCAAAATACTTCGCTGAATTATCTGAGGGATTTTATAATTCTTCAAAACAAGCTAAAATGCCTTCAAGAGGTACTTTAATTTATTATACATTTATTAATCTAGTAAAATCTTTCTTACTCGTTAGAGGATATGATTTAGAGACTAAAATGGAACATCACGGATTGTCTCTTCCATCTGACCAAAAAACGCAACTGAAATTAACAAGTGTTGGAAATCAAGGTATATCAATATTTCACGAATTTGCGAAAACGATAGGTATAGAAATAAATAATGCTAACCAATTTATTAAGCTTGATGAAATACTAAGAGAACTACCAGAAGTTCACGAAATTGGATATGCATTAAATTTATTTCCTAGCACTAAAAGAAAACATTTACCAATTGACATAACAATTCGAACAAACAAAAATCGAAATAGAATATATTACACGCTGGCATACGAAAAGAAGTTTGACAAAATAATGAAGACTGACAAGCTTTTAAAAAATGTTTTTAAAGAAAAACTATATCCAATTGAATGTAATGCTGATAGTGGAAAAAAATACTTCCGTTCAAAACTGATATTTAATTACACTTGCAATTCAGATATAAGTCACAGACGAGCTTATAAAAGAATTTGTGCTGACATTATGCCTTTAAGAATAAATCAAATGATAATCAGAAGTGGTTACAGAAATTATTTGAATTTGGAACCAAGTCGTATGCATCGTTTGTCAGCAACTTTAGCTTTTGGGTATTATATTGGAACAGTCGCAAGATACAGACCAACATTAAATAACGAAATATTAAAAGGTAAATATCAAGCTCTTATTCAAGAAGCAGTAAGTTCTTGTCCGAATCAATTTATTTACCTTTTAGTAAGTCATATTACGAACCAGATATGTGCCATACCAATGGCTAAAATTGAATAAAAAAACGTTGCACAACAATGGCTATAACTAATTGCTTGTTCTCGCCTACTTCTGAAAATCACAAAAAATATGAAGAAAATATTTACATTGTTCACTTTAATTATTATTTCAAATCTTTCATTTGGACAAAATCCAGAAGACCTGGACAGTTACACAGTTGATGAATTTTATAAAAAAGTAGAATTAGATGATGAAACTTTAGATGAAGATGGTGATGAAATTGAATATATTTATGTCAAAACAAATGTTGATAAGGGAGATTATAAAATTGAATTAACTGATGGTGATGGTGACCTTTATGAAATTAAAGGCACAAATTTATATGTGACATTTAATGGATACTTTGGTTATGCTGGCTATTCAAAAAAATGTATTATGAAAGTTGATTATTATTCAGCCAAAGTTTACAAACTTGAATAAATATGAAAAGTTATATATTTCTAACCCTACTCTTCTTATTAACTCAGCTTACATTTGGTCAAAATATTCCCGAAATATTAAAAAAATATGAAAAGGGAATCATTGTAACTCATTCGAAAGACACTATTTACGCCGAATTATATAATGGGTCTAAACCGAATCGAATGAAGTATGTTTGGAATTATGAAACATCAGTTAAAACCAAAAATAAAGAGTTGGAAATAGTTGAATTTGGAGGTTATAATTACATTAATAATGAATGGGATTCAAATACAATTTTCGGTAGACCTTTTAATAAATCTGAATTTTCAAAATGGTATTCTTGTGAAAACGGGATTTTAAAGTTAGGCGAAACTTATTCTGACAAAAATAACTGGACAACTAGCGATTACATATACAGTGATACAAAAACAGGACTTTGGTATTTTATTGGAAAAGACTCTAATGGACAGAAATATATTGGTTATAAGAAATTTGTTTTAGTAGGGAGATTAAGAGACAAATAAGAGTAATTCGTTAATAAATTTACCTTAGATAAGGTGTTAGTTTTATATATTTGATAACGTAAAAAATTGCTAAGATTTATAATATCACATGCTTTTGTTGGGGTAAAAAATTGAAGTTCGATATAAAATGAGTTAGCCACAATTAAACCAAAAAATGAACGAATCGACTAAAATTGGAAAAAAAAGAACGATACTAATTTCAATAAGTATTTTATTAGTTTCAATTCACACAATATATTTTTATCACTCTGTAAGACCAGAAATTGAGTCAAAAAAACTTATCCAACAATTAATAAGATTTTCATTAACAATCGTACTTTTAATTCTGGTTTATAAAGGAAAAAAATGGGCTAAAGTTATTTCAGTGATTTTATTTTCCTTGGGATTATTAATTATATTACCTACTCTATTTACAATAGATAGGCCATTTATTAATAAAATCCCATTGATTGTGATGACCTTCGTTTATTCAATTGCTATTTATCATTTCGGATTTTCTAAAAGCTTTAAAGCATTTTTTGATTTTCAAAATTCAAATGTAACCGATTCTACAACCGAGAAAATAAAATAAAACTGTGGCTAACACTGTATAACATTTGAGAGAAACATTGAAACATATAATTTTAATAATGGGAATATTGTCTTTTTTGGGAGCGAATAGTCAGAATAATAAAAAGAAAACCTATAAAAATTTGACTTCGGAATTAAAAGATATATATAGAAACGAACTAAAAAGAGATTCTGAAAAAGAATTTAATTTAGAATTCATACGAACGACTAATTTAGAAAACGAAATTATAAATAAATATGGTTTTAATGGTATTAAACTTGTATTTGAATCAAAAAACAGCTCAAACTTTCACAAGCTTGGAAAATTACCAAAAGACTGCCCTTGGTCAAATTTAAACGACAAAACGAATACGGAATTCATTACTGAAAACTTTAAACCAATTTCTAAGAAAGTACCAAATTTGATTTCTTCTTTAAAAGAGAGGTGTAAATTCATTTTTGCAGAAAAAAAAGAAAATACTTGGCATTTACATTATTTACTTGATATGAAACTCTATGATGATAGGGATTACTACAGAGTATATACTGGAGGTGAATCTCTTTTAAATGCTGAACCAAATAAAAATCTAAAAACATATAATTGGAATATTCCGAATGACTTAAAAGCTTTTTATAAAATCCATAATGGATTTGGAGAAATCTACGAAGCTAATTATATAATGGCAAATGAGGATATTAAAGTTATGGCAGAAATGATGAATCCAATTTGCAAAGAACAAAATGTAAAGCCAGATGGTTATTCATTTAACGATTTACTTGAATTTTTCCCTGATGGTGCTGGTAATACACAATGCTTTTATAAAAACAATGGAAACTCAACAGTTGATTGGGATCATGAAGTTTGGGAAATATCGGGAGAAATTGATTTTTTTGAGTTTATAAACGAACGAATGTCGGAAATTGATGAAGAATAAAGAACGTTTTACAAAAATTTTTATAATTCATTACTAGACCTCACCTACATACAAAAAACCTCGCGGATTTTCTATTCGGTTTTTACTTGCTTAAAACATGTTACAAACAAATAGAGATCAGCAAACTACTGGAAATGAAGAGTAACTGAAAATTCTAAAGAGTAAGGAAACTTTTAAAAATGAAAAAACCGTAATAAATATATCTCCTGTTAGCAAAGAATCATTTCAGTCTGTATCAACAATATTATTCTTGTACTTGAACTTTAAATAGAATATCTACCTGTGCAACAAATATAAATAATTGCTTGTTTTATCTTATTTCTTAAAATCCTTTCAGTTTTTTAATTTTGTGTGAATTTGCTAAATTTAATAGCATCAAAACAAATAAAACCTTTATAATCATTTAAATAATGAACCTTAAAAAAAAATATATACCCTTTTTTTTCGTGCTTTTTTTAGTATCGATGAGTACTATAAGTGCTCAAAATTACATTGATTATTTTGACAATGGAAGTAAAAAATCTGAAGGTTTTAAAAATAGTGAAGGAGTAGCGTATGGTAAGTGGACAT
This sequence comes from Tenacibaculum sp. SSH1-16, assembly GCF_040104435.1. Taxonomy (NCBI): domain Bacteria; kingdom Pseudomonadati; phylum Bacteroidota; class Flavobacteriia; order Flavobacteriales; family Flavobacteriaceae; genus Tenacibaculum; species Tenacibaculum sp. SSH1-16. Next base: position 64,144 of record NZ_JBECOV010000001.1, read on the forward strand.
ATTACAGAAAAGACGGCTCTATAAACTCTATAATTAATTTTGATAAAAATGGAAAACCTAAAGGTACTTTTGTTCTTTATTATAAAAACGGACAAATTCAAACTACATGTAGCTACTCTGGTAAGGGACTTTACGAAATGGATGGAAACTACGAGAGTTACTATAAAAACGGACAGTTACAATCCACTGGAGTTTACAAAGAAAATAAGCCCGTTGGAAATTGGATAAATTATTGGAGCAATGGTCAAATTAAATCAAAAGAAGAATATACTGAAAAAGGCATAATTCAAAAGAATACTGAATACTACAAAAATAGTCAGTTACGACTTGATGCTAAATATAATGATGTAGGTGATTTTATTGGCAAATTAATTATATACTATGATAACGGAACTATATATCAAGAAAAGGAATTTGATGAAAAAGGAAATAAGATAGGTACACATACTAGTTTTTACCCTAATGGAAATATTATGGAAACTGGTAGCTATTTAGGTACTGATTATTTTACAAAAGTTGGAGTTTGGCGAGCTTATTATAAGAATGAAAAACTGAAGTCAAAAATTGAGTACAACCAAGAAGGGAAAATTATAAAAAAGATGCTTTATGATAAAGAAGGTAATAGTATAAATATTAATAAAAAGTAAAACAAAACTAACTACGATAAAAAACAAGTAAATTTTATACTTTTTTAAACCAACGTACTTTTATAATTTGCGTCATAAGGTAAACCACTTTTTACGATGGCAAAAACTTGTTTTAGTAGCTTATTACATACCGCTATTAAAGCTAGTTTTTTAACCTAAAAGCTATCTCTATAAAATTTGTCAAACATTCGTAATTTTGCCATATGAAAATAAAACTACTCGCCATAGGCAAAACTGACAATAAACAGTTGCAGCAATTAATTGACGAATACCAAAACCGCTTAAAACATTACGTAAAGTTTGAGTTGGAGATTATTCCAGATATTAAAAACGTTAAAAACCTAAGCGAGGCGCAACAAAAAGAAAAAGAAGGAGAGTTAATTCTGTCTAAACTACAACCTACTGATCAATTAGTTTTATTAGACGATAAAGGAAAACAGTATACTTCTGTAGAGTTTTCACAATACTTACAAAAGAAAATGAACTCTGGTATTAAGCAACTGGTACTGGTAATTGGAGGTCCGTATGGTTTTTCTGAGGCTGTATATAAAAAAGCACAAGGAAAGTTATCACTCTCTAAAATGACGTTTTCTCATCAAATGATTCGTTTATTTATTGTCGAACAAATTTATCGTGGGTTTACCATTCTTCGTAACGAGCCTTATCATCACGAATAAGTGTTGTTAAGCTATTTATTCATATCAAATTTTATGTGAGTCAAAACATTATGTTTTTAGTATCCTGAAAAACATGATAAAAAACATGATGAAAAGTTATTTTTTTTTCGCATTTAGCCATACTTTTGCGCCCCGAAAAAAACAAAAACTTAATACCATAAAATTAAAATGAAAACACTAAGATTCCTAGTCTCTTTAACTTTATTCTTAACGCTTACTTGGCAACAAGTAAATGCTCAAGATGACATTAAAACTTTAAAAGCTCAAGTAAAAAACAAGAAAAATCAAATTAGCGCTAATGAAGAAATTTTAGTTAGTGGCGTTGGTGCTTTAAAACGTGTAAAAGGAAATTTAGAGCGTTTTAAAACAAGTAAAAAAGCTACAAAACAAGAGGTAGAAAGAAAAGAAAAAATTGTTGCTAATATGCAACAAAGGTTAAGCAAGTTAAATAATCAAATTGATTTACATAAAAAAGACTTAGCGTCTCTTGAAAGAAAGTTAGCTAGAAAACTTAAAAAAGAAGAAGCTAAGAGAGCTGAGGAAAAAGAGGAAGCTAAAACTACTACTGTAAGTACTGGTCTTGTGGTATATGAAGATAATATAAGTGACGAACAGAAAGAAGTTCTTTTACAAAAACAAAAACTTGAAGAGGCCCGTAAGAAGTTAGACGAAGAAAGAAAAGCCAAAGAGCTTGCTTATTTAAAAGAACAAGAGGCTTTACGTTTAGAGGAAGAAAAATTGAAGCAATTAAGTAACCAAATTAAAGCTAAGGAGAAAAACATTAGTAAAGAGAAAAACACGTTAATAAGTGACCTTGAAGATGATATTAGCATTAACGAAGAAATTTTAATTAGTGGTAAGGAAGGTTTAGCTAAAATGAAATCTAAATTAGAAGAGGCTAAGCAAGATGCTTCTACTTCTAAAGAAAGTATTGAAAGAAAACAAGCTATTATCAGTAAGATTGAAAATCGCTTGTTAAAAATTGAAAATGAAATTAATGCTAAAAAGCAAGAGTTAGCAAAAATAAAAGCTTAAAACTTTTTTCTCATAAACAAAAAACTCCAAGAATAACCTTGGAGTTTTTTTATTGTTTTTATGTTGTTGCTTTGGTTTTTCTAAACATTAACCAAAAACCGATTAACACTAGTGGAATACTTAACACCTGACCTGTGTTTAATGTATTGAATACCCAATCTTCTCTTCCTTCTACTTGTGCCTCTTTTAAGAACTCTATTACAAAACGTAACGTCCATAACACAACCATAAACAGTCCGAATAAAAATCCTGTTTGGTTTTTCTTGTCTGTTTTCCAATAGAAATACCATAAAGCAAAGAATAGTACTAAATAACTAAATGCTTCGTATAATTGGGTTGGATGACGTGGTACCGTCTCTCCTGCTCTTTTAAAGATTACACCAAAGCTGCTACCTGTTGGTTTTCCGTAAATTTCAGAATTAAAGAAGTTTCCGAAACGGATAAAAAATCCTGCTAAGGCTACCATAATTCCTAATCTATCTAAAATAAACAACCATGGTTTTTGTAAGTGTTTCTTTGCGTAAAAGTACATAGCTATTGGAATTGCTATTGCTGCTCCGTGACTTGCAAACCCTGTAAATCCTGTAAATTTCCATCCATCTAACAATCCGAATAAAGCCGAAGCTCCTTCTTGTTTTTTAAATGGTAATATGATTTCTAGTAAATGGTTTTGGTAATAATCCCAACTGTAAAAGAATACATCTCCTAAACGCATTCCTATTAACATAGAAACGAATACGTACATAAATAACGGATCTAGTTTTTCAACAGCAATGTTATCGTTAATGTAAATCTTTTTCATTAATCGAAGTCCTAAAATAAACGCTGCTACAAACATTAAACTGTACCAACGAATACCAAAACCTCCTAAATTTATTATTTCTGGGTTCCAATCCCACACTATGGATAAAAAATTCATCTACTTTAATTTAGTTTTTGTTTCATTGTGAACCTTTCGGCTGTCAATTAAGACAAGTTAAAATGAAATAATCTTAAGATTACTTCTTAATAAACTCCTCAATGACAATTATTATTTTTCTTTTTTCTCTGGAACAGGATCGTAACCGCTTCCTCCCCAAGGGTGACAACTGAAAATTCTTTTCAATGCCAACCAACCACCGTAAAACAATCCGTGTTTTTGTAACGCTTCAATTGTGTAGCTTGAACACGTTGGTGAATATCTACATGTTGCTGGTGTAAACGGAGATATGGCTGTTTGATAAAATCGAACTAGTAATATAAACGGATATGTTAGTATTTTTTTCAATTAGTTAACTGTAAACGTTGTTCCTTCTCTACCGTCTTTTAATTGAATACCTAATTCCAGTAATCTATCACGAATTTCATCAGATAATGCCCAATCTTTATTTTCACGTGCTTCTTTACGCATGCTAATTAACATTTCAACTACACCACTTAGTTTGTCTGAATTATTTCCTTCTGAAGTTTCATTCATTAATCCTAATACATCAAAAACAAACGCATTGATTGTATTTTTAAACACTTCTAAGTCATCGGTAGTTAAACTTGCCTTTCCTTCTTTTATTTGATTGATAACTTTTACTGCTTCAAATAAATGTGATATTAATATTGGTGTATTAAAATCATCATTCATGGCATCGTAGCAATCTTGTTTCCATTTTTGCACATCAAATGTAGAAGTAGTACCTGCTTCAATTTTACTTAAGAAATCTACAGCTTCCATTAATTTCGCATGTCCTTTTTCAGCAGCTTCTAACGCTTCTCCAGAAAAGTCTAAAATGCTTCTATAGTTAGCTTGCATATTGAAAAAACGAACCACACTTGCTGAAAAAGGTTTTCCTAAAATGTTATTTTCTCCCGTTAAAATTTCATTTGGTAAAATAAAGTTCCCTGTTGATTTTGCCATTTTTTGACTGTTCAACAATAACATATTGGTGTGCATCCAGTAATTTACTGGTTTTACACCGCTACACGTTTGCGATTGTGCAATTTCACACTCATGATGCGGGAATTTTAAATCCATTCCTCCACCATGAATATCAAACTGTTCACCTAAGTACTTTGTACTCATTACTGAACATTCTAAATGCCAACCTGGGAAACCATCACTCCAAGGTGAAGGCCAACGCATGATATGACGATCATCGGCTTTTTTCCAAAGAGCAAAGTCTTGCGGATTTCTCTTATCTGACTGTCCGTCTAACGCTCTTGTGTTATGAATAGCATCTTCAAATTTTCTACCAGAAAGAATTCCATAGTTGCCTGTTTCGTTATATTTTAACACATCAAAATATACCGAACCGTTTACTTCATAAGCAAAACCTTTTTCCATGATTTCTTTAATCATTTCAATCTGCTCTACAATATGACCTGTAGCAGTAGGCTCTATACTTGGCGGTAAAAAATTATAGTTGTTTAATACATTATGGAAATCAACTGTATAACGTTGCACTACTTCCATCGGTTCAATTTCCTCTAGTCGTGCTTTCTTTGCAATTCTGTCTTCTCCTTCATCTGCATCGTTTTCTAAGTGACCAGCATCCGTAATGTTACGTACATAACGCACCTTGTATCCAAGGTGTAATAAATAACGATACACCACATCAAAAAACATAAAAGTTCGTACGTTTCCTAAATGGGCGTTGCTATATACTGTAGGACCACATACATACATTCCTACGCGTCCTTCTGTTACTGGTTTAAAAAGCTCTTTTGATTTGGTTAAAGAGTTATATATTTTAAGTTGATTTTCTTTGTATAATTCCATAGTAAAAATGACTATTTGCAATCGCTAATATAGGCACTTTATAAAGAATATAGAAAAAGAATTTGGCAGCAATTTTGTAGAAATAAAAAGTAATTTTGTTTGTATTTCTTATTGGTTTTTAACTTTTAATTGGCTGTATTTACCGTCTATTTCTATTTTCTTATCGTTTGAAATCAAAATAAACTCTCCATTATATTCTACACTTCCATCTTTTAGTTTCTTAATCTTATTACTCTGAATATCGAATTTTTTGTTTATCCCTGCTAAATCAACCCCAGCATCTGAATAACTTAAAAGTACTTTTAAATTATCATGACTAGGGTGTACTTTGGTTATGGTTAAGTTTCCAAACTTATTATTTACTTCAACATTGCTATAAACATTGTTTACTACCAATCCTGATGAATTAGAGTTTACGGTTGTATTGGTAACCGATGCTAATTGAGCATCGGTTACATTATTTAAGAACAACGTACAAGCGTTTAATGAATTTATGTTTACTGGTGAAAATGAAATATTTAATTTTCCACCGTCAAGTGCGTCAGCTTTAAAAGTTCCATAACTAACCTTTCCTGAAGCTTTAGTTTTTGGTAGTTTTACTTTACAGTGTCGTGTATTCAAGTCAAACGTTGCCGATTTTGGAACTTTTATCGTAATCTTCTTTGTGATTTTTACTTTTTTCCCATTAATCATAAGATTATTACTGCCAGAAGAAAAAGAATAATTCCTGTGATTTTTTTTCATTTCTTCTCTAACCTTATGCATTTCCACTCTCGCTTTTGCTAATTGTTTTTGAATTTTTTCTCTGTCAATTTTTTTAAGCTCACTTTTAACTCTTTTTAGTTCGTCTCTTAATTTTTTTTCATTGAGAACTTGATGGTTTTTTGAGAAAAACATCTTTGTTTTAGAATTTTTATTATTCTTAAGATATTCTTTAAATGCTTCCGTTTTCTTAAATTCCTCCCATTCTTCTTTTGAGGTTATATTTACATTATGTTTGCCATCTTTCCACTTAAACCTGACAAGCTCTTCGTTTTCAAACATTTCCTCTACATCAAAATCCACATCTTGAAATAACTTTTCAAAATTAATTTCTGGAATTTCAATTTCAGGCATTTCTGGCATCTCAGGCATTTCTGGGATACTTACCTCTGGTATTTCTGGTATTACTACAACCTCACTTTCTGTATCATACTCAAATACTCTTGGGTAATTATTGTCTGATGAATTGAAGAATACAATATTGTCTCTTCCTATTCTAAAACTATTTCTATTGGCATTAATTTGTACCTTACTTTTATTCCCTAAGGCTTCAAATTTCCAGTTGTCTAAATATTTTTGAGCTTCTTTTTTATCTAGCCCTTCAACTTCTACAACTGCTTCTACTGAAACTTCATTTTTATTCCATGTAGTTACATCTACATCTGCATTAGATGCATTGATATTAACTACTACGTCTTTACTTGTTTTAAAATTTTCACTAAACTTTTTATCGTATTTCTGTGCAGATACAACGCCAGTTACTAACAGTAAAAAAACACTGATTTTAAATTTTTTGAATGTCATTTTGAGTTGGATTTTTAAATTCTTGTAATTGTTTTTGCATACGTTTTAACAGCTGTAAACGTAATTGCAGGTTTCCAATCAATGCATTGATAGTATCATCGTTAATTCCTTTTGTATTGAGCTCTTCGGTTAACGATTTATATTCTTTGGTTAATTCTCCTATTTTAATTAAATAACCATCAAAAAGTTCTTTATTATCTTCAGTTAATTCTAACTGACTTAGTTCGTAATTAATGGTATTTACATAGTAATCTTCCACCGTTTTTAACTCAGGAGATATGGTTCCTAAACTAATTTGATTTTGAGTTTCTTTTGGAAGCTCAGTTATTATTGGATTTACAGTATTAGTTGGGTAAAACTGAATTCCCAAACTCACCAACAACACAATGGATGCTGCTATATACAACCACTGATATGATTTTTTTGTTGATGGTGTTGAATGCAATTCATCCATCAACTTTTGTTGAAAACGCTGTCTGTGATTTGTTGATAACCTCTCGGTGTTTTCAACATTGTTTTTTAGTATTTCTCTAATATCTTTAGACATGGTGTACTGCTTTTAATTGTTCTTGCACTTGTCTTTTTCCTCTTAATAAATGTGTTCTCGAACTCACTTCCGAAATTCCTAATATTTGCGAAATCTCTCCATGATCATACCCTTCTAATAAAAACAGAGTCAACACAACTCTATACTTTTCTTTTAATTGCTGAATGCAGTTTACAATTTCTTGATACGATATCGTAGCGGCTACATTCCAATTATCATCATCTGCTACTGTGGTAATTTCTTCGTTAATAGAAACCAGTTCTAATTTTCTCTTCTTTAAATAATCAATACTTTGATTGATAACGATTCTTTTTAACCAAGCACCAAACGCTACTCCTTCTTTATATGAATCAATATTTTTAAATGCTTTTACAAATGCTTCTTGCATTACATCTTCCGCTATAAAAGAATCTTTTACATACCGTAACGCCACTGTATACATGGCATCACAATACAAATCATACAATTGCATTTGTGCTTTTGCATCATTGCTTCTACAGGCATCTATTACCGATTGATGTAACTGTTTAGTTGATTTCATTCTTGATTTCTTACCCTAAATACGAGACTTTTTCTACCGCGTTGCATTTTCCTGCATTTTTATTTCTAAATTTACGTTATTATTTTGTTTTACCTACATAATGACCGACAAAGACACATCTGCACTCTCTGAAAAAGACGGGGTTTCTCAGCCTGAAACCACCAGTAAATCATCTGCAGAAAAAATAAAACGTAACAGAAGAAAAACTACCTCAACCAAAGAATTTGTTACTCAAATAGTTGCTGGTAATATTCCTTTTTTAAGTAGAGCTATTACGTTAGTGGAAAGTACGAATCCAAAACACCAACAACAAGCCAATGAAATTTTAGAAGCTTGTTTACCGCATGCCAATAAATCGGTTAGAATTGGAATTACAGGTGTTCCAGGTGTAGGAAAAAGTACGTTTATTGAGGCTTTTGGTAAGCATTTAACTTCTTTAGGTAAAAAAGTAGCTGTTTTGGCGGTAGATCCAAGTAGTTCTATTAACAAAGGGAGTATTTTAGGTGATAAAACACGTATGGAGGAATTAGTAACTGATGAAAATGCTTTTATACGCCCTTCTCCTTCTGGAACTTCGTTAGGTGGCGTTGCTCAAAAAACACGTGAAAGTATTATTTTATGTGAAGCAGCTGGTTTTGATACAATCATTATTGAAACGGTAGGTGTTGGACAATCAGAAACGGCTGTACATTCTATGACTGATTTCTTTTTATTATTGAAATTGGCAGGTGCTGGTGACGAATTACAAGGTATTAAACGTGGAATTATTGAAATGGCGGATGCGATTGTGATTAACAAAGCAGATAGCGGTAATGAAAAAAATGCTAAACTAGCGAAAGTAGAATTTAACAGAGCTTTACACTTATATCCTGCTAAGGAAAGTGATTGGCAACCTAAAGTTTTATTAGCTAGTGCATTGCATCATCAAGGAATTGATGCTATCTATGCTATGATTGAAGAGTACATGGGTTTAGTGAAAAAATCAGGCTACTTTCAACAGAAAAGAGATGAACAAAATAATTATTGGTTGTTAGAAACCATCAATCAACAATTAAAAAACAATTTTTATAACAATCCTAAAATTAAAGAATTATTGCAGCAGGAAATTGCAAAACTAGAAAATGGGAAAACGACACCGTTTACTGCAGCAAAACGATTGCTAGAAAACAACTAAATTATGGAGCTCATAATGGGCACTTAATAAAATTTTATTTTTAAACAACTATAAATACCTAACTGGTATAATTTACAGACATATGGAAGATAAAACCCTCACTTGGAACGACTTTACAAAGGTAGAAATGCGTATTGGTACGATCATTTCTGCCGAGGTTTTTAAAGAGGTTAAAAATCCTGCCTATAAAATGCAGGTTGATTTTGGTGATTACGGAATTAAAAAAACCTCAGCACAAATCACTAAATTGTATCAACCTGAAGATTTGATAGGAAAACAAGTGGTTGCTGTGGTAAACTTTCCTAAAAAACAAATTGCTAATATGATGAGTGAATGCCTTGTATTAGGTGGTTTAGGTGATGGTAAAGAGGTTACTTTGTTAACTACTGAACGTGCTGTTAAAAACGGGACAAAGATTGCGTAGCATTCTTTCCTGTTTTTTATCAAGTTTTATTTGTATTAAGAGAAATCAGCTTTTTGAACTTTTTAGCTTTAATAAATTACTACCCCAGTCCATTCTTTAAATTTAGAAAAGTAATGCTGTCAAATTGCTGTTCTAAAAAATCAATTGCACGTTGGCTACGTACTCCTGATTTACAGTACACTATTACAGGTTTTTCGGTATTTATTTCATCATATCGTTGAGCAAGCTCTCCTAAAGGGATATGTTGTCCTCCAATATGGTGCTGCTCTCGTTCCCAATCTTCACGAACATCTAATAAATTATAGGATGTTAGATTATTTTGTAACTCCTCTAGAGTTATCTCGTGAGTAGCTGTTTTTATTCCGCAAAAGAATTCATAATCGTTATCTAATTCAATAACCTCAGCTTTATCGGTCTTTTCAAACTTTAATATCATTTGACGCATGCTTAACGTATCATACATCAATAATTTATTAGCTAACACCTCTCCTATTCCACAAATAATTTTAATAGTTTCATTGGCTTGTAAGCTTCCTATGATTCCGGGTAATACACCTATCACACCAATTTCTGAACAATTGGGTGATTCTTCTGGTTTGGGTGGTGTTGGATATAAACATCGATACGTAGCACTTCCCTTATAATTAAAAACACTTACTTGTCCTTCAAACTTAAAAATAGCCCCATACACCAATGGCTTTTGTGTTAATACCGCTGCATCGTTGGTTAAATAGCGTGTTTCAAAATTATCGCTACCATCTACAATTACATCATATTTCTCAAATAATGAAATAGCATTCTGATTAGTTAATTTTTCTTTATATACATGAAACTGAACAAAAGGGTTTAACTTTGACAAACGATTTACTGCTGTTTCCGCTTTAGACTTTCCTATATCATCTATCGTATATAAAACTTGACGCTGTAAATTACTTTGATCTACTATATCATCATCAATAATTCCAATCGTCCCAATACCTGCTGCCGTTAAATATTGTAATACAGGACATCCTAATCCACCAGCCCCTATCACTAATACCTTGGATTGTTTTAATTTTAATTGCCCCTCTTCTCCTACTTTATTGAGAATTAAATGACGGTTGTATTGTTTTTGTTCTTCTTTTGTTAGCATTTGGTTATTAGCTATTCGCTTTTGGCTATTAGTATTTATTTTACAACTTTATTTTCTTAACCTTGAGTATAATACATTTAACATTTTTCTTATTGAAATTATTTCTCTATTTAAATTTTCATGATCTTCGTACGACAAATAATTCAATTCACTTGAAAATTCTAGAAGGTACTCAACCTCAGCTGATGAACCTGATGCTATATTAACAAAATAAGCAAATTCTTTTTCTGTATTTCTACTAACTCCTTCAACAATATTCGTTGGAACTGATAATGAAGCTCTTCTTAATTGTGAGGTTATTCCATATATTTCTTCTTTAGGAAAGCCTTTAGTTAACTCGTACACTTTTAATGCTAGCTCATGTGATTTTTTCCACACTTCAAACTTTCGATAATTTCTCATAGCTTTTTTATTTGTTTTTCAATCTTAATCATTACCTCAAAAAACCAAGTGCTAACAGCTAAAAGCCAATCTTTCCAAACTGCTCCCAATCTTTCCAAACTACTTCTAATCCTTGACCTTTTAGCATCTGTACAATTTCTTCTGTACTTCGTTCGTCTGAAATTTCAAATTGCTCTAACGATTGTGGTTCAACACTATATCCTCCAGGATTTGTCTTTGACTCTGCACTTATTGAGGTTGCCCCTAAATTAACAATATTATTCCTAAAAACTTCACTTTCTCGGGTAGACATTGACAGTTCTACATCTTCATCTAATAATCTAAACGCACAGATTAATTGTACCAAATCTGCATCCGTCATTTCTACTTTGGGTTCTAATCCTCCTGAATGTGGTCTCAAGCGTGGAAATGAAATAGAATACTTCGTTTTCCAGTAGGTTTTTTGTAAATATTTTAAGTGTAATGCTGTAAAAAAGCTATCAGCACGCCAATCTTCCAGTCCAAATAAAGCTCCTAATCCTATTTTATGAACACCTGCTTTCCCCAATCTATCAGGGGTTTCTAAACGATACTCAAAGTTTGATTTTTTCCCTTTCGGATGATGTTTTTTATACTCTTGTTTATGATAGGTTTCTTGATATACCAATACGGCATACAACCCATTCTCAATTAACAATTCATATTCATCTTGATCTAAAGGTTGAACTTCAATAGTAATATTTGAAAATTGTGAACGAATGAGCTGAATCGCGTTTTTGATATAATCAACTCCCACTGTTCTGTTAGCTTCCCCAGTAACTAACAAAATATGATCGTAGCCTTTTTTCTTTAAAAAAGCAACTTCTTTTAATATTTCATCGTCGGTTAATGTTCTTCTCGGAATTTTGTTTGTAAAACTGAATCCGCAATACGTACATATATTCTGACACTCGTTACTCAAATACATTGGAGCATACATTTGAATGGTATTTCCAAATCGCTTTTTAGTAAGCATGCGACTCCTTTGCGCCATTTGCTCTAAAAATGGTTTTGCTGCAGGAGAAATGAGCGCTTTAAAATCTTCCAAATCGAGTTTATCCTTAGATAAAGCACTTTCAACATCAACGGATGTTTTATTGAAAATGCTTTGTAAGGTTTCATCCCAATTGTACTGATTAAATATGGTTGTAAATGTTTTACACATCTTTTAATTTTTATTCGTCATTGTAAGCGAAGCGAAGAAATCTTTATTTTTTTAGGTTCTCAGCAAACAGATTACTTCGTCCTTTTCTCCTCGTAATGACGTTATACTAACTTAAAAAACTCGTTAATGGGCTACTTGCTTCTGCTTGTTTTCTTACGGGAGCTAATTTTGCTTCATATGCCATTCTTCCTGCTTCTACTGCCATTTTAAAAGCTTGTGCCATCGCTACCGGGTTTTGTGATACAGCAATAGCTGTGTTTACCAAAACAGCATCGGCACCTAATTCCATGGCGTAGGCTGCATGAGAAGGTGCTCCAATACCAGCATCAACAACTACTGGAACATTAGATTGTTCTATAATAATTTCTAGAAACTCTAACGTTTTCAATCCTTTATTACTTCCAATAGGAGCTCCTAAAGGCATTACACATTGCGTTCCTACTTCTTCTAATCGCTTACATAAAACCGGATCTGCATGAATGTAAGGCATCACTACAAAACCTTTTTTCACCAATTCTTCCGCAGCTTTTAAGGTTTCGATAGGATCAGGTAATAAATATCTTGGGTCTGGATGTATTTCTAATTTTACCCAATTCGTTTCCAAAGCTTCTCTAGACAATTCAGCTGCAAACACTGCTTCTTTTGCTGTACGAACTCCCGAAGTGTTTGGTAATAAATTGATTCTTGAGTGGCTTAAATGTGATAAGATATCATCATCTTCATTTTGAACATCTACTCTTTTTAAAGCAACTGTTATCAATTCACTTTCTGATGCTAGCAAAGCCTCTTTCATTAATTGTGAGGAACTGAATTTTCCTGTTCCTGTAAATAATCGTGAGGTAAATGTTTTATCGGCTATTGTTAAGTTGGTATTCATTATTGCTAATTTATTGCGCTCCTATTTTGTACACTTGTTCATTGGTACTTGGAGCTTTTAAAATTTTATGAAATGTAGGAATCGAGTTGAAATTTTGTGTAATTGCTCCTGAAACAGCGACTCCATATACTCCTGTGTTTATAACTTCAGATACGTCTTCTATAGTAATTCCTCCAATGGCTATTATTGGAGTGGTTGTTTTCAACTCTTCTAAAAGCATCTGGTAGCCAGTAGTCCCTAAAACTGGACTCAAATTCTTTTTAGTTTCAGTAAACTGATAAGGACCTAAACCAATATAATCTACTTTTTTCTCTAGTAGCATTTTACAATCTTCTAAAGTATTTGCTGTTCCTCCTACGATATATAAATCACCTAAATACTCTTTTGCTTTTAACGGACACGTATCTGTTTTTCCTAAATGAACTCCATCTGCTTTGATTTCTTTAGCTACTTTGTAATAATCGTTTATGATTAAACGAGTTTGAAAATGACTCGTAATTTCTCTCGCTTTTTGTGCTGTTTCTAAAATAGTTTTCGGATCTATATTCTTTAATCGAAGTTGTACCCACTCTGCTCCAGAAGCACAAGCTCTTTGAACATTTTCTAAATGCTCTTCTGGAGTTTTCCCTTGAGTTATATAGTGTAATTTACTTATCATGTATAGTTGTGCTCTCCTAAGAGCGTTTTATTAGAGTTTAAAAATTGTTCTGTATACCATTTGGCATTTGTACATGCATCTTCTAAAGAAAGTTGTTTGGCTATGCTTGAAGCTAAAGCTGAAGACAACACACAACCGCTTCCATGCTTTTCAAAAACGGATGTAGCTTTCGGTGGAATATTCAATTGTACTATCTTACTGTGATATACTTCATCCCATCCTTTTTTATCTTCTCTATGTCCTCCTTTTAAATAGATATTGGTCTTTTCTGAAATGAATTCAATGGTTTCTTCAATCGATTTATTAGAAAACAAAGCTTTGATTTCATCATAATTTGGAGTGATAAAATCACAATGTTGCAATACTTCTTCAAACACTTTTATATGCTCTTCAGAATGAAAATCAAATCCAGCGCTGGCTTTTAAAATAGGATCCAAGACTATTTTTATGGATGAATTGTATTTTTTTAGTGATTGAATAACCTCCAATAATACATTCCAAGATTGGATGATTCCTATTTTTGCTACTGATATTTCAAAGCGTTCAAATAAAGTTTCTATTTGATTGATGATGGTTTCTTTATCAATCCAAACACAGTCTTTAAAATCGATGTCATTTTGAACTGTAACTGCTGTACATACCGATAATCCATATAACCCATGTGCTTCAAAAGTTTTAATATCCGAAGTCAATCCTGCTCCACTTGACGGATCAAATCCTGCAATCGTTAGTATGTAAGCTTGTTGTTTCATTTTTTATTAATATGCTTTCTTTTGATAAAAAGATTACTTCTTCATATACTTCTCGTAATGACGCTTGATATTTTTAAAGCTTTCAACTGGGGTTTCTGTATTCCAAACTCCTCCTAACACACCTATTCCTTGAAAACCTAACTCTAAGGTTTTTTGAATGGTATCAGTATTAATTCCGCCCATACCTATAATGGTTTTATCAATATGATTTACATCAAAACCTCTTCCTTCGTATCCTTTCTTTGAAATAGAAGAGAAAACAGGACTTAATAAATGGTAATCAAATTCGATGTCGCAATTCGCTAGAACTGAAGGTTCATGAAAAGAGCTACTCATCGTTTTTCCTATCATGTTTAATCCTATAAAATATTCGCTTCTATTCTCTAAAGCATCAATTCTTTTTTGCTCTTGAAAATGAATTCCTTTTAGGTTGAAATCATTAATGAGTTTATGAAAATAATGAGTAACTATTCTATCATGATACTTTTCATCTATCTTATTCAAATAAGCTACATGCTCCTCGTAATTCCTATCAGGTTTTCTGAAATGATAATATTCCAATCCTTCTTCAAATAATTGTTGAAGGATTTCAATCTCATTTGGAATATCTTTTTCTGGAGCTATTAAAACAATCATATAGTGAATTTTAAATTATGAATTACGAATTTAGAAATTGTCAACTCGTAATTCATAATTCTAAGTTTAGGTTTTATAGATAAACTTCTGAACCTTTGTCTTTAAACTCTTTAGATTTTTCCTCCATTCCTTTTGCAAATACTTCGTCTCCTTCCACTTTATTTTCTGCTGCAAAGTCACGTACTTCCTGCGATATTTTCATAGAACAGAATTTTGGCCCACACATAGAGCAAAAATGTGCAATTTTAGCTCCTTCTGCTGGTAAGGTCTCATCGTGATATTCTCTAGCTAATTCTGGGTCCAATCCTAAATTGAATTGATCTTCCCAACGGAACTCAAAACGTGCTTTACTTAAAGCATCATCTCTGTGTTGCGCTCCCGGATGTCCTTTTGCTAAATCCGCTGCATGGGCTGCTAATTTATAAGTAACTACTCCTGTACGTACATCTTCTTTATTAGGTAACCCTAAATGTTCTTTTGGTGTTACATAACACAACATGGCACAACCAAACCAACCAATCATTGCCGCTCCAATTCCTGAAGTTATATGGTCGTATCCTGGAGCAATATCCGTAGTTAAAGGGCCTAAGGTATAAAACGGAGCTTCATCACAAGCTTCCAATTGCTTATCCATATTTGCTTTAATCATATGCATTGGCACGTGACCTGGACCTTCTATAAAGCATTGTACTTCATGTTTACGTGCTATTTTTGTTAGCTCCCCTAACGTTTCTAATTCAGCAAATTGCGCTTCATCATTCGCATCGGCAATACAACCTGGTCGTAAACCATCTCCTAACGAAAAAGCAACATCATAAGCCTTCATAATTTCACAAATTTCTTCGAAATGGGTATATAAAAAACTTTCTTTATGGTGTGCTAAACACCATTTTGCCATGATAGAACCTCCTCTTGATACAATCCCTGTAATACGTTTTGCCGTCATAGGCACATAACGTAAACGAACTCCTGCGTGAATCGTAAAGTAATCTACTCCTTGCTCAGCTTGTTCAATTAAAGTATCTCTAAAAATTTCCCAAGTTAAGTCTTCAGCAATCCCATTTACTTTCTCTAAAGCTTGATAAATAGGTACGGTTCCTACAGGTACAGGTGAATTACGGATAATCCACTCTCTAGTTTCATGAATATTTTTACCTGTAGATAAATCCATAATATTATCAGCACCCCAACGACATGCCCAAACTGCTTTTTCTACTTCTTCTTCTATTGATGAGGTGGTAGCTGAGTTTCCAATATTTGCATTGATTTTCACCAAGAAATTACGACCTAAAATCATAGGTTCTGCTTCTGGATGGTTGATGTTTGAAGGAATAACTGCACGTCCTTTTGCTACTTCCTCTCGAACAAATTCAGGAGTAATTTTTGTAGGAATACTTGCTCCGAAATCTTGCCCTGGATGTTGTTTAGACAAACGTGTCATTTCATCTATTCGCTGGTTTTCACGAATGGCAATATATTCCATCTCGGGGGTAATAATTCCTTTTTTTGCATAATGTAACTGTGTTACATTTTGTCCTTTTTTAGCTCTCTTAGGTTTATGCTTTAAGTTAAATCGTAAATGGTCTAAACTTTTATCATTTAAACGTTCGTTACAATAATTCGAAGTAAATTCATTTAATTCTTCTACATCTCCTCTCTCTATAATCCATTCTTCTCGAATACGTTCTAATCCATTATGAATATTAATCTCTTTATTGGGGTCTGTATAAGGACCTGAAGTATCGTATACTGTAACTGGCTCATTAGGTGTTCTTTTTTTAGTCATCGAATCCACAGTATCACTCAATTCAATTTCGCGCATTGCTACTTTTATCTGTGGATGAATTTTTCCTTGAACATATATTTTTTTGGAGTTCGGAAATGGTTGTCTTGTTACACCATCTTGTTTTGGAGCTGTATCTTTTTTCTTCATTTTAAGGTTGTTTGTTTATAATTTGAATTTTGTTTGCTGAAAATATTATCCTCCTTGTGTAGATTTAATGATTAAAACTTCATCATTGTTTTGGAGTAGTTTTGAAGACCAATCTGTTTTTTTTACCACACTACTGTTAACAGCAATAGCAATTCCATTGGTTTTAATTTGTAGTTTATCTACTAATTCTTGCAATACTAATGGGCTTAAAAACTCTTGTTGATTATTGTTTACTTTTATCGTTATCATACTAACATATATTTAAAGTAAACTGTAGAAGAAATTCAGAATTGTTTTATTATGAACAATACCTAAATAAGATTTTATAACTTTTCCCTACGCTGGTGTTAACCATATCAGGTTCAAAGGATCTTTCTCAAACTAGCGAACTAGCTACTCCTAAAGTTTACTGCAACAAATATAAACGTTTATTTTTTCTAAAACGACCTCTATAAAAATAAAAAAGCGAACTTTTAAAAGTTCGCTTTTTACAAAAATTATTATAATACTATAAACTCTTTACCTTTTTAGTTACTTCTTCAAGAACTTCAAACGCCGTTTCAGCCATTTTATTTCCTTTAAAGTCTAGTAATGGGTTTACTTCAACAAACTCCAAACAAGCTACTTTATTACTTGCTAACAATCCGTTAATTATATCAATGATTTCATGTTGATCAAATCCTTTAGGTACTGGTGTTCCTGTACCATAAGATATCATATCACAATCCATTGAATCTACATCAAACGACACATATATTACATCACAAACAGATAATTTATCTAAAGCTTCGTTTACACAAACATCTAATCCACGGTAACGAACTTCAGCAACCATATAGTTTTTAATACCATATTTTTCCATTTGTTTGTCTTCTGGTTCTTCTGTATCACGAACACCAAAGAAAATGATGTCTTCAGGTAAAACTTTTTGCCCTGGAGTACCTATGTTTTTCATACGTTCCCACAACTCTGATGTTTCTCTGTCTACATCATTAATTTGGCAGTCTAAATTATCATCTGAAATAGCGGCAGATAAAGGCATTCCGTGAATATTTCCTGATGGTGATGTATAAGGAGAATGTAAATCTCCATGAGCATCAATCCAAACTACCCCTACTCTTTTATTAGGGTTAGCTGCTTTTATTCCACTGATAGTTCCTAACGCTGAAGAATGGTCTCCAGACAAAACTATAGGAAACTTCCCTTCTTGTAAATTTACTTTCACGTGGTTACTTAATCGTTTACATTGATTAAAAACGCTATCAATTCGTTTTGCAAACGAATTATTTACCTTATTATAAATAGATTCGTTTTCAGTGATTACATCTTCAAAATCAAAAGAATCGAAATAATTACTTTTTTTATTTATCGCTGCAATTTCAATCGCATCTACTCCCATGTCAGACCCACGAGTTCCTGCTCCAATGTCTGATCTGTTTTTGATAATTTTAATTTCTTTCATCATGAGTTATTTTACATAAAAAATGCCATTTAATTATTTTAAATGACACTTTTTAAATAGTTTATCTCTTGTCTAATTCTACGAATTCCCTTAAGTTCTCTCCAACGTAAACTTGACGTGGACGACCAATTGGTTCTTTGTTTAAACGCATTTCTCTCCATTGAGCAATCCATCCTGGCAAGCGCCCTAGAGCAAACATTACTGTAAACATTTCTACAGGAATCCCCATAGCTCTATATATTATTCCTGAATAGAAATCTACATTTGGATATAGTTTTCTATCTACAAAATATGGGTCATTTAATGCTTCTTGCTCTAATCCTTTTGCTATATCTAAAATTGGGTCTTCAACTCCTAAGTCGTTTAACACTTCATCAGCAGCTTTTTTGATGATTCTTGCTCTCGGGTCGAAGTTTTTATATACACGATGTCCGAATCCCATTAAACGGAAAGGATCATTTTTATCTTTAGCTTTTGCCATGTACTTTTTAGTATCTCCCCCATCTTCTTTAATTGCTTCTAACATTTCAAGTACTGCTTGATTTGCTCCACCATGTAAAGGTCCCCATAAAGCTGAAATTCCTGCTGATAGCGATGCAAATAACCCTGCATGAGAAGAACCTACAATACGTACTGTAGATGTAGAGCAGTTTTGTTCATGGTCTGCATGTAAGATTAATAACTTATCTAGGGCATCTTTAACTATTGGATTTAATTCATACTCGTCATTAGGTTTTTGAAACATCATTGTTAAAATATTCTCAACATAACCTAACTTACGTGAACCGTAATTTAATGGCAATCCTTGTTTCTTACGTAAAGTCCAAGCTACCAATACTGGGAATTTCCCCATTATTTTAACAATAGCTTTATACATATCTTCTTCTGAGTCAACATTAACAGAAGATGGATTAAAAGCTGTTAATGCAGACGTTAACGACGATAATACCCCCATTGGATGTGCATTCTTTGGAAAGGCATCAATAATTTTTTTGATGTCATCATCAACAATAGCTTCATCTAAGATGTCTCCATAAAATTTATCTAATTGTTCTTTAGTTGGTAATTCTCCAAAAATTAACGCATAAGCCACTTCTAAGAAATCTGCTTTTTCTGCCAATTCTTCAATTGAATATCCACGGTATCTTAAGATACCTTCTTCACCGTTTAAAAATGTTATAGCACTTTGGCATGAACCTGTATTCTTGTATCCTGGGTCAATAGTTATAACTCCACCCGTGGCTCCTCTTAAGGCTTTAATATCAATTGCAGTTTCATTTTCTGTTCCTTTTATTAAAGGAAACTCATACGTATTTTCGCCAATTTGTAATTTTGCTATATCTGACATTTTTTACTATAATTTTTTATGATTGAAGTGAGTTGCGAAGATACCATTTTTTGAATTATTTTAAAAGTTAGAATTGATAGATTTTTAATATGTAAAAATCAGTTTATTTTATTAAAAAAAACAAATCTAATCTTACTTATAATACAACGCCTTACCTAGAAGAAAGACACAATTAATTTCTCTTATAAAATTGATTTAATCTTAATTCTCTTATTTTTTCAGACCTTACAAACTTATTTAAGCATACCAAATTCCGTATTCTTTTAGAGTGTGTATTTTTTTCTTGATAACAAATTAAATACACAATATCTTTTATTTAACTCCGTTAACAAAACAACATATATTTTTAGAAAAAATTAATTCAATTCATAAAAACCCTTTCACAATGAAAAAAATTAAATTTATTATTGCATTATTATGCATATCAATTCTTGCCGTACAATGTACCAAAGAAGACAATAATTTAACAAGCGACAACGCCCCTATGGGGATTAACTCTCCAAGCATGCTAGAAATTAACAATGCTGAGTGTTACACTGTTGACGGTTTTGGTCCAAACTCTTATTGGGCTGATTATATAGTTAACCAATCTACCACCAATTTTTTAAAAACTGAACACAACGAAGCTGCGAGTTTTTTTGGAATGGGTAATGTACCTTTATACTTAGCAGGTGGAGACGGAACTTTCAATGCTCTTTCTTATTCTAATGGTTATGTAGTATGGGGAGAAGAATTGCTAGCTAGTGCTTTAAATTATGGTAATGTTGCTATTGCTTATGTTGCTGCTCATGAAATGGCACATCAAGTACAGTTTAGAGACAATACCATTCCTAGCGGCAATCATGTTAGTGCTACTGAATTAGAAGCTGATGGTTTTGGAGGATATTTTATCCGTAGAACTTATACTAGTGATTGGAATACTGCAGCGGGTGCTTACAACTTCTCACAAACATTAGCTGGTCCTAATGGAAGTTCTCATGGTACAGCTGCACAAAGAAGATCTGCTTTTAGATTAGGTTACTTATTAGGAGATAACGGTACCTATTCTAACAGAAACTTTGATGCAAACTTTTTTTACTACTATGATTATTATGTAAAAGATGGTAGATTAAAGTTAGAATTAGTTAAACCTGCTACTATCGAACAAAGTCAGCACGAGCATATTGTAGCACACTTAGAAGAGTTACAAAAAATTGCTTCAGGAGAAATTTCTGAAGAAGAATTCTTAAACTTAAATTAAAATATAATCGACTAAAATAAACGAATTGAATTGAATTTCAAAGGCTGTTTTATAACTTAAAACAGCCTTTGTTTTTTATACTATTTAGCCTTGATTTGGTTTTTCTTTATCTTCTTCATAATTCTTTTCAAAGCACTATGAATAATAAGGTTTGAGTTTTTTGAAAGCGCATAATCATTATCTTTTTCAGAAACAACTAATTTACCAACTACTGTTTGACTGTATATTATTTTAAATATGTTTAAATCGTAGATACTAAGTGTCACCTCACCTATGTTTTTTGAAGGATCAGTTAGAAAGTTACTTGCCCCTAAAACACCTACTTCATTGGATATATTTTTAGTTCTAATATCAATAAAGTAATCATAACCTGTGCCGTATTTTATATCTTTTAAAATAGATTTATCAAGACTAGGTGAAATATTACTAGGAATTAATAGTCCTTTCATGTTGCTAACTACCAAAAGTCTATTACCTATAAGTTCAGAAAATCGTTCATTTGCCATTTCAGTTAAGCCATCTTTTCTAATGTTTTTAAAAGAAGTAACATCATTTAACAACCACTTTCCTTTTCTGAAATCTAATCGTGAATTTACATCTCCAGAATGAGTGTATTTTACCAAATTACAAGACGTAATTACAATAACAGCAAGTAATATGTATAAGTATTTCATATTTCTATAAATCAAACCCTAAATTTAGTTGTAACATTAAGGGGAAAAAACCATGACCTCCATTTACATCAAAATAATAAATAGGTCCCATATCAAATAAAAAGTGAAAGTTTTTACCATATTTACGTTGGATACCCCAAGTAGGTCCGACAGCAAAATCTAAATTATCAGTTACTACATCATCTCCAAAAAGAGTTTTACCTCTTGTTAAAATACGAGCTGATATAAAATTTGCTGAATTGTTGGTTATATTCAAACCTTTAGTTTTACGTTTATCAAAATTATAAAACCATCTCTGTTGCAGGTCTAAAAAAGGGTTTATGGCATATACTAACCCTGTATCTACACCAGAAGCTGAAGAGTGTGGATAACTTCCACTATATCCTATTCCTACCCCTATAGAAAGAGTTGAGTTATTTCCAATAGGCATTTCATATTCAATCCCTGGGTTTAAAAAATTTACTCTCCAAACACGCTGCGTTAGTTGTTCTTGAGAAAATACTGTTGCAACAAATAAGCTACAAATAAGCAGGAATGATTTTTTCATAATTATTTTTTTAGTTCATAAACAACTATATAAAAAGTTAGAAGTGTTTTACCCTACTTTTACTTCTTATATTTAAACTATTTATCAAAAAACAATACTATACTTAACTAAAAAAGCCCGTACTTAAGTACGGGCTTTAAAGTTTATTAAAAAATTATTTTATTTTAAACGCTTTTTCTTTCGGATAATAAGCTACATCTGCCAATTGTTCTTCAATACGTAATAATTGATTGTATTTTGCCATACGATCAGAACGTGAAGCAGAACCTGTTTTGATTTGTCCACAGTTTAATGCTACAGCTAAATCTGCAATGGTATTATCTTCAGTTTCTCCAGAACGATGACTCATTACAGAAGTATATCCTGCATTATGCGCCATGTTTACCGCTGCAATTGTTTCTGTTAATGTACCTATTTGATTTACTTTAATTAAGATTGAATTTGCAATTCCATTCTCAATTCCTTTTGATAAACGCTCAACGTTTGTTACAAATAAATCATCTCCAACTAACTGAACTCTATCTCCTACTTTTTCTGTTAACATCTTCCATCCATCCCAATCGTTCTCATCCATTCCATCTTCAATAGATATAATAGGGTATTTTTCACATAATTCAGCTAAATAAGTAGCTTGTTCTTCTGAAGTTCTTACAGCACCTTTATCTCCTTCAAACTTAGTATAATCATACTGTCCATCTATATAAAACTCAGCTGAAGCACAATCTAATGCAATCATCACTTCTTCTCCAAATTTGTATCCAGCATTCTTGGTTGCTAAGGCAATTGTTTCAATAGCGTCTTCTGTTCCTTCAAGCGTTGGAGCAAATCCACCTTCATCACCTACTGCTGTAGATAAATTACGATCATGCAATACTTTCTTTAAGTTGTGAAATATTTCAGACCCTACTTGCATTGCTTCTGTAAAGTTTTGAGCTTTTACTGGCATAACCATAAATTCTTGGAATGCAATTGGTGCATCTGAATGTGAACCTCCATTAATGATATTCATCATAGGAACAGGTAAAGTATTTGCTGAAACTCCGCCTACATAACGATATAATGGTAATCCTAATTCATTTGCTGCTGCTTTTGCTGCTGCTAAAGAAACACCTAAAATAGCATTCGCTCCTAAAACTGATTTGTTCGGAGTTCCATCTAAATCAATCATCAATTGATCGATCATGTTTTGCTCAAATACAGATACTCCTAATAACTCTTGGGCAATAACTGTGTTAACATTTTCAACCGCTTTTAAAACACCTTTACCCATATAATTGTCACCTCCATCACGTAATTCAACAGCTTCGTGTTCACCTGTAGAAGCACCAGATGGTACTGCTGCTCTACCTACGATTCCATTTTCTGTAGTTACATCTACTTCCACTGTTGGATTTCCTCTTGAATCAAAAATTTGACGTGCATGAATGTTTATTATGATACTCATAGTTATTTACTTTTAATATAGATTCCCGTGATTGTTAATTCACGGGAATTTATTTATTATACTTTTTAAAAATTTATGCTTTTACTTTTTTAATGTTCTCAATGAACTGATCAAATAAGTATTCAGCGTCATGCGGTCCAGGACTAGCTTCTGGATGGTATTGTACAGAAAATACATTTTTAGACTTCATTCTAATACCTGCTACGGTATTATCGTTTAAATGTACATG
The DNA here is from genome assembly GCF_040104435.1 of Tenacibaculum sp. SSH1-16. Taxonomy (NCBI): domain Bacteria; kingdom Pseudomonadati; phylum Bacteroidota; class Flavobacteriia; order Flavobacteriales; family Flavobacteriaceae; genus Tenacibaculum; species Tenacibaculum sp. SSH1-16. Next base: position 88,021 of record NZ_JBECOV010000001.1, read on the forward strand.
TGTTATTTCCACATCTGGATGCGATTCTGTTTCTTCTCTATTAATAGCAAAACCATGATTTTGGGAAGTAATTTCTCCTTTTCCTGTCAATAAATTTTTAACAGGATGATTAATACCTCTATGACCATTATGCATTTTATAAGTAGAAATTCCATTAGCTAATGCAATTACTTGGTGCCCTAAACAGATTCCAAATAAAGGCAAATCTTTTTCTATTATTTCTTTGGCTGTCTTTTGAGCTTCTACTAAAGGCTCTGGGTCTCCAGGTCCATTAGAAATAAAGTATCCATCAGGGTTAAAATCACTCATTTGTTCGAAACTAGCATTGTAAGGGTACACTTTAATATAAGCGCCTCTTTTAGCTAAGTTTCTTAAAATATTTTTCTTTATACCTATATCTAAAGCTGATATTTTTATTGGGGCATTTTCATCACCTACGAAATAAGGTTCTTTGGTTGATACCTTAGAAGCTAATTCTAATCCTTCCATGTTAGGAATTTCAGCTAATTGCTTCTTTAATTCGTCTATTTTATCTATTTCAGTTGAAATAACAGCGTTCATAGCTCCATTTTCTCTAATGTAAGATACTAACGCACGTGTATCAACATCTGAAATAGCTACTAAATTGTGCTTTTCGAACCAATTGAATAGATTCCCATCTGAATCTACACGAGAGTGTGTAAAACTGAAGTTACGACAAATTAAGCCTGAAATTTTAATTCCTTCTGATTCTACTTCTTCATTATTAACTCCATAATTACCAATATGAGCATTGGTCGTTACCATTAATTGTCCGAAGTAAGAAGGATCTGTAAAAATTTCTTGGTATCCTGTCATACCTGTATTAAAACAAATTTCTCCTGTTGCGGTTCCTTCTATCCCAATAGATTTACCGTAGAAAATAGTCCCATCTGCTAATAGAACTAATGCTTTTTTACGTGTTTTATATTTCATTTAGTGGTGTTGTGTAATTTGTTTGCAAAAATATATAAAAAAAGGGACAAACATTAAATGTTTATCCCTTTGATATAATTTATAAAAATTCTCATTTTTATTCTTCTTCTTGTGAAGTTTGAGTTTCAACAGCTGCAGCTTCAGTTTTCTTCGCTCCACCACGACGGCTACGACGAGTACTCTTTTTAGCTTTGTTTCCTTTTGGATTGTATAACTCGTTGTAGTCAACTAATTCAACCATCGCCATTGGAGCGTTATCTCCTTGACGGTTTCCTAATTTGATTATACGAACGTATCCTCCTGGTCTGTCTGCTACTTTTACAGAAATTTCTTTGAATAATTCTGTAACAGCTTCTTTACTACGCAAGTAACTAAATACTACACGACGGTTGTGCGTTGTATCGTCTTTAGATTTTGTAATTAAAGGCTCAACAAACTTACGTAAAGCTTTCGCTTTAGCTTCAGTAGTATTGATTCGCTTGTGCTCTATTAAAGAACAAGCCATATTAGATAACATCGCTTTTCTATGCGCTGTTTTTCTACCTAAGTGATTAAATTTCTTTCCGTGTCTCATGACATTTGGTTTTAGCTCTCATCTTGCTACTACTCTAATTTAGAGGAGCAAAATATGAAAGGTTAATCTTTATCTAATTTGTATTTGCTTAAATCCATTCCGAAATTTAAACCTTTGTTAGCCACTAACTCATCCAATTCTGTTAATGATTTTTTACCAAAGTTTCTGAACTTCATTAAATCGCTTTTGTTAAATGATACTAAGTCTCCTAAAGTATCTACTTCTGCAGCTTTTAAACAATTTAAAGCACGAACTGATAAATCCATATCAACTAGTTTCGTCTTTAATAACTGACGCATATGTAATGATTCTTCATCATAAGTTTCAGTTTGTGCAATTTCATCTGCCTCTAAAGTGATACGCTCATCAGAGAATAACATAAAGTGGTGGATTAAAATCTTAGCTGCTTCTGTTAAGGCATCTTTAGGATTGATAGATCCATCAGTATCGATATCGAAAACTAATTTTTCGTAATCGGTCTTTTGCTCTACACGGAAATTTTCAACAGCATATTTTACATTCTTTATTGGAGTGTAAATAGAATCTGTAAAAATTGTTCCTAAAGGCGCACCAGCTCTTTTATTTTCTTCTGCTGGTACAAAACCTCTACCTTTTTCAATGGTAATTTCAGCATTTAACGTTACTGATTTATCCATGTTACAAATTACTAAATCTGGATTTAGTACTTGAAAACCTGAAATGAACTTTTGTAAGTCACCAGCTGTTAATTGCTCTTGTCCTGATATTGCAATAGAAACTGTTTCTCTGTCTGATTCTTCAATCTGCTTCTTAAAACGTACTTGCTTTAAGTTTAAGATAATTTCTGTTACATCTTCTACTACACCTTGAATAGTTGAAAACTCATGATCAACTCCGTCGATACGTAATGATGTAATAGCGAACCCTTCAAGAGATGATAATAATACTCTTCGTAATGCATTACCAACTGTTAATCCAAAACCTGGTTCAAGAGGTCTAAATTCGAATCTTCCTGAAAAATCAGTAGATTCAATCATTATTACTTTATCAGGCTTTTGAAAATTTAAAATTGCCATATTATTTTTCTTCGTTTTAATTGTTATTTAGTTGCGCGGTTTATAAGTGTGAAGAAATACGAATAAACCCTTTGGCCAAATACCAATATGATTAATTTATTACTTAGAGTATAATTCTACGATTAATTGCTCTTTAATGTTTTCAGGAATTTGTAATCTTTCTGGAGCTTTTACAAATGTTCCTGATTTTTGATCTGCATTCCAAGTTAACCACTCGTAAACATTGCTATTAGCTGCTAAAGCATTTTCAATAGCTTCTAACGACTTAGATTTTTCTCTTACTGCTACTACATCTCCCTCTTTTAATCTATAAGATGGAATGTTAACGATATCTCCGTTAACTGTAATGTGACGGTGAGATACTAACTGACGTGCAGCTCTACGTGAATTTGCAACACCTAAACGGTATACTACGTTATCTAAACGAGATTCACATAATTGTAATAAGATTTCACCTGTTACTCCTTGAGAAGCTGATGCTTTTTTGAAAAGGTTACGGAACTGACGTTCTAAAATACCATAAGTATATTTAGCTTTTTGCTTTTCCATTAACTGGATTGCATATTCAGATTTTTTACCTCTTCTTTTACCTACTCCATGTTGTCCTGGAGGGTAATTTCTTTTTTCGAAGTTTTTATCGTCTCCGAAAATTGCTTCGCCAAACTTACGAGCAATCTTAGTTTTTGGTCCTGTATATCTTGCCATTTCTAATTAGTTTAGTAGGGATTATGAATTAAGGCGTACTCCTTCGATAATCTTTTTAATCCTACTGTGTTAAAATACTTAATTTTTCACGCACAAAAGTACGCTAAATAAAGTATAAGTTGAAAATTAATTCAACTTATACTCTTCTTCTTTTAGGTGGACGACATCCGTTGTGAGGAATCGGAGTAACATCAATAATTTCTGTTACCTCAATACCTGAATTGTGAATAGATCTGATTGCAGATTCTCTACCGTTACCTGGTCCTTTAACATACACTTTTACTTTACGTAAACCTGCTTCTTTAGCAACGTTTGCACAATCTTCTGCTGCTAACTGAGCTGCGTAAGGAGTGTTCTTTTTAGAACCTCTGAAGCCCATTTTTCCTGCAGATGACCAAGAAATAACGTCACCTTTTTTGTTTGTTAAAGAAATAATAATATTGTTGAAAGATGCAGTTACGTGAGCTTCACCAACTGACTCTATTACAACTTTACGTTTTTTTGTTACTTTAGACTTTGCCATAATTCTTTACTATTAGTAAAAAATAATCAATGATTATTTTTTCTTGTTAGCTACAGTTTTTCTCTTACCTTTTCTTGTACGAGAGTTATTCTTTGTTCTTTGTCCACGTAATGGTAAACCAAGTCTGTGACGAATACCTCTTTGACATCCGATATCCATTAAACGTTTGATGCTTAATTGAACCTCAGAACGTAACTCACCTTCAATAGTGTAAGTTCCAACTTGCTCACGAATTGCTGCAATTTGATCATCAGTCCAATCTTGAACTTTGATACTTTCATCTATATTAGCAGCAGCTAAAACTTCTTTAGCTCTGCTTCTTCCTATACCAAAGATGTAAGTTAAAGCGATAACACCTCTTTTATTCTTTGGAATATCTATACCTGCGATTCTTGCCATAACTACCCTTGTCTTTGTTTAAATCTAGGATTCTTTTTGTTAATTACATATAATCTGCCTTTTCTGCGTACAATTTTGCAGTCGGCACTTCTTTTCTTTAATGATGCTCTTACTTTCATCAGTGTGTGTTTTTAATATCTGTAAGTAATTCTTGCCTTTGATAAATCATACGGACTCATTTCTAACTTTACCTTATCTCCTGGTAATAGTTTTATATAATGCATACGCATTTTTCCTGAAATGTGAGCCGTAACAATATGTCCGTTCTCTAATTCTACTCGAAACATTGCATTCGATAATGCTTCTGTAATAGTTCCGTCTTGTTGAATTGCTGGTTGTTTAGCCATATTATTTTAATGATTTTCTGTTACTGTTACCTGTTTTCATTAAACCATCATAACGACTGTTTAATAAATACGAGTTTATTTGCTGAATAGTGTCTATTGCAACTCCTACCATAATGATTAATGATGTTCCTCCATAAAACATTGCCCAGTTTTGAGTAACTCCAAACTTTACAATGATTGCTGGTAAAATAGATAAAGCTGCTAAGAAGATAGATCCTGGTAATGTAATTTTCGACAATACTGAATCTAAAAAGTTAGCTGTTTCTTCACCTGGTTTATAACCTGGAACAAAACCATTACTTCTCTTTAAGTCTTCTGCCATTTTATTCGTTGGAATAGTAATAGCAGTATAAAAGTAACTAAAGACAATAATTAATAAAGCAAATATAACGTTATACCATAAACCGTTAATATCAGTTAAACTGTTTAATGCTGGATATTTTTGACCTAATGCTATTGGTAAAAACATAATAGCCTGTGCAAAAATAATTGGCATTACTCCAGCTGCATTCAATTTTAAAGGAATGTACTGTCTTGCGCCATCAACATCTTTAATGTTTGTAACTGCTGTACGACGTGCGTATTGAACGGCTACTTTACGTACTGCTGTAACTAATAATACGGTTAACAAGATTACTACAAACCAAACTATTAATTCGATTAAAATCATCATAATTCCTCCAGCACCTGCAGTTTGCTTAGAAACTAATTCTTGAATAAATGCTGCTGGGAAATTTGCGATAATACCAACGGTAATTAATAATGAAATTCCATTACCAACTCCTTTATCAGTAATACGCTCTCCTAGCCACATTGCAAAAATTGTTCCTGCACTTAAAAGAATGATAGATGATACCCAAAATGTTGCTCCAGTTACTAAGAATGCTTCTTGCGGTAAACCCATTTGGTTTTGGATTACTCCAATGTAGGTTGGTGCTTGAAACAACGTAATAGCAATCGTAAGCCATCTTGTTATTTGCGTAATCTTCTTACGTCCACTTTCTCCATCTTTTTGTAATTTCTGTAAATACGGTACTGCAATACCCATTAACTGAACCACGATTGATGCAGAAATATAAGGCATTATACCAAGTGCCATAACTGACGCTCTAGCAAATGCCCCACCTGTAAATGCGTTTAATAAACCTAAAAGTCCACCGTCAGTACTGTCTTTTAATGCTGATAACTGAGTAGGGTCAATTCCTGGTAATGGAACTGCTGCCATAAAACGGTAAACAGCGATTAAACCTAAGGTTAAAAGTAACTTTTCTTTTAACTCTTCAATCTTCCAAATGTCTTTTAAAGTATTTATAAAATTCATCATTTACAATTCTTATAATGTTACTGCTTCACCTCCTGCTGCTTCAATAGCTGCTTTAGCTGATGCTGTAAATTTATGTACAGTTATATTTAATTTAGCTTTTAACTCTCCACCACCTAATATTTTAACTAAGTCGTTTTTACGAGCTAATCTGTTTTCTACTAAAACGTCTAAATTAACTGTATCTGTTATCTTTCCGTTATCTACTAATGATTGTAACTTGTCTAAATTTACACCAACATATTCTTTACGATTAATGTTAGTGAAACCAAATTTAGGTACACGTCTTTGAAGTGGCATTTGCCCTCCTTCAAATCCTATTTTACGAGAATAACCAGAACGAGATTTAGCTCCTTTATGTCCTCTTGTAGAGGTACCTCCGTGACCAGAACCTTCTCCACGAGCGATTCTTTTACCGCTTTTTGTAGATCCTGCTGCTGGTTTTAAGTTGTGTAAACTCATCTTTATATTGTCTTATTTAATTTCTTCTACAGAAACTAAGTGTGAAACTTTACTTACCATACCCAAAATTGTAGCTGATGCTTCATGCTCTACAGTTTGGTTCATTTTACGTAAACCTAACGCCTCTAACGTTCTTTTTTGATTTTTAAGGCGACCGATTTGACTTTTTACTTGTGTAACTCTAATTTTACTCATCGTCTTAAATTTTAACCGTTAAAAACTTTCTCTAAAGATATACCTCTTTGCTTAGCAATTGTAGCAGCACTACGTAATTGTAATAAAGCATCAAAAGTTGCTTTTACTACGTTGTGAGGGTTTGATGATCCTTGAGATTTTGATAATACGTCTTTAATACCTACAGCTTCTAATACTAAACGTACAGCACCTCCGGCAATAACCCCGGTACCGTGTGAAGCAGGCTTGATGAATACTTTTGCACCACCAAATTTACCTTTTTGTTCGTGTGGTAATGTTCCATCTAAAATAGGAATACGTACTAAATTTTTCTTTGCATCTTCAACTGCTTTTGCAATTGCAGAAGAAACATCTTTAGATTTCCCTAATCCGTGACCTACAACTCCATTACCATCTCCAACTACTACGATTGCAGAGAAACCAAATGCTCTACCTCCTTTAGTTACTTTGGTAACACGTTGTACACCAACTAATTTATCTACAAGCTCTAATCCGCTTGGTTTTACTCTTTCTACGTTTTTATATCCTAACATAATATAATTTCTTAAAATTTTAAACCAGCTTCTCTTGCAGCGTCTGCTAATACTTTAACTCTTCCGTGGTATAAATATCCGTTACGGTCAAAAGCAACAGTATCAACACCAGCCTTTACAGCTTTTTCAGCAATAGCTTTACCTACAGCTGTAGCCGCTTCTGCTTTAGAACTAGATGTAATTTCTTTATCTCTTGATGATGCAGATGCTAATGTAACACCAGCAACGTCATCAATTAACTGAGCATAGATTTCTTTGTTACTTCTAAAAACTGATAACCTTGGTTTTTCAGCTGTACCTGTAACAATCTTTCTAATTCTATGCTTAATTCGTTGTCTTCTTTCAAGCTTTGATAATGCCATAATAATTTCTCTTATTTATTATGCAGATTTACCTGCTTTTCTTCTTAATACTTCTCCTACAAACTTAATTCCTTTTCCTTTGTAAGGTTCTGGCTTACGGAATGAACGAATTTTTGCTGCAACTTGACCAACTAATTGCTTGTCATGTGAAGTTAATTTTACGATTGGGTTCTTACCTTTTTCAGATACTGTTTCAACCTTAACTTCTGGAGCTAAATCTATTACAATATTGTGAGAGAAACCTAAGGCTAAATCTAATTTTTGTCCTTGGTTAGATGCTCTATAACCAACACCTACTAACTCTAACTCTTTAGTAAATCCTTTGCTAACACCTTCAACCATGTTATTGATTAAAGCACGGTATAAACCATGTGCTGCTCTATGATCTTTACTTTCTGATGGTCTTTCTAAAGTAATGGTACCATCTTCAACTTTTACAGTAATATCAGACTTAATTTCTTGAGTTAACTCTCCTAATTTTCCTTTTACTGTAACCACATTTCCGTCTACTTTCACTTCAACACCTTGTGGCAATGCGATTGGATTCTTTCCTATTCTACTCATCTTACAAAATGTTTTTTAGTAAACGTAACATAATACTTCACCACCAACGTTCTCTTGTCTTGCTTTTTTGTTTGTCATTACACCTTTTGATGTAGAAACAATAGCAATACCTAATCCGTTCAATACTCTTGGCATTTCTTTAGCGCCAACGTATCTACGTAAACCTGGTGTCGAAATTCTTTGAATCTTTCTGATTACTGATTCTTTCGTATCACGATCGTATTTTAAAGCTATCTTAATCGTTCCTTGAACCTTATCGTCATTGAACTGATAACTTAAAATGTAACCTTGATCGAACAAAATCTTCGTCATTTCCTTCTTCAACTTTGAAGCAGGAACTTCAACTACTCTGTGATTTGCTGCAATAGCATTTCTCACTCGAGTAAGAAAATCCGCGATTGGATCTGTATACATAGTTAATTAATTTTCGGTTTTGGTTTTTAGCATTATTATCTTATCAACGCAAATACTAAACCTGAAACCAGTTAATACTTATTTATTTGTTTTTTGAGTAAAATCTCATAAGCATTATACCATTTAAGTGGTATTTACTTACAAGGCGTAATTTACCCTATAAAAACAGAGTGCAAATATACATAAACTTTTTGAAAATCAAACCTTTTTGATGATTATCATTTTTAGTATCAAAATATTACGTTTCTGTAAGAGTATTTTAATTTTAAAATGAAATTAAAGTATGTATTAATTACACCTTTTTATTAAGCAAAAAGGTGTACAACTTTGTTTAGTTATACACCTTTATTTTGTATGGAAGAGCTTCTTACCAGCTTGCTTTCTTTACTCCTGGAATTAATCCTTGGTTAGCCATTTCACGGAAAGTAACACGTGAAATTCCGAACTGACGCATATATCCTTTTGGACGTCCAGTTAGTTTACAACGATTGTGCATTCTAATTGGTGATGCGTTTTTTGGCAACTTTTGTAATGCTTCATAGTCTCCAGCTTCTTTTAAAGCTTTTCTCTTTTCTGCATATTTAGCAACCATTTTAGCTCTTTTGCGCTCACGCGCTTTCATTGATTCTTTAGCCATCTTATTAATTCTTTTTAAATGGTAATCCTAATTCTCCTAATAATGATTTAGCTTCCTTATCAGTGCTTGCTGATGTTACAAAAGTAATATCCATACCACTAATTTTTTTCACTTGATCAATATTAATCTCTGGGTAGATGATTTGCTCAGTAATTCCTAAATTGTAATTACCTCTACCATCAAAACCATTTGCTTTGATACCGTTAAAGTCTCTTACACGTGGTAAAGAAGCTGTAACTAATCTATCTAAAAATTCGTACATTTTGTCTCCTCTTAACGTAACTTTTGCTCCAATAGGCATTCCTTTACGTAATTTGAAGTTTGCAACGTCTTTCTTAGAAATTGTAGGTACTGCTTTTTGACCAGTAATAGTAGTTAACTCATCAATAGCGTATTCTATTAATTTCTTATCTGCTATAGCTGCACCAACACCTTTACTTACTACTATCTTTTGTAATTTAGGCACTTGCATTACATTGCTATAACCAAATTCATCAGTAAGAGCTTTGATAACTCTGCTCTTGTACTCTTCTCTTAATCTTGGTACGTAACTCATTGTTATATTGCTTTATCTGATTTTTTTGAAACTCTGAACTTTTTTCCACTTTCCTTATCAAAATCATACCCTACTCTAACAGCTTCACCGTTTTCGATTAAGGCTACATTCGATATATGTAATGGAGCTTCCTTTTTTACAATTCCTCCTTGAGGGTTAGCAGCACTAGGTTTAGTGTGTTTAGACACCATATTTACACCTTCTACTACTACTCTATCCTTATCTTTAAGGATTTGTAAAACTTTTCCTTCAGATCCTTTATGATCCCCTGCTATAACTTTAACAGTATCTCCTGATTTAATTTTAAATTTTTTCATTTTAAAATCTGATTTTATAACACCTCAGGTGCTAATGATACTATTTTCATAAATTGTTTCTCACGTAATTCACGAGCCACAGGTCCGAATACACGAGTACCTCTCATTTCCTCTGAAGGATTTAAAAGTACACAAGCATTATCATCAAATCTGATATATGATCCGTCTTTACGTCTAACTTCTTTCTTAGTACGAACAACAACTGCACGAGATACTTGACCTTTCTTTACAGTTCCGTTTGGAGTTGCAGATTTTACTGAAACTACAATTTTATCTCCAACGCTAGCGTAACGCTTTTTTGTTCCTCCTAAAACTCTAATCACTAAAACTTCTTTTGCTCCAGTGTTATCTGCGACTTTTAATCTTGATTCTGTCTGTAACATATTATTTAGCTCTTTCTAGGATTTCTACTAATCTCCAACGCTTAGATTTACTCATAGGACGTGTTTCCATGATCCTTACAGTATCACCTTCGTTGCAATCGTTATTCTCGTCATGTGCAACGTACTTCTTAGTCTTCAATACGAACTTTCCGTACATTGGGTGCTTTACTCTTTTTACCTCGCTAACTACGATAGATTTCTCCATTTTGTTGCTAGATACTACACCGATTCTCTCTTTTCTAAGATTTCTTTTTTCCATCTTTAAAACTGACTAGAATTATTGTAATTCTCTTTTAGTTAACTCTGTAGCAATTCTTGCTACAGTTTTTCTTAAGCTACGTAACTCTAATGGGTTTTCCAATGGAGTTATGGCGTGAGCCATCTTAAGATCAGTATAATTTTTCTTCAACGCCCCTAGCTTTTCTTGTAAGTCAGCTGTTGATAATTCTTTAATTTCTGATTGTTTCATGATCTAATAGAATTAAGCGTTATAATCAAAATCTCTTGCTATTACAAACTTCGTTTTTACAGGAAGTTTTTGCGCTGCTAAACGTAAAGCTTCTTTTGCTACTTCCATTGGTACTCCACCAATTTCGAACAAAATTCTACCTGGTTTTACAACTGCTACAAAGTGATCTGGTGCACCTTTACCCTTACCCATACGTACCTCTAACGGTTTCTTTGTTATTGGTTTATCTGGGAAAATCTTAATCCAAAGTTGCCCCTCTCTTTTCATATAACGAGTTGCCGCAATACGAGCTGCCTCAATTTGACGAGAGGTAAGTAAGTTCTGGTCTAATGATTTGATACCAAACATTCCGTTAGAAAGTTGAGTACCTCTACCAGAGTTACCTTTCATATTTCCTTTCGCCTTCTGTACCTTACGGTATTTTACTCTTTTTGGCTGTAACATTGTTAATTTCTTTTAAAAATTATTTTCTTCTGCGAGGTTGACGTTTACCACCACCTTTGTTTCCACTACCTTTTTGCTTAGATAGTCCAACTAATGGAGATAATTCACGTTTTCCATAAACCTCACCTTTCATAATCCATACTTTCACACCGATTCTTCCGTATGTAGTATGTGATTCAACAAGTGCATAATCGATGTCTGCTCTGAAGGTAGAAAGAGGAATTCTTCCTTCTTTGTAATGCTCAGAACGTGCCATTTCAGCTCCGTTTAAACGACCTGATAATTGAACTTTAATTCCTTCTGCATTCATTCTCATTGCAGCAGCGATTGCCATTTTAGTAGCTCGCTTGTAAGAAATTCTATTTTCAATTTGACGTGCGATACTAGCAGCAACTAATTTTGCATCTAATTCTGGACGCTTAATTTCGAAAATATTAATTTGAACTTCTTTACCAGTAATTTTCTTAAGCTCTTCTTTTAACTTGTCTACCTCTTGACCTCCTTTACCAATAATGATACCTGGACGTGCAGTAGTGATAGTAACGGTTACAAGTTTTAAGGTACGCTCAATAATAATTCTTGATACACTTGCTTTAGATAATCTAGCATATAAATACTTTCTTATCTTATCATCTTCAGCAATCTTATCTCCGTAGTCATTTCCACCATACCAGTTAGATTCCCATCCTCTGATAATTCCTAAACGATTTCCTATTGGATTTGTCTTTTGTCCCATTTCTACTTTGATTAATTACTATTATTTTTAGTTCCTAACTCTAAAGTTACGTGATTAGAACGCTTACGAATTCTATGTGCACGACCTTGCGGAGCTGGTCTTAACCTTTTTAACATACCTGCGCTATCAACACAAATTGATTTTACGTATAATCCAGCATCTTCAATGCTTGCATCTTCATTTTTAGCTTGCCAGTTAGCAATAGCTGATAATAATAACTTTTCTAAGTTACGTGATGCTTCTTTTGGACTGAACTTTAAGATTTGTAAAGCTTTTTCAACTTCTACTCCTCTTACTAAATCTGCTACCAAGCGCATTTTTCTTGGTGATGTAGGACAATTAGTTAATTTAGCGAAAGCTCTAGACTTTCTAGCTTCTTTTAACTGTGTTGCCATGTTATGTTTACGACTTCCCATAATTTCCTACTATTTTTTACCTTTATTTTTTGCACCAGCATGTCCTCTAAATGAGCGTGTTGGTGAAAATTCGCCTAATTTATGACCTACCATGTTTTCAGTAACGTAAACTGGTACAAACTGACGTCCGTTGTGAACTGCAATTGTTTGCCCTACGAAATCAGGAGTAATCATACTTGCTCTAGACCAAGTTTTGATAACTGACTTACTACCTGCTTCTACGTTAGCTAACACTTTTTTCTCTAACTTATAGTGAACGTAAGGTCCTTTTTTTAATGATCTTGCCATGGTTTATTATTTCTTTCTACGTTCTACGATATACTTATTACTAGCTTTGGTCTTTGATCTAGTCTTAAATCCTTTAGCAGGAATACCGTTTCTAGATCTTGGATGCCCTCCAGAAGAACGTCCTTCACCACCTCCCATTGGGTGATCAACTGGGTTCATTCTTACTGCATTTGTTCTTGGTCTTCTTCCTAACCATCTACTTCTACCTGCTTTACCTGAAACTAATAATTGGTGGTCTGAGTTAGACACTACTCCAATTGTAGCCATACAAGTTAATAAGATAAATCTTGTTTCTCCAGAAGGTAATTTAACAGTTGCATATTTACCTTCTTTTGCAACTAACTGAGCAAAAGCTCCAGCAGAACGAGCCATAACAGCTCCTTGACCTGGGTGTAACTCAATACAAGAAATTGTAGTTCCTAAAGGAATTTCACTTAAATACATAGCGTTACCTACTTCTGGAGCTACTTCCTTTCCTGAAATGATTGTTTGACCTACTTTTAATCCGTTTTGTGCAATCACATAACGTTTTTCACCATCAGCATAACTAACTAATGCAATAAATGCAGTACGGTTTGGATCGTACTCAATAGTTTTTACTGTTGCAGGAATACCTTGCTTATCTCTTTTAAAATCGATAATACGGTATTTTTGTTTATGACCTCCACCGATGTTACGTGTAGTCATTCTACCCTGGTTGTTTCGACCTCCAGATCGTTTTTTCGGAGCTAATAAAGATTTCTCCGGCTTATCAGTAGTAATGGTGTCGAACCCATTTACAACTCTAAAACGCTGACCTGGTGTTATTGGTTTTAATTTTCTAACTGACATTCTGTCTTTTCTTAAAGATTGTTATAAAAATCAATAGTTTCTCCTTCAGCTAACTGAACGATTGCCTTTTTGTATCCACCTGTTAATCCAGTAACTAAACCTTTTTTAGTGTATTTAGTTTTTCTTTGTGCTGGATAATTCATTGTTTTTACAGATTCAATCGCTACACCATAAGCAGCTTCTACAGCTCCTTTGATTTCTAATTTGTTAGCTTTTTTATTTACAACAAATGTATAACGGTTGTTTAACTCGCTATCATTTGTAGCTTTTTCTGTAATAATAGGTTTAATTAAAATACTCATCTTGTTCCCTATTTACTTAAATTAGACTCAATTCCTTCTAGAGAGCTTTCTGAAATAACCACTTTATTAGCATTTAAAACGCTATACGTGTTAATACCTGAAGCATCTACTACTTTAGAACCTTTTAAGTTACGAGATGATAAGTAAACATTCTTACTTTCTTCACCTAATACGAATAAAGACTTTTTAGCGTCTAATTCTAAAGCTTTTAATACATTGATAAACTCTTTAGTTTTTGGAGCTTCAAAATTGAAATCTTCAACAACCACTAAATTGTTTTCTTTTGCTTGAATACTTAAAGCTGACTTACGTGCTAAACGCTTTAAGTTTTTATTTAACTTAAAAGAATAGTTTCTAGGTCTTGGACCAAACATACGTCCACCACCTCTAAAAACACCAGACTTGATACTACCCGCACGAGCTGTACCAGTTCCTTTTTGTTTTTTTATCTTTCTTGTACTACCAGCAATCTCAGCTCTTTCTTTCGATTTATGAGTACCTTGTCTTTGATTAGCCAAATACTGCTTTACATCTAAATAAATTGCATGATCATTTGGCTCAATTCCGAATACCTCGTTAGAAAGTTCAACTTTTCTACCAGTATCTTTTCCTGTAATATCTAATACTGCTACTTTCATTATTTCTCGATAGTTACATAAGAGTTTTTGTGACCAGGAATTGCTCCTTTTACAACGATAAGATTCTTATCTGCAACCACTTTTAAAACTCTTAAATTTTGAACTTTTACTTTGTCTCCACCCATACGACCTGCCATACGCATTCCTTTGAATACTCTTGCAGGGTATGATGCTGCACCAATTGAACCTGGAGCTCTTAAACGGTTATGTTGACCGTGAGTTGCTTGTCCAACCCCGCCAAAACCATGACGTTTAACAACACCTTGAAAACCTTTACCTTTAGAAACTCCTGATACATCAACGAATTCTCCTTCAGCAAAGTGTTCAACAGTAATTGAGTCACCTAATTTGTACTCACCTTCGAATCCTTGGAACTCAACGACCTTTCTTTTAGCAGATGTACCAGCTTTTTTAAAGTGACCATCTAAAGCCTTGTTAGAGCTTTTTGCTTTTTTGTCATCGAAACCAAGTTGTAACGCGTTATAGCCGTCAACCTCTTCGGTTCTGACTTGGGTAACAACGCAAGGACCTGCTTCGATTACAGTACAAGGAATATTTTTCCCGTTTTCATCGAATAAGCTGGTCATTCCTACTTTTCTTCCTATTAACCCAGACATATTTGTTAATTTTCAGACGATAGATTTTAATTTATCCAGCGCGTCTATTAATAAAATAATTTTTTGAAACAAATGTTTCTTGTTTTCCTTCGAATTTCTCAAAAAAAAAGAGCGAAAAACATCTTCACTCTTTGAATTTGTTTTACCGTTTTTCCTTCGCGAAACCCTCAGGACATGTCATTTCTGAATACTTTTCAGAAATTTCCACACTCCGAAAACTAAAATTTCGGTGTGCAAAAGTATAAAAAACTTTCGGCTTAACAAAATTAAACCGAAAGTTATTGATTTACTTATACTTTGATCTCAACTTCAACTCCACTTGGTAACTCAAGTTTCATTAGCGCATCAATAGTTTTTGAAGAAGAACTATAAATGTCTAATAATCTTTTGTAAGCAGATAATTGAAATTGTTCTCTTGATTTTTTGTTTACGTGTGGTGAACGTAACACTGTAAAAATCTTTTTATTTGTTGGTAAAGGAATTGGTCCGTTTACTACAGCACCAGTACTCTTTACTGTTTTTACGATTTTCTCAGCAGACTTGTCTACTAAATTATAATCGTAAGATTTTAACTTTATTCTAATTTTTTGACTCATCTTAATTAACCTTTAGCGTTTGCGATTACTTCTTCTGAAATGTTACTTGGAGTTTCTGCATAGTGAGAGAATTCCATAGTAGAAGTTGCTCTACCTGAAGATAATGTTCTTAAAGAAGTAACATATCCAAACATTTCTGATAAAGGAACGATTGCTTTTACTACTTTAGATCCAGCACGGTCGCTCATATCGTTTACTTGTCCTCTTCTTCTGTTTAAGTCTCCAACGATATCTCCCATGTTCTCCTCTGGAGTTAACACTTCTAATTTCATCATTGGCTCCATGATTACAGCTCTTGCAGCTTTTGCAGCAGCTTTATATCCTAACTTAGCAGCTAATTCGAATGATAATTGATCAGAATCTACAGGGTGGAAAGATCCATCCTTTAAAGTAATCTTCATCGAATCCATTTCGTAACCAGCTAAAGGACCATTCTTCATTGCCTCTTTGAATCCTTTCTCTACAGAAGGTACAAATTCCTTAGGAACGTTACCACCTTTAATAATAGACTCAAATTGTAACCCTGTAACACCTTCATCAGCAGGCTCCATAGTAAATACAATATCAGCAAACTTACCACGTCCACCAGATTGTTTCTTATAAACCTCTCTGTGATCTGCAGTAGCTGTTAAAGCTTCTTTGTACTCTACTTGTGGTTGTCCTTGATTTACTTCAACCTTAAACTCACGCTTTAAACGATCAACAATAATATCTAAGTGTAACTCACCCATTCCTGAAATTACAGTTTGACCTGAAGCATCATCTGTTTTTACAGTAAATGTTGGATCTTCCTCTGCTAATTTACCTAAAGCCATACCTAACTTATCAACGTCAGCCTTAGTTTTTGGTTCAACAGCAATACCGATTACTGGATCTGGGAAATCCATTGATTCTAAAACAATTGGATTCTTTTCATCAGATAAGGTATCTCCTGTTTTAATATCTTTAAATCCTACAGCAGCTCCAATATCTCCAGCTTCAATAAAGTCGATAGCATTTTGCTTGTTAGAGTGCATTTGGTAAATACGTGAAATACGTTCTTTTTTACCTGAACGGTTGTTCAACACATAAGAACCTGCATCTAAACGACCAGAATAAGCGCGGAAGAATGCTAAACGTCCTACGAAAGGATCGGTAGCAATTTTAAATGCTAAAGCTGAAAATGGCGCTTTTGCGTCTGGCTTACGTGTTTCCTCCTCACCAGTATCAGGATTAGTTCCTACGATATTATCTCTATCTACTGGCGAAGGTAAATAACGACATACAGCATCTAATAAAAACTGAACACCTTTATTTTTGAATGATGAACCACATACCATTGGAATAATAGACATATCCATTACAGCAGCTCTTAATGCAGCGTGCACTTCTTCTTCTGTAATTGAATCTTCATCTTCCATGTACTTCTCTAATAAGTTTTCGTCATAAGCAGCAACCTCTTCGATTAACTTACCACGTAACTCACGAGCTTCTTCTTTTAATTCTTCTGGAATTTCTACAACATCGAAAGTCGACCCGTAGTTATCATCATGCCATACAATAGCACGGTTTTTAACTAAATCAACAATTCCTTTAAAATCTGCTTCATCACCAATGTTTAATACGATTGGTACTGCATTAGACTTTAACATGTCTTTTACTTGCTGACATACAGCTAAGAAGTTTGCTCCTTGACGGTCCATTTTGTTAACGAAACCGATACGTGGCACTTTATAGTTATCAGCTAAACGCCAGTTAGTTTCAGATTGTGGCTCAACTCCGTCTACTGCAGAGAATAAGAACACTAACCCGTCTAATACACGTAACGAACGGTTTACCTCTACGGTAAAATCAACGTGACCTGGAGTATCAATAATATTAAAATGGTATCCCTTAGCATCAGCTGTAGGCTGTCCATTTTCGGTTGGAAATTGCCAAGTACAAGTAGTAGCTGCAGAAGTAATTGTAATACCTCTTTCAGCTTCTTGCTCCATCCAGTCCATTGTAGAAGCACCATCGTGAACCTCTCCAATTTTGTGAGACACCCCTGTATAGAAAAGGATACGCTCAGTTGTTGTTGTTTTACCAGCATCAATATGAGCAGCAATACCGATATTTCTTGTATATTTTAAATCTCTTGCCATTTCTTATTAAAATCTAAAGTGTGAGAATGCTTTGTTTGCTTCAGCCATCTTATGAGTATCAACTCTTTTCTTAACAGCAGCACCTTCTTCTTTAGCAGCAGCTAAAATCTCAGCAGCTAAACGTTGTGCCATTGTTTTTTCATTACGCTTACGCGCATAAGAAATCATCCATTTAATCGCCATAGAAACCTTACGGTCTGGACGAATTTGCATTGGAATTTGGAAAGTTGCACCACCAACACGGCGAGAACGAACTTCTACGTGAGGCATCACGTTAGACAAACCATCTTTCCACACTTCTAAAGCCGACTTTTCTTCGTCAGTTTTCTTTTCGTTTACGATATCCATTGCATCGTAAAACACTTTGAACGCTACAGATTTTTTACCGTCCCACATTAAGTTATTCACAAAACGTGTAACTAATTGATCATTGAATCTTGGATCCGGTAACAAAACTCTTTTTTTAGCTCTTCTTTTCCTCATGTCTTTACATTAAAAAAGTTACTAATTAATTTTTACTTTTTGTCTTTTGGGCGTTTTGCACCGTACTTAGATCTACGTTGGGTTCTACCCTCAACTCCAGCAGTATCTAATGCTCCACGTACCACGTGATATTTAACACCTGGTAAATCTTTTACCCTTCCACCTCTAACTAATACTATCGAGTGCTCCTGCAAGTTGTGTCCCTCACCTGGAATATACGCGTTGATTTCATTACCATTTGTTAAACGCACCCTTGCAACCTTACGCATCGCTGAGTTAGGTTTCTTAGGTGTAGTGGTATACACACGCGTACAAACTCCACGTCTTTGTGGACATGCTTGTAAAGCAGCCGATTTACTCTTCTTAGTTATTTTGGCTCTTCCTTTACGAACTAATTGTTGAATAGTTGGCATACTAAATTATTACTTGTTTTTAATTTGTACTTAAATTACTCTAATTTTAAGAGTGTGCAAATGTACGACAATTTTCTATTTATTCAAATATCAAGTAGTTATTTTTAACAAACCTCAAAAAAAACTTCAAAAACTCAAACTCACAGCGCCTCTTACACCTTCTCTAAAACACAAAAAAAATAAACAATATGTTAAAAAAAACAAACAATTTCAAAAAACAAACAACAATCTTACATTCCACACCAAAACAAACACTTTATTTTAGAATTATTTAACAAATACCTTGTTTTTTTAAGTTTTATTTATGATTTTTGGCTCAATTAATTCAAATAATTACATAATGAAAACAAAGTTTAATGGAATTTTAACGCTAATCTTAGCGTTAATTGTGCAAATATCCTTTGCACAAGAAAAAGTAATTTCAGGAACAGTTTCTGACGAAACCGGACCTCTGCCTGGAGTTAATGTATTAAAGAAAGGTACGACGATAGGTGTAGAAACTGATTTTGACGGAAAATACACTATTAATGCTAAAACTGGAGATGTTCTTGTTTTTAGTTTTGTTGGTATGAAAACTATCGAAAGAACAGTTACAAGCTCTAACACAATTAATTTAACAATGACTACTGACAATGTACTTGATGAAGTTGTTGTTACCGCACTTGGACAATCAAGAAGTGAAAGAGCCTTAGCCTTTGCAGCTCCTAAAGTAAAAGCTGCTGAATTAAATGCTGCTCAGAACGACAATGCCATAAGTGCTTTATCAGGAAAAGTAGCTGGTTTAAAAATTAACTCTCCTTCTGGAAACTTAGGTGGATCACAAAGAATTTTAATTAGAGGAACAAATTCTGTTACAGGAGAAAACCAACCTCTTTTTGTTATTGATGGTATCCCTATGGACAATTCTAACTTCAATACTGAAGACACTCAAAGAGGAGCTGGTGGTATTGATTTTGGTAGTACAATTAACGATATAGACCCCAACAACATAGAAACTGTAACCGTATTGAAAGGTGCAGCAGCTGCTTTATATGGATCTAGAGCATCTAACGGGGTTATTTTAATAACAACAAAAACTGGTAAAAACTCAAAGAAATTAGGAGTTAGTATTAACTCTTCCATTACTTTTTCAGAAGTCGCTATTTTACCTGATCTTCAAAGAGAATATGGTGGTGGTTCAATAATTTCTGATGCAAATGGTGGTAAAAATGGTTTTGCTACACAAACAATCAATGGTACTGAATATATGTTAGTAGCCTATGACACAGATGAGAGTTGGGGACCTAAATATGATCCAAATTTAAAAGTCTTACACTGGGATGCTTTTGATCAAGCTAGTTTTCCTAATGATTATTTAAAGCCAAGAGCATGGGTTGCTCCCGAAAATGATGTAGATTCTTTTTTCAAAACTGGTATTTCAACAAATAATAACATCACTTTAACTTCTGCTACAGATAAAGGAAACGTATTATTTTCAGCAGGATTACAAGAAAGCACAGGGATAGTACCTAACACGGAAATTAATCGACACTTTGCCAAATTTAGCATTAACCAAAAACTATCAGACAAGCTTACAGCTGTAAGTACAATAAACTATGTACAAACATCTGGAAAAAGACCTGTTATAGGGTACGATGATAATAGCGTAACTCAGAAGTTTTTTCAATGGGGACAAAGACAATTAGATTACAAAAGGCTTCAGAAGTATAAAAATGATGATGGAACTCAAAGAACTTGGAATAGAATTGCTTGGGACGACGCTAGACCAAACTATTCTGACAACCCATATTGGACCGTAAACGAAAACCTCCCAACAGACAATAGAACTCGTGTTTACGGAAATGCTAGTTTAAGTTATCAAATCACTGACGACTTAACTATTAAGGGAAGTATTTATGCAGACACATATAACTTTAGAAACTCAGAAAGAGTTGCTATAGGATCTCAAGCTCAATCTCAATATCTAGAGAGAACATACGATTTTAAAGAATACAACTACGAGTTTACAGCAAATTATAAAAAAGAGGTTTCTAATAATTTCAAACTCTCAGCTTTATTTGGAGCAAATAAAAGAAACAACACTTTGAACTACAGAATGAACCAGACTACTGGAGGATTGTCTGTCCCTAACATATACAACATGAACAACAGCTTAGGGTTATTAGTAAAAGACTCCGATAATTCCCAAAAAGTTGTAAACAGCTTATTTGGAAGTGTAAGTTTATCTTTTTATAATCAACTGTTCATAGATTTAACAGCAAGAAATGATTGGTCTTCTACTTTACCTGAAAATAACAATTCTTATTTTTATCCTTCAGCTTCCTTGGCTTGGGTATTTAATGATGTTCTTCTGCCTAATGTTGATTGGTTCAACTATGGTAAATTAAGACTAGGATGGGCTCAAGTAGGTAACGATACCGACCCATATCGAATCATTAGAACATTATCTTTAGATGATTCTTTTAAAGGAGATGGTAGAGTTACAGTACCTTCAAGATTACTAAATCCTGACTTAAAAAACGAAACTACTACTACATGGGAAATAGGTGCTGAATTAAACTTCTTAAACAGACGTGTAAATCTTGATGTTACTTATTACAACAATGAAACAACAGATCAAATTATACCTGTAGACCTTTCTTTTGGTTCTGGTTATGGTTCTCAATGGATTAATGCTGGTAAAATGACTAACAAAGGGATAGAAGTTCAATTAGGCTTAAAACCTATTGTCAATGAAAATTTCAAATGGGATATTGATTTAAATTTTGCTAAAAACGAAAATGAATTGACTGAATTACAAGATGGCTTAAGCTCCATACTCTTATCAGACGCTCCATTTCAAGCTCAATTAGCTGCTACTGTAGGAAATCCTTATGCTACCATCATGGGAACTGACTTCATTTATGACGACCAAGGTAATAAAGTCATTAACAACAATGGAGCTTATGCAGCTACAAGAGACCTTGTCCCTTTAGGGAATACAAACCCTGACTTCACAGCTGGTTTACGTAACTCCTTTAAATATAAAAATTTTGATTTAGGAATCTTGATAGAAATGAGTAAAGGTGGTAAATATTTTTCTACAACACACCAATGGGGTATGTATTCTGGTATGTTACAAGAAACTGTTGACAATAATATTCGAGAAGATGGTATAATATTACCAGGGGTAACAGGAACTATTACTTATAACGATGACGGCAACAGCTACACTGTTACAAACACTGCTCCCAATACCACAAGAATTTCAGCAGCAGATTACGGTGCTTATCATTATGGTGGTAACGGTACCCCTGATGCTCAAAATGTTTTTGACGCTGACTTCTATAAATTAAGAGAAGTCTCTCTTGGTTATACTTTTAAAGGAGAGTTTTTAAAAGTTTTTGACAACGCTAGAGTTAGTTTATTTGGTAGAAACTTATACACCTGGGGACTTGATTATGATGGTATTGATCCAGAAACAGTATCAACTGGCTCAGGTAACATTCAAGGTTTAGAAGGTGGCCTACAACCTTCAGTCAGGTCTTTTGGTATGAACTTAAACTTATCTTTCTAAATAATAAAATAAGATGAAAAAAATAAAATATATATTCGCTTCACTTTTGCTAAGTTCATTTTTAGCATGCGATACAGATTACATTATCGATCCCGATAATCCAGAAGTAGCACCCTCAACACATTTAGTGACTAGTGCTCAATTCGATTTAGCATATGAATTAAATGATCAATGGACAGGAGCTAGAGGAACCTTAGGTTTTGCTCAATATTGGGCTGAAACATTCTATACTGATGAAAACAGATATGCGCTTAGAACCTCCCAAGTAGATGATTTATGGGAATGGCCATATCGTATTTTAACAGACTTAAAGAAAGCTATAGAGTTAATAGAAGACCCTCAAACTTCAGAAATTATGGCTACTTATGGCGATAGCAATAACCAAGTTCAAGCTTGTAGAATAATGATGGCTTTTACATTTTCTAAATTAGTTGATACTTTTGGTGACGCCCCATATTGGAGTTACGGACAAAAAAATAATGCTGCTTTCGAAGGATTACGACTAGAAGAAGGAGTAACTAACCCAGCTTACACTGATGCTCAGACTATTTATGAAGATATTTTAGCAGAATTACTAGATGCTGCCAATAAAATGGACGGCTCTAAAACAGTATTTAACAATGGTGATCATTTATATGATGGAGACCCCAACAAATGGATTTCCTTTGCTCATTCAATACGACTTAGATTAGCTGCTCATATTAGTGGCGTAAACAATGCTTTAGCTGTGCAGGTTTTTAACGAATCTGATTCAAAAGCTTTTAATTCTATTACTGATGAAGCAAATTTTACTTATGGCTTAGACGATATTACTGGAGGTCCTTGGCATCAGGCATTTACAGTAGAAGCAAGAAGAGATTTTGGTCCTGCACTATCTTTTACGGAGTTATTATATAATCGAGTAGGTCCTTTTACTTCAATTACTAAAGAAGACCCTCGAACAACTCAATATTTTGATACTCGCTTAGGAACTACTGAAGTAGTAGGTATACCATATGGTTTTGGAAATGCTACAGCCAGAGCTGTGAGTGACGAAGGAATTCCTAGTTCAGATATAATCAAACAAAATTACAAGCAACCTATCCTTACTTATTCTGAGATAGAGTTTATTAGGTCTGAATTCAATGGATGGAATCAAACTAATTATGAAAATGGCGTTAAAGCATCAATGATGTTTTGGGGCGTATCTAATACTGATGCCGATAACTATGTAGCGATGCTACCTGCTGCTAATGAAGAGACTGTTTTAACTCAAAAATACATAGCCCTATACATGGATGGTCTAGAGGCATGGACTGAGTATAGAAGAACTGGATACCCAAATACATTAACCGTTCCTGGTGATACTTATGGCTCTGCTACATTCACCACTCTTGTTCCCAATTTAAATACAATACCTAATAGAGTTACTTATCCACAAAAGGAGCAGTTATTGAATAATACTAACTGGAATGCTGCCAGACAGAGTTTATCTGATGGAGATACCATGATATCTAAATTATTTTGGGATGTAAATTAACATACTACAACCTAAAACAAACACATTTTATTAAAACGCCCTGCTGTCAGGGCGTTTTTTTATGTTAAAAAATTGTTTATTTAAGATATATTTAAGATTTTAGCAACTAATTAATTCAAATAATTACATAATGAGAACAAAGTTTAATGGAATTTTAACGCTATTCCTAGCGTTAATTGTGCAAATATCCTTTGCACAAGAAAGAACAATTTCAGGTACTGTTTCAGATGAATCTGGTCCACTACCAGGGGTTACAATCTTAAAAAAAGGTACTACCAAGGGTACTGAAACTGATTTTGACGGAAACTATTCTATCCAAGCAAAAACAGGAGACGTTTTAGTTTTTAGTTTTGTTGGTATGAAAACAATGGAAAAAACAGTTGGTGCATCTGACTCTATTAATGTTACTATGTCTAGTGACAATCTTTTAGAAGAAGTAGTAGTAGTTGCTTATGGTAGTCAGAAGAAAGAAGAAATAACTGGGGCTGTTACAACTATTAAGACAGAAAGTTTAGAAAACGTTGCTGCAGCCTCTGTAACACAAGGATTGGTTGGGCAAGTAGCTGGTGTTCAGATAATAAATCAATCTGGTGCCCCTGGAGCAGATCCTACTGTGCGTTTTAGAGGTATTGGTTCTATAAACTCTTCTAGCTCACCTTTATATGTTCTAGATGGAGTGGTTTTTAATGGAAACCTAAATTCTATAAACCCACAAGATATAGAAAGTATGACCTTTTTAAAAGATGCGTCGGCTAATGCGCTGTATGGAAGTAGAGGGGCAAATGGTGTTATAATAATAACAACTAAAAAAGGTAAAACAGATAAATTGAGTATAACCTTTGATACAAAATTGGGTGTAAATACTAGAGCTGTATCTGAATATAATGTTATTACTGGTGCTGCAGAATACTACGAAGCTGTATTCGAAAGAGTTCGTTTATCTTTAATTGATGGTGGAACTGCTCCCGATGCAGCAGCTAATCAAGCAGCTGCAGGTTTAATTACTGGTGGTCCTTTAGCCATAGGATACAATAGTTTTAATGTGGCGGATGATCAATTAATTGACCCAGTTACTCGTAAAATAAATCCAAATGCAAGACTATTGTATCAAGATAGTTGGCTTGATGAATCTTATTTATCTGGAATAAGAAAAGAAAATTATTTAAGCATGAATTATAATAATAATAACGTTAATACTTTTTTTTCTGTAGGAAATCTTAGTGATGAAGGAATTATTGTTAATTCTGGCTTTGAAAGAACAACGGCTAGATTTTCATCGGAATATAAACCCACTGAATGGTTGAAATTTGGTGGTAGCATTAATTATGCTCATACAGATACAGATAACCCGCTTGGTGGATTCGGTAGTGCAAGCGTAAGTAATATAGCTGGATGGGCTAGAGGTACTGCTCCTGTTTATCCTGTTTTTAGTAGATCTGCTGATGGAAGTATTATTAGAAACTCTAACGGAGATCCCCTTTATGATTTTGGACAAGGAACTGGGGGAGCAATAGGCACAAGACCAGCTTTTAAAGCCAACGCTAATCCTGTTGGTACTAGCGCTTTAGACATTAACGAAAATATTTCTGATAATATTTCAGGAAGATTAAATGCCTCTGTAAAGTTTTGGAATGATTTTGAATTTTCTTATAATTTTTCTGCTGATATTACAAATGCTAATATTACAAGATACGCAACACCCGAAGGAGGTGATGCGCTTTCTTTCAATGGAAGAATAACTTCACGATCTAATAGAGGTATGACCATAGCTAACCAACAATTATTAAATTGGAATAAAGAACTTGGTAAACACAGTTTATCTTTTCTTTTGGGACATGAAAGTAATAACTACAACTTTAGATTGCTAGCTGGTCAAGTCACAGAAACAGTTATAGGAAATCTTCCTGTATTAGACAACGGAGTAAATATTCAATTTTTGACAGGTTATCAAAAAGATTATACTGTGGAAGGTTATTTTTCAAGAGTTACGTATGACTTTGATGACAAGTATTTTATTAATGCAAGTTTTAGAAGAGATGGATCATCTGTATTTCACCCGGATAATAGATGGGGTAATTTTTATGGAATTGGAGGAGCCTGGTCTATTCACAAAGAAAACTTCTTTACTTCTTCATGGATTAATAGTTTGAGATTAAAAGCTAGTTATGGGCAACAAGGTAATGATGCAATACTTTATGAAGATAATAGAACCATTACAGGAGATTTAGATAATAGAAATTACTACGCTTACACTGATCAGTTTGACATCGTGAATGCAGGAAATAACGTTCCAGGAATAACTTTTTTCCAACTTGGAAATGAAGATTTAGTTTGGGAGACATCAACTAACATTAATGCCGGATTTGAAATATCAATGTTTAATAATCGATTCACTCTAAATGCTGAATATTTTAAAAGAAAAGTTGATGATTTACTATTTTTTGAGCCATTATCACAAAGCGATGGGGTTGGAACTAAGCCTGCTAATGTAGGTGACATGGAAAATAATGGTGTAGAAATTGAACTTGGTTTAAAACTAATTCAAAACGATAACTTTAGATGGGATTTTAATGTAAACGCAACTCATTTTAAGAATAAAATAACTAGATTACCGGAAGAATTTATTGATGATGGTCTATTTAGACTTCAAGAAGGTAAGTCAAGATATGATTATTTTATGAGAGAATTTGCTGGAGTAGACCCAACAAATGGAGATGGATTATGGTTTACTGATGTATTAGACGTCGATGGTAATCCAACAGGAGAAAGAGAAACAACTAATAATAGAGTAAATGCGACTGAGTATTTTGTTGGTAAAACAGCCATTCCAGATTTATATGGAGGTTTTTCAACTAATTTTTCCTACAAAAATATTTCTCTAAATGTTGCATTTGCTTACCAAATAGGAGGATATGGATATGACGGAGTATATCAAAACTTACTTGGTACAACTTCAGCAGGAGATAATTATCATAGAGATGTTTTTGATTCTTGGACACCTGAAAATACAAATGCTTCAATTCCAAGGTTAGACTCTAGTGATGTTAATCAAGCTGGTACTTCAACGTTTTTCTTAGTTGATCAATCATATTTGAATCTACAAAATATTACATTATCATATAATTTTAATGACAATCTACTTAAAAACATAGGTTTAAGTTCTGCTAGAATTTATGTGACAGGCAATAATTTATTTTTATTATCAAAAGCTAGAAAAGGTTATGATCCAAGACTAAGCCTTACTGGAAATGCAATAAACGAATTTGGTTTAGCAAGAACTACATCTGTTGGACTTACTCTTAATTTTTAAAAATAACTTAAATAAATATAAAATGAATAATTTGAAAATATTTATATTTTTATTAACTCTAACATTTAGCTTTGGCTGTAGTGAGGAGTTTTTAGATACAGATCCAGAAAGATCAATATCTTCAGAACAAGTTGCTTCCGCATCTGCAGCAACAGAAGCTATTGTTAATGGTATTTATGCTAATTTAAGATCTAGCGGTGTAGGAAACCCGGCACGTGTAGATGTAGATTATGGTCAGAAAGCAATGATGGCTTACGCAGATATGCTTGGACATGATATTGTTTTACATAACTTCAATTGGTATATCTTTGTGTATAATTATAATGGCAGACAACAAACTAGTAGTAGGACCAATATTATATGGAATACTTACTACACTGCTATAGCAGACGCTAATAGTGTCATTATTGCTTTAGATGGCAAAGTAGACAGAACTGATAAAGAAAATGCCTTGTTAGGTCAAGCATTAGCTATTAAAAGTTTTAGTTTATTTAATCTAGCTAGATTTTATTGCCATACTTATCTAGGAAATGAAAGTGACCCTGGAGTTCCTATTCCTGATAGAGTTAATTTTGAAGGTAATGGAAGAGGGACATTACAAGATGTATACGATAGAATTATACCTGATTTAGAAAGAGCTAAAGATTTATTGGTTGGATATACTAGAAACTCTAAACAGCAAATTGATTTAAGTGTAGCACAAGGTATTTTAGCAAATGTTTATCTAGAAACAGGAGATTGGCTTAAAGCAGCTGACAATGCAAATAAGGCAAGGCAAAGCTATTCTTTGATGCCTGGTACTGATTATGCAAGCGATGGCTTTGATAATATAAATAATGTAGAATGGATGTGGGGTGCAGATATTGACTCCCAAACTTCAAGTAGTTTCGTTTCTTTTTTCGCTCATTTTGACAGTACTTCAGGAGGTTACGGTGGAACTTTAGGAGGATATAAAAAAATAGTTCCAAGATTATATGACCAAATTCCTGATACAGATCTCAGAAAAGCTGCCTGGGTAGATCCAAACAATAATAATACTTCATTTCCAGATTATACAAATCTAAAATTTGTTGATGCCACAGGTTCATTTGAAGGTGACTACTCTTATATGAGAAGTGCAGAAATGTATCTTATCGAAGCTGAAGCAAAAGCTAGGTTAGGAGACGCTTCTGCTGCTGATGTCCTTTTCGAGCTAGTTAGTAATAGAAATCCAGCATATACAAAATCTACTAATACGGGTATGGATTTAGTAAATGAAATTTATCTTCAAAGAAGAATAGAACTTTGGGGAGAAGGAGTAGCATGGTTTGATTTAAAAAGGTTTAAATTACCATTGGATCGAACTGGTCACCCTTCCTTTGGTAACATTAGTATAACTCCAGAAGGTGATTTTTTTAGATTTCAAATTCCAGAAGGCGAAATAAATTCAAATCCTAAAATTAATAGCTCTGATCAAAATCCTTAGGATATGATTAAACTGTCAAACGTTAGAATAATTTGTTTTAAATAAGTAAACAAATTTTAAATAAAACTAAAACCACCTCTTTCCGAGGTGGTTTTTTTATACCACAAAATCAACTACATTTGCAACATGGAACAAAACACAAATATTTTCGGTATTAGAGCCATTATTGAAGCTATAGAAAGTGGAGCTTCAATTAACAAGGTATATCTTCAAAAAGGTTTACGAGGAGAGTTATTTTTTCAATTAGATAAGCTCCTAAAGAAGAATAAAGTATCAACTAGTGTAGTTCCTACTGAGAAGTTAGATCGTTTATCTAAACATAACAATCATCAAGGTGCTGTAGCTAAAATTTCCCCTATTGACTTTTATGATTTAGAGAGCTTAATTGAAGAAGCATTAGAATCTGATAAAACTCCTCTATTTTTATTATTAGATCAAGTTTCTGATGTAAGGAATTTTGGGGCCATTATTAGAACAGCAGAATGTACCGGTGTAAACGGAATCATCATTCAAAAAAGTGGTAGTGCTCCTGTAAATGCTGAAACCATTAAAACTTCTGCAGGAGCTGCTTTTAAAGTACCTATTTGTAAAGTAGATCATATTAAAGATGCCATTTTTCAACTAAAAGCTGCAGATATTAAATTAGCTGCTGCTACTGAAAAAACTGAAGATTCAGTTTTTGATGTTAATTTTAATCAACCTATGGCAATCATCATGGGTTCTGAGCACAAAGGAGTAAGTAACTCTGTTTTAAAAATGGTGGACTATAAGGCTAAATTGCCACTTCTAGGTGAAATTGAATCTTTAAATGTTTCAGTTGCTTGTGGTGCGTTCTTATATGAAGCTGTAAGACAACGTTTATAATATTTTAAATCCTGCTTAATGCAGGATTTTTTATTCCTCTTCCTTGTAGATATAACGGTATTTTATTTCCTTCAATTCTAACTCGGCTTCTTCAATTGGTGGAATATAGTTTCCATTTTCATCAAACATATCATCAAATTCTGTTTTAGAGAACTTAAAACTTTCCTTAATTATACCTTTATTTTTGTATAACAAAGCTAATACTATTCCTGTAATTAACCCTGATAAATGACCTTCCCAAGACATTCCTTCTTTAATCGGTAATACATACCAAACCATACTTCCGTATAAAAATATGGTGATGAAAGAAACAGCTACTAACCTGTAGTTTTTCTTTATAATCCCACTAAAAAGAACAAAACTAAAAAGTAAATACACAATTCCACTCGCTCCAATATGGTAGGATTCTCTTGCAATTAACCAAGTTAGTAATCCAGTAATAATCCCTCCAAATAACAAAACTTTAATTGCTACTTCCTTATAAAAATAAAAAAGACAAGCTGAGAGCACAAATAAAGGAACTGAATTATTAAAAAGATGCTTGGTGTCACTGTGAATAAAAGGAGAGCACAAAACTCCTTTTAAACCACTAAAATTTCTTGGAAAAACTCCAAATTTATTGAAATTCCATCCGAATTTAATTTCTACCCAGTATACAAGCCAAATTGTAAAAACAAACAGGAGAGGAATAGTAAAAACTGTTGAAGAAAATTTTAGTTGCTGTTCTGTGTTCATGACCTTTAAAATAACAAAAATAAATCCAAAGCAGTATTTCTGAAGTTCTGTCATAAATCTTTGCTATTTTTACATTATGAATCAACCTTTGGCAGAAAGAATCCGTCCACAAAGTTTAAGTGACTATATTAGTCAACAACATTTAGTGGGCGAAAATGGAATTTTAACCAATCATATAAAACAAGGAATTATTCCTTCACTAATTTTATGGGGGCCTCCAGGAATTGGAAAAACTACCTTAGCCAATATTATTGCAAATGAATCTGGACGTCCATTTTATACCTTAAGTGCTATTAGTTCTGGAGTAAAAGATGTTCGTGAAGTAATTGAAAAAGCAAAGAAAAGTGGCGGATTGTTCACGCAAAAAAACCCTATTTTATTTATTGATGAGATTCATCGTTTTAGTAAATCTCAACAAGATTCTTTATTAGGCGCTGTTGAAAAAGGTTGGGTAACTCTAGTTGGCGCTACCACTGAAAACCCAAGCTTTGAGGTTATACCTGCCCTACTCTCTCGTTGCCAAGTGTATATATTAAATTCTTTTGATAAAAATGATTTGGTTGCTTTGTTACATCGCGCAATGGAAAAAGATGAAATCATTTCTCAAAAAAAAATCAACTTAAAAGAAACCGATGCACTGCTTCAAGTTTCTGGTGGGGATGCGAGAAAACTTCTGAATATTTTTGAATTATTAGTTTCTGCTGATGATGAAATTGAGGTTACTAATGAATTGGTATTATCTAAAATTCAAAAAAATACGGTTCGTTATGATAAAACAGGTGAACAACATTACGATATTGTTTCTGCTTTTATAAAATCTATCAGAGGTAGTGATCCCAACGCAGCAGTGTATTGGTTAGCTCGTATGATAGAAGGCGGGGAAGATGTGAAGTTTATTGCTCGTAGAATGCTTATTGCTGCTTCTGAAGATATTGGTAACGCAAACCCTACTGCGTTAATTTTAGCCAACAATACCTTTCAAGCTGTTTCTGTAATTGGCTATCCAGAGTCTAGGATTATTTTAAGCCAGTGCGCTGTATATTTAGCAAACTCTGCCAAAAGTAATGCTTCTTATATGGCTATAGGTGAAGCACAAAATTTAGTTAAAACAACTGGTGATTTGTCTGTTCCGTTGCATTTACGTAATGCTCCTACTAAATTAATGAAAGACCTAGACTACGGAAAGGAATATCAATACTCTCACAACTACGCTGGTAATTTCGTAAATCAAGAATTTTTACCCGATGAGATAAAAAACACAAAATTGTATGAACCAGGCAACAATGCTCGTGAAAATCAATTTAGAGAACTACTGAAGCAACGTTGGAAAGATAAATACAATTATTAGTTACAATACAAATAGGTTATGAATTATAAACTAAAAACTTTTATCAAAGTTGCTCAGTATTCAAGTTTTACACTTGCTTCTAAAGAGTTGAATATTTCACAACCTGCCGTTTCTAAAACTATTTCAAAATTAGAAGAAGAATACAATACAACTTTTTTTAATAGATCACGAAACTCTATTTCATTAACAAATGAAGGAAAAATTTTTCTTGATTATGCTTATAAAATTACTGAGTTATTTGAAGAATTAAAGAATTCTTTTCTTTTAAATGAAAAGAGCATTTCTCTTGAATTTAATATAGGATTGAGCACCACAATTGCTACGTATGTGATACCAAAAGTACTCGCTAAAATAAAACAAAACTCTAATAATATAAAGTTCAATATAATTAGTGGTAATACAAAAGATATTGAACATAAGATTTTAAATCAAGAATTAGAGTTTGGTATTGTAGAAGGAAAATCTTCTAATCAATTATTACGATACTCAAAATTTATAAAAGATGAAATTGTGCTGGTTACAAGCACTAACAATAGCAATAGTAAAAGCTCTATATCAAAAAAAGAACTAAGTGAAATACCTTATGTAAGTCGTGAAATTGGTTCGGGTACACGTGAGGTAATTGAAGAAACTTTAAAGAAAAACAACATTACTACACTAAACAGAGTAATAACATTAAATAACACAGAGGCTATTGAACAGTATTTACACTACTCTAACTCTTATGCTCTCTTATCTATCCATGCTGTAACGGAAAAACTCATTCAAAACAAATTAAAAATAGTTGATATTAAAGGGCTTTCTTTTGAGCGTGAGTTTGATTTTGTTTGTAGGACAAACTATCAATCAAAAAAAATGGACCTACTTTATAAATTAATTAAAACCAACTATAACTTTTAGTTATTCTGTATAACTATTTAATTTCCTTTTTAGCTATATTTCAGTCGTAGTTTTGTTTCATCAAATTCTTAGAAAAAATGAAACAATTCTATCTAATTATCTTTTTTATATTCTCTATAACACTAGCCTTGGCTGGCTACATTTCTAGCCCTTTTGCTTTAGTATTTGGCTTTATTTTGACATCTATTTTTGGTAATCCTTTTCCAGAAAAAACCAAAAAAGCAACTCAAATTCTTTTAAAAACGTCTCTTATTGGTTTAGGTTTTGGAATGTCTTTAACTGAAACTATACAAACAAGCAAAGAAGGGTTTATTTTAGCTACTTTATCAATTATTTTAACCGTAACTCTAGGTCTCTTTCTTATTAATTTTTTCTCAATTGAGAAAAAGTTAGGCTTTTTAATTACTTCGGGGACTTCTATTTGCGGCGGAAGTGCTATCGCTGCTATTTCACCTGTAATTAAAGCTAATCATAAAACTATAAGTATCGCTATTGGAGTTGTTTTCTTTTTAAATGCTATTGCCTTATTTATATTTCCTCCTTTAGGACATCTTTTTGGTTTAACTCAACAACAATTTGGAATTTGGTGCGCCATAGCTATCCACGACACCAGTTCTGTTGTAGGGGCTGCTTTAGAGTATGGTGATGAAGCTTTGCAAATAGCAACTACTGTGAAACTTGCACGTACTTTATGGATTATACCTTTATCTTTTTTTGCTATGCTTCTTTTTAAGTCTAGTGATAGAAAAATTAAAACCCCTTATTTTATAATTGGATTCATTGTAGCTATGCTACTCAACAGTTATCAAGTTGTTCCAGAAAGTTTTTCGATAAACATCGTAGGATTATCTAAAAGACTTCTCGTAGTAACCTTATTTTTAGTAGGAATGAATTTAACTGGTAAGGATTTAAAAGAAAGTGGTATTAAGCCTGTTATTGTTGCTTCTCTTTTATGGATATTTATAAGTGTTTTTTCACTACTCTTTATTATTATTTCTTAAAGAGTAGTGAAAAATATGCGTTAGAACTTTATTTGATATTGTTTTATTGTTTTAGTTCCATCCACATAATACTCAGCAAACCAAAAACCTCCATTTTTATATAAAATTCCATTCTTATCTTTAATTACAAAAACGTCTTTTACATTCGTTTTTAATACTTGAAAAACAACTTCAGGTTTTGTGTTTACTAACTGGAATCCGTTAGTTGTTAATTGTGCATACAATACATTCTTTGTTGTGTTTTCTTCATTAGCCTGCACTGTTTTATTTTTTACTACCTCAACAGTTGAAACCACTGGAGCTACTTCTTCTTCTTTTACAGTAGTTACTTCTTTTGATGGTGTATACTTGTACTTTAATGCCTGTACTGATTTAAAAGCATTACGAATAGCTTCATGATAGGCCTTTTTGTAATCTTTCTCTTTACTTCTTCCTTCTTTAGATGCAAACACCACTTTGTTATTACAATCTTTTAACTCTACAATACTCTTTGTTGTAAATAATCCTGATTCATCTCTTACTGTACCTGTTAAAGCTAAACACCTATTATTTACAACTTCTTCTGGTAACTTCTCTTCTTCTAATAGTGCTGTAAAGCCATACTTATTGAATAAGAATTTTGTTAATGAACTTGTTTGGTATTTATCTTTACCTTTTAAAAAGTCAAACTTTGTTGGTACAATAACATACTTGTAAGTATTAATAGATTTTTGCGCAAAACTTGTTGCTGTGATTAATAATAAAACGTAAACTATTTTTTTCATTTATTTAAATATTAAATTAACTCCTAGTTGAAAAGAGGTTGTATTGGCATCAGCAATATCGGCAATTTTAAACAAATTGTCCACTACACCGTATATGTTTAACTTTCCTGTTTTTACTGATAATCCTAATCCAAAATTAGTGTATGAAAAATCATCAATTGTATAGGTTATTTTACTCCTCACTCCTTTTATTAAAATTCTTTCATAAAAACTTGTAAATGCGAATTTAGGTCCTGTAGGTCTAAAAACAGCAAACAACTGACCACCAATAGCATTGTTATAAAATTTATTATACGTCATATCGTAGCAAGTTTCTTCTCTTCTTGATTTTCCCCAACTATGTTTAACTGAACTATTAAACTTTATAGGGCGCATTACTGTATATGAATTTTTATCTTCTTCATTAGGTATTTGGCTTTCTATGTCGTTCTTTAAGTCTTCCCAATAATTACGATTTGTTCCATCGTATTTAAACTCAATACCAGAAAAATTATAACTTCCTTTTACAGATGCATTTCTATTTCCTTTTGAATAATTCACAAAACCTACATCTAACAAACTAGCTGTTAATTCAGTTTGTTTATTAATCTTATAGGTAATTCCAAAATCTATACCTAAGCCCAAGTTTCCTCCCAAAAGTGATCTACTAATGATATCTTTTGTAGAAATTTCAACATTATTATTTTCATTATAAATACCAGAGCTATAAACCGCGGCATCAATATTATTTAAATGGTGTGTGTAAATATTATCTTGACCTAATTTTGTTGCAAAACTTCCTTTATTTTCAGTAGAAGTAACATTAGCTATTCCCGAATAAATTTTTAACCTCCCTCCTACTGTTAACTTATCATCTACTTTTTTTGAAATACCAACATGGAGAACACTTAATACTTCAGATTTTACCGAAACTTCTGATGCCAAAAAATCTTTATTTAAGTTGGAAGCATTGCCATCATTAATTAGTTGTAATATATTTTTTGGCACCGCCATAAATGCGTCTACTTCTGTATAAAAACCTCCAGATATATAATACTTATCATTAAGTTTATAACCTGCATTTAGTATTTCTATTTGTGTGTTTAACTGTATATAATCGTTAACTGATAATTTATTTAATGCATTCCTATACTTAACATTAAAATTAATCATGTCATTTCTAAAAACATCAGCTATTGTAACATCACCTGTTACTCCGGCTTGAAAAGACACTCCTGATAAAAAGGGAATTCCTACATGATATTTATAATTAACGGTTGCTCCTGGGTTTAATAATAATGTTTGTGGTATTTCATCGAACCCATATAAAACTTGTTTATTTTGACTGTTTATTTCGTGTATTACGATTATAAACAACAGCAATAAAATGTATAAATGTTTCATTAATTTATTTTAAAATAAAGGGTTCCTGCTGATTTAAAAGTAAACTTTTTGGGTTCGTTGATATCAATCACGGTACCGTCTGAACTTGGTAATAGCTCAAGAATTAATTCAATTTTAGTTGAATTTAAAATACTTGAATTACTCAAAACATCAATAACCTCTTGAAAGTTAAAAGCCTGAGTGTTTTTGGGAATATTAATTGATGTAACTCTATACGTTACTGCATTATTCTCGTCGAGAAAATTAAAATTAAGTTTAAAGTTTCTATCAAAAGGATTATTTATTTCAAAATTAAGTTCAATTTTATTTAAATCTTCAGCTCCTTCATTATTAAAAACTTCTAACCTTGAAACCTCTCTTATTCTTGCTATTTCAATTCCTGTTGGTGTAACTAATGAAATTTGATCAAGATTGGCATACACTAATGATGCAACAATAACTGGTGTTATTTCTATATCTTCTGCTTGACTAAAATCAATATCTTTTATACATGACATATGTGTTATTAAAACAAATAATATAAAGAAGTGTTTTACTTTCTTATTTTTATTTATTTTCAGAATATTATTCATTTATAAATATTTTTTTAATTCAATTAATGAAGTTATTTGTTGGACATCTTTACTTTTTATTTCTTCTGAAAAGTGAATTACTTTCATTTCTGAATTTAGAGCACCAATAATATCAGCCTCATAATTGTCACCTATCATAACAGACTCTTTTGCTTTAGCTCCGGCTTTTTCCAATGCAAACTTAAAAACCTTTGAATTAGGTTTTTTAGCTCCAACACATTCAGATGTGATTACTTGTTTAAAAAAATTACTAATTCCTGACTTTTTTAGTTTTAATTTCTGCACCTCTTCAAAACCATTAGTAATGATGTGTAAATCATACTTCTTTTCTAAGTACTCTAGTACCTCTTTAGTATTATCAAATAGGTAGTTAAAGTTTGGTAAATATTCTATGTAATCTTTAGATATTTGGTTTATTAAATCATCAGAAACTTCATAATTTAAACTATCAAATGTTTCTTTTAATCGATAATACCTTAAAGCTGATTTTTCTATTTTATCTTCTCTGTATAGTTTCCAAAACTTAAAGTTCAAAGGCATATAAACTTTTAAAAAATCACCTACTGGAATAGTTATATTTTGTTCTTTAAAAATTTGATTAAAGGTTAGTTTAGAGTTTTTATCAAAGTCCCATAATGTATGATCTAAATCAAAAAACAAATGTTTTATATCCATATTATCTATGTATTTCTTACTATTTTTATCATTGAATTGTATAATCTATTCCAGCCTCTCCATCTTAAATAATTACTTAAACTTTCATTATGAAATACTGTTATAAAAGTACCATTTACCGCCTTTACTTCATTTTTTAAATCTCTAATTTTTCCTAATGACTGTTTTGGTGTTAACTTCATGTAATCGTTTAACGTTGTATCCATCAAAGCAAATGGGAATATTTTTAATGGTGTTTGAATTTCAAAATCTAAATCGTAAAAGTGAAAAGGTGTACATGTAGTTGCTCGAAAACCAACATGTGTTGTATATCCCATTGAATAGTCTTCATCTATCTCTAAATCTATTAACTGTTGATATGTTTCTGGTAAAGACACTCTTAAATAGTGTTGTCTTGAACGCTTAATAGGCATATTAGTTATGTTTTCTAAACGCTCTTTTTCCTTTTTTAACATAGCCGCATTATTAACGGTGTAATAAGAAGGATGTAAGCCTACACGAGCGTAATCAACCATATCTTTTATTAACAATTTAAATTTTCTTTTAGAAGCAGAAACATTAGTATCGAATGTAGTATAATCACCTATTAAAAAGAAAAATATAGTTCTTATGTTATATGTTTTCTTTACATCTATTATTTCTTTAAAGGTATCAAATGGGTCTTTTTTAATATTAAAAAAGACAGCAAATCTATCCCAAACTGTAAAAATCTTAAACTGAGAAATGTCTTTTAAAAAACCTCCCAATATCCTAATAAAACTTTTATACTTATATGCATAAGCATTATCCACATCTATTGTAGATATATACTTATATTTTCTTGTAGTATGTTTAAAATCAGGAAATTTTTGCTTTAAAGTATCGAGAAACTTATATGCCCATATATCAACAAGTGGCTTTTCTAAAAACCCATTTTGATATGCTATACTTTCTTTTACCGAAAAACGGCCATGCTCGTCTTTAATATGCGGTAAATATTCTTCATATCTTGATATTAAATAAAAACTAGCAGCAAAAATATCAAATGGGATCTCAGAAGTTTCAGCCGTTGAAAAAAAACAAGGAGCTTCATCCCATTTTTGAATAATTATTTCTACATCCTTTACACCTTGTTGAAACAACAACTCATTACTTTCAACAAAAAACTCTTTTCCTAAAGGAACATTTGTATATGAAAACTTAGGTCCATTATAAGCTACAAATTCCTCTACTTTACCTGTAAAATCAATCTGAACTTGTAAAATACGAGTAAATATATGTTTAAAAATATAACGTACTCTAGGAGTAACTTTATGGGTATAAATAAGTATCATAAATAGTAACTAGAATCGTAAAACGACTATAAAATTCCTTCATCTGCAAAGCTAAAATAAGCTTTTTCAGTAACTATTAAGTGATCTAGTAATTTAATATCTAAGGTAACACCTGCTTGCTTTATTTTTTTAGTGATATCAATATCTGATTTACTTGGTGATAATTTTTCTGAAGGGTGGTTATGACAAACAATTACTCCAATTGCAGAAAGCTCTAAGGCTCTCTTATACAACAATCTTACATCTACCAAAGTAGCGGTAAACCCTCCTTTACTTAATTGGTGTTTTGCTAATACTTTATTTGAGTTATTAAGATATAATACCCAAAATTCTTCGTATTGTAAATCACCTATAAGTGGTTGCATAATTTTTGCTACATCAATAGAACTTTTTATTTTAGGCACACTTGCTCTTCCTACAAACTGTCTTCTTTTACCAAACTCTAAAGCAGTTACCACAGATATTGCTTTTGCCTCCCCTATTCCTTTAAATTTCATTAACTCCTCTATAGATAATTTTGCTAAAGCATTTAAGTCGTTGTTTACTGATAATAATATTCTTTTTGCTAAAGCAACTGCACTTTCATCTCTATTTCCAGAGCCAATCAAAATAGCTACTAATTCGGCATCTGACAATACTGTTTTTCCTTTAGACATTAACTTTTCTCTTGGTCTATCATCTAATGCCCACGATTTAATAGAAATCTTATTCATATTATTTTTTTTTCTTTTCACAGTCTTATAAATACGTAAATAAACGTAGTCGTTTAATTACAAAACTTTAATTGTTTTTTCTTTTAAATTTATAAATATAATTCATTTTTTGCACAACCAAAAGAAGCACAGTATCTTTGCATTCTATCTTTTTTAATTTTTAATATGAAGATTATTATAGCCGGGGCTGGAGACGTTGGTTTTCATTTGGCTAAACTCCTTTCTTACGAAGCACAAGACACATATGTAGTCGATTTTGATGGTGAAAAATTAGAATATCTAAACAATCATTTAGATGTTATCACCAAAAAAGGAGACGCTACCTCTATAAAGTTATTGAAAGAAATAGGTGTAAGCTCTGCCGATTTATTATTAGCAGTTACTGAAAGTCCTAATACAAACTTTACGATTTCTGTAATAGGTAAAGCATTAGGTGTTAAAAAAACAATTGCTAGAATTAGTAATCCTGAATTTTTAAATAACCCTTGTATTAATTTTAAAGATTATGGTGTAGATTTTATGATCTCTCCAGAAGAATTAGCTGCGGAAGAAATTAAGTCTCTACTAAATCAGTCTTCATTTAATGATACTGTTGCTTTTGAAAATGGAGTTTTCAATATCATGGGAACAACACTTGGGTATAAATCTCCTATTTTAGACCTTACTGTTAAAGAAACTAAAGAGAAATTTTGTTTGGTAGACTTCATTACTATAGCTATAAAACGTGAAGGGACTTCTCAAACAATTATTCCTCGTGGAGATACTGAGTATAAAATAAACGACCAAGTATATTTTTCTGTGCCAAAATATAGTATTGATAAACTATACCCTATCATAGGAAAAGAATATATAGATATTAAAAATGTAATGATCTTGGGAGGAAGCCGTGTAGGAAGAAAAACAGCGAGAAAACTCTGCAAAGATAACTTTAAAGTAAAGCTAATTGAAAAAGATAAAGACAAAGCCTTACAACTTGCAGAAGATTTACGTAATACATTAGTTATTTACGGTGATGGTAGAGATTTAGAATTATTAGAAGAAGAAAGTATTAGAGAAATGGATGCTTTTGTGGCTGTTACTGGAGACTCTGAGACCAACATCATGTCCTGTTTAGTAGCTAAATCCAAAGGTGTAAAAAAGACAGTAGCTTTAGTAGAGAATATGGATTATATTAACATTTCTCAAACTATTGGTATTGATACGTTAATTAATAAAAAATTAATTGCTGCAAGTAATATTTTCCGTCATATTAGAAAAGGGGAAATTGTAGCCTTAGCTAATCTGCATAATGTTGATGCTGAAGTTTTTGAATTTGAAGTACATCCAGGTGCTAAAGTAACTCAAAAAATCATTAGAGAATTACGCTTTCCTAGAGAAGCCATTATTGGAGGTGTAATTAGAAATGGAGAAGCATTAATGTCTTTTGGTGATTTTCAAATGCAAAGCGGTGATAGAGCCATTGTTTTCTGCTTACCTGAAGCTATAAATATCGTAGAAGACCTATTTAAGTAATGGAAAACCTTAATCTTAAATTAGTCTATCGTTTTTTAGGAGTTACAGCTATCCTGAATGGGTTATTTATGTGGCTTGCCTTACCCATAAGTTTTTATTACAACGAATCCGCTAAATTAGGAATTCTAAATGCCGGAATTATTACGATAGCAATTGGTTCTTTATTGTTTTTTTTCAATAAACCCGATAATAAAAACATTCATAAAAAAGAGGGATACCTTATTGTTACTTTAGGATGGCTTACCTTATCGTTCACAGGAATGCTTCCCTATCTACTCACAGAAAGTATACCGAACGTAACTAATGCTTTTTTTGAAACAATTTCTGGTTACTCAACCACAGGTTCCTCTATTTTAACCGATATAGAATCTATGCCTAAGGGTATTTTATTTTGGCGAAGTTGTACACACTGGATTGGAGGCATGGGAATTATTGTACTTACCATTGCTATTTTACCTTTATTAGGTATCGGAGGTATGCAACTTTTTATGGCTGAAGCCCCAGGTCCTTCTGCTGATAAACTACACCCAAGAATTACTGATACAGCAAAACGCTTATGGTTAATTTATGTATTGTTAACTGCTATTGAATTTTTACTACTAAAAGTAGCTGGAATGACTTGGTTTGATGCTATTAATCATGCTATGGCGACCGTAAGCACGGGTGGATTCTCTACTAAAAATGCTAGTGTAGCTCATTGGAATAATGCTCCATTAATTCAGTACATTATCATCTTTTTCATGTTTATTGCTGGTACTAATTTTGTACTCACCTATTTTGCATTAAAAGGAAAAGTTAGAAAAGTTATACAAAGTGAAGAATTCAAATACTACCTTTTTGGTATTCTTGGAATAGCTACCATTGTAGCTTTAATGATTATCTTTTTTCAAGATCCCAATCTACAAACTACTATAGAACATCCTAAAGTATGGGGTGAAGTAGAAAGTGCAATAAGACATTCTTTATTCTCTGTTATATCTGTAGTGACCACAACTGGTTTTGTTACTGCCGATTTTACAATGTGGAGCTTTTTTGTTACCGCAATATTTTTCTCTTTATTTTTTTTAGGAGGTTCTGCAGGGTCTACATCTGGAGGAGTGAAAATTGTTCGTCACATTATCATGTTGAAGAATAGCTTTCTTGAATTTAAAAAATCATTACACCCAAATGCCATAATACCTGTTCGTTATGACGGAAAAGCAGTTAATCAAACAATTATATTCAACATACTTTCATTTTTTGTACTCTACATGCTAATTTTTATAATTGGTACTGTTGTTCTAGCCCTTTTAGGTTTAGATATAAAGTCTGCTTTAGGAGCATGCGCTTCTTCATTGGGTAATATCGGACCTGCTATTGGAAGTGTTAGTCCTGTAGACAATTTTAACCATTTATCAGCAGGTGCTAAATGGTTTTGCTCTTTTCTAATGTTAATTGGTCGTCTAGAGCTATTTACTGTGTTAATTTTATTAACTCCTTTTTTCTGGAGAAAAAACTAACTTAAGTAATAAACTTACCTATAAAAAACATCTCT
The DNA here is from genome assembly GCF_040104435.1 of Tenacibaculum sp. SSH1-16. Taxonomy (NCBI): domain Bacteria; kingdom Pseudomonadati; phylum Bacteroidota; class Flavobacteriia; order Flavobacteriales; family Flavobacteriaceae; genus Tenacibaculum; species Tenacibaculum sp. SSH1-16. The sequence goes on from NZ_JBECOV010000001.1 coordinate 129,842, forward strand.
ACTTATACGTATATACCTTAAAAGTACACGTTTGCATATTAATCGAATACGCTTAAACAATAGAATTAAAGTTTAGTGCGGTTTGTTTTTATATTTGGTTTGTAGAAAACAAATATTCAACATTTAGCAATTTTACACACTTGTAACAAAAAACTATAACTAACAAATAATTAAACAGTTACACAAAGCATATTGTTTTTTTTACTAAATTGTTGTTCTTAACATTAACTACTAAACTTTTTATTTATGGAACCATTTTTAGGTCAAATTACGATGTTCGGAGGAAACTTTGCTCCAAGAGGTTGGGCATTTTGCGATGGACAATTACTGGCAATTTCACAAAACTCTGCTTTATTTTCAATTTTAGGAACCACGTACGGAGGAGACGGAAGAACAACTTTTGCTTTACCCGATTTAAGAGGTAGAGCTCCAATAGGCCCTAGAAATGGCCCTGGCTTAAGTGATTATAGATTGGGTCAAAGAGGAGGGGTAGAAACGGTTACCTTAAACATTACTCAAATGCCAAGTCATAATCACGCAACTCAAAACAATACAGCTGCTGACCAACATATTCAATTAAGTGCTGATGCTGGTATTCGTAGTACTCCTCAGGCAGGAGATGTTCCTGCTGGAGCAAGTTTTGGATCTGGTATTAGTGCCACACCTGTAAATGCTTATGGACCTGCTAACAATACTGTTAATGGACAAACTATTAGTGCTAATGCTGGTTTGAATATACTTAATACAGGTGGAAACCTACCACATACTAATGTACAACCTTACTTAGCTGTTAATTATATTATTGCTTTGGTAGGTGTTTTTCCTTCTAGAAATTAACTTATTTGTTATAATTCATTTGATAAAATAAAACTCTAGTGAAAATCATTAGAGTTTTATCTGTAAAATTATTTAACCAATCATATACTAAATAAAAATGAAACATCGTTACTTTAAATTCTTATTGAATATACTTGTTTATTTTGTGCTTATTTTTTCTAATAAGCAATTGAACGCTCAGACCCCTAGTACTATGGAATTTGGTTCATCAACTGTGGTTTTAGCAACTGGTACAAATCCTAGTGCTGATCAATCAGTTAATTCTCTATTAAATAGCTTTGATATCTCTAGTACATCTAGTGGCAACATTGTTCTTGCCTTTGCCACAAATGGGAACGGAGTAGGTACTGATGCAATTGGTGGAGCCTCGGATGCTGTATTAGCTTGGGCAGGAAACGGTACTTTTTCTGTTAGTTCTGGAACACTATCAACAGATAGTGGTGGGGAAATAGGTATTACATCAATGCAATTTGCTTACCAACAAGCTATAGGTGGTAGCACACTTGATTTCACATTCATTGGTAAAAAAGATGGTGCAACAGTTGGTACACTTGTCTTAGTAGACCCTGCTCATAACTCTGCTATAAATATAAACTTAGCTTCACCTACTACAGGTTCTTTTTCAGATATTGACGAAATAGTTATAACACCTGCTACTCCTATTTTTGGGGGATTTTCAATAGATGGTATGGTAGTTACATCTGCTTTTTCCAATACAGCACCTGTAATTGGAGGAACAACCGCTGGTCAAAGTGTAAATGATAATAGTACTCTTTCTCCTTTTTCAAGTATCACAACTACAGATGCAGATGGAGATAACTTATCTGCTACCATTACATTAGATAATAATGCAAAAGGAACATTAACAGGTACGGGACTTTCTGGTACTGGACCTTATACTATAGCTAGTACTACACCTGCTGATTTACAAACAAAACTAAGAGCTTTATCTTTTAATCCAACTGATAACAGAACAGCTACTTCAGAAACAACTACTTTTACAGTTGTAATAAATGATGGTACTACTGATGATACAGATAATACAACAACAGTAATTTCAAATGCAGTTGCACCTGCTGTTTCTAGTGTGAGTGTACCTGCCAATGCTACTTACGTAACAGGACAAAATTTAGATTTTACCGTAAACTTTGACGAGGATGTAACTGTAAATACTACAGGAGGAATACCGCAAATAGCTATTACCATTGGAGCTACCATACGCCAAGCAACCTACATTAGCGGTAGTGGAACAAGTGCTTTGGTTTTTAGACATACGGTTCTTTCAGGGGATCTTGATACTGATGGTATTGCTGTTGGCTCTTTAGCTGCTAATGGCAGTACTTTAAAAGATTCTGGAGGAAAAGATGCTAATCTAACATTAAATAATGTGGGGGCAACTACTGGTGTATTAGTAGATGCAGTCGCCCCTACTGTAACAAATGTTAATGTACCTGCAAACGCCACTTACATATCAGGTCAAAACTTAGATTTTACTATTAACTTCAATGAAAACGTAATCGTAAACACTACTGGAGGAACTCCTCAATTAAGTATTACAGTAGGAGCAACTACTCGTCAAGCAACCTACATAAGTGGAAGCGGAACAAGTGCTTTACTGTTTAGATATACTATACAATCAGGTGATTTAGATTCTGATGGTATTGCTATTGGTACATTAGCTATAAATGGTGGTACTTTAAAAGACGTCGCTACTAATGATGCTAATCTAATTTTAAATAGTGTTGGAAACACAACCGCTGTATTAGTGGACACAGTTGCTCCCATTATAACAAGTGTTAATGTGCCTTCAAACGCTACTTATGTTACAGGTAATAATCTAGATTTTACCGTTAACTTTAATGAAAATATTATAATCAGTACTACTGGAGGAACTCCTCAATTAAGTATTACAGTAGGAGCAACTACTCGTCAAGCAACTTACATCAGTGGTAGTGGAACAAGTGCTATAGTCTTTAGATATACTGTACAGTCAGGTGATTTAGACACTGACGGTATAACGGTTTCTTCTTTAACTGCTAACGGTGGCACTTTAAAAGACACCGCTACTAATGACGCTAACTTAACTTTAAATAGTGTTGGAAGTACAACCGCTATATTAGTAGATACAATTGCTCCTATTGTAACAAGTGTTAATGTGCCTTCAAATGCTACTTATATAGCAGGTAATAATCTGGATTTTACTGTTAATTTTAATGAAAATATTACAATCAGTACTACTGGAGGAGTTCCTCAAGTCGCTATTACTATTGGGGCTACTATACGTCAAGCAACTTACATCAGTGGTAGTGGAACAAGTGCTATAGTCTTTAGATACACAGTACAATCAGGTGATTTAGACACTGACGGTATAACGATTTCTACTTTAACTGCTAACGGTGGTACTTTAAAAGACGCCGCCACTAATGACGCTAACTTAACTTTAAATAGTGTTGGAAATACAGCTGGTGTTCTTGTAGGAGTACAAACTATTACTTGGACAGGAGCTAGTGATAATGATTGGAATACAGCTTCAAACTGGGATTCTAATAGTGTTCCATCAACAAATTCTGATATTATTATTCCATCTGGATTAACAAATTATCCAACAGCTTCATCTGCTATTACTTTTAATTCTCTAACAATTAGTAATGGGGCTTCTTTTATACCTCAAAGTACTGTTACTGGTACCGTTACTTATAAAAGAAATTTACCAACTACAAACTGGTATTTAGTATCACCCCCTGTTGCTGGTGAAACTTTAGAAGATATTATTGCTAATCATACCTTGGCTTCTGGTACTGGTGGTAATTTAGGACTTGCTCCTTATAGCAATATTACTGGCCCTGCATGGTTATATGTTCAAAGTGGTAATACAGGAACCATTACTAATGGAATAGGTGTTTCTATTAAATTAGCTACTCCTGGAGAAGTTTCAATCAGTGGAACAGCTAATACTTCTAATATTACTAAAGCTATTTCTACAGGTAGTAGAACTAATTACAACCTTGTAGGAAATCCGTATACATCATACATTAATTCTGCTAGTTTTACAGCTGCTAATTCTGCTGTACTTACCAGCGAAACTATTTGGTTGTGGAATGGAACTCAATACATAACCAAAAACGCTATCAATCCAATTGAAATTGCTCCAGGGCAAGCTTTCTTTGTAGAAGCTGCGGTAAACAATAATGTTATCTTTAGTTCAGCCAACCAAAGTCATCAAAATTCAGATACATTCATGAGACAGGAACCTATTCCTTCAATTGAATTATCTATTGACAATAACGATGTTAAAAGATCTACAGATATCTTTTATGTTTCAGGAAAGACTACAGGATATGATAGAAGCTATGACTCAAAAATGTTTGGGGAAGATACTTCTAACTTAGCTGTTTTTACTGAGCTAATTACTAATAACCAAGGAAAACAATTAGCTATTCAAACATTACCAAACACTAATCATGAAAATATGATTGTTCCTGTAGGTATTAAAGGAAAAGCAGGTGAAAAAATAACTTTTTCAACTATTTCTAAAAATCTACCAGCTAATCTTAAAGTATACTTAGAAGATAGAACAAATAGAGTTTTTACCAATTTATCTGAAGATAATTATACTATAACTCTTACGAATGATACAAACGGTATTGGTCAATTCTATTTGCATACTAGCTCTAAAAAACTTGAAACACCTTCTGTTACCCCTTCATTAGATAATATTAGTATATATAGTTCTTCTAATAATGAAGTTACCATTGTAGGATTGCAAACTAAAGCCAATATAGTTGTTTACTCAATCTTAGGGAAAGAAATTTTAAATCAAAACATAAACTCTAACGGAGTAAGTAAAGTAAGCCTTCCTGAGGTATCTAGTGGTGTATATATTGTAAAGTTAAATTCTGAATTAGGAGAGATCACTAAAAAAATAATCTTAAAATAAGCTAGCTATAAAATCAAGTAATTATGAAGAAAAACATAAAAAAGACTGATACAGATTCTAAAAATATCACTCGCAAAGAAGCTCTAAAAAAAATTGGCGGTTATAGTAAATATGCTGCTTTAACGGCTTTAGGAACTTACATGATTTTAAATCCTCAAAAAGCACAAGCACAAAGCGCTCCAGAAGATCCTGGTAGTGGATTTTAATCTTAAAAACTTCATCCAAAAAACCTCGATAAAATTATCGAGGTTTTTTATCTTTAGTCAATCATGATAAATAAAATAATTAAACGAAACATAGATAATAAAAGTATTGTTTGGTTTCAAGATAACAATGAATATCTTGTTGTAGATCCTCTTGTGGCTGAAATACTCTCTCTTTTAGATCAAAACGTTGATAAGCAAAAGATAACTACTCAGATTACTAAGCAAGTTGATATTACTTATAAAGAAGCGTTCAGTTTAGTTATAGATATTGAGACTTTACTTATCTCTTCAAAAGAAACTAACAATAAAAGTAAAACTCAACCTGTAGTTAAACCAACATATTTTACTTCAATAAAATATTATAAAATAAAGGATATAATTTTAGAAGTGAAATATGCTTCTGACATAGAAACTTCTCTAATTCATCCTAAGTTTGCTCATTTAGAAACTGAAGAAACTAAAAATATCAATCATAAATTTGAAATCTTTAGTAATAACAATAGCATTTCTCTTTCCGTAGATGATATTGTTATTGATACTTGGAGCTTGAGAGAAGTACATTATTTCCAGGGCAAATTTTCTATGGAATTAGTACAAAAAGTCCATAAAAAAAATGAAGATGAATGGATAGGTGTTTTTCATGCTTCAGCAATTAGCAATAACAATAATTCTATTTTATTTTTAGGAGACTCTGGAAATGGAAAAAGTACATCTTTAGCATTATTACAAGCCAATGGTTTTACTTGTTTAGCCGATGATTTTGTACCTGTTGACAACTCTTTAAATGTACACAGTTTTCCTTCTGCTATATCTATCAAGAAGAATAGTCTAGAAACCTTACTTCCAATATATCCTGAGCTAAAAACATCTGCCGAATATCATTTTAAAAGACTAAATAAAATTGTTCGTTATCTGCCTACAAATAATCATGATTACTCTTTAAAGTTACCTTGCAAAGCTTTAATTTTTATTAAGTATCAAAAAAACAGTGGTTTAATCATTGATAAAATTTCAAATATTACAGCCTTTGAACAGTTAGTTCCTGATTCTTGGTTGTCCCCAATATCTCAAAATGCAGAGCTTTTCTTGGATTGGTTTGAAAAGCTACCATGCTATCAATTAACCTATTCTGATAATCAAAAAATGATTACTACTGTCAAAAATATCTTTGCTGATGAATTATAAAGAAACCCTTTTATTTGTTGCAAAATGTTTAACAATCACTCATGAAAGAGACAATTGTAAACTGGTTGAAGAAAAAATAAAAAACAATACGGTTGATTGGAACACTATAGTTAAAGTAAGTACAGCTCAATATGTGTTTCCTGCTTTATATTGTAATTTAAAACGAGCTGACTTCTTACACTATTTACCAACTGATTTAGTAGAGTACATGCAACACATTACTGGTCTAAACAGAAAACGAAATGAACATATTATAGCTGAAGCTAAAGAAATCAACGAGCTTTTGCTCTCAAATAATATCACTCCTATTTTTTTAAAAGGAACTGGTAATTTACTTGAAGGGTTATATGAAGATATAGCTGAACGTATGGTGGGAGATATTGATTTTTTGGTAGAGAAAAAACATATCCAAACGACCTATAAGCTTCTACAAACTAACGGGTATACCAATAAAATTTCTGAGCTTTTTGAGGATCATAGACATCTACCTAGAATTACACATCCAAATAAGATTGCAGCTGTAGAAATTCATAAAGATATATTACGAAAAGACAAGACTACATTTTTTAATTATAATAGTATCAAAGATTCTCTATTGAGTGTAAATGATGTCACTGTACTGTCTCTCAAAAACCAAATCAAATTAACCGTTTTTTCTAAACTAGTAAATGACTACAATTACTTTTTAAAGAACATTAATCTTCGAGGTGCCTATGACGTTTTTTTACTAGGTAATAAGTTAAAAGTACAAACCAAAATATATGATAATAAGCTATCTAAAGAATTAAATGCTGGTTTAGACTTATACTGCAAACTTTTGTCAGAGCCTAAAAACCTTCAATATACATCTGATAAAAAAAGTCAACAATATATATCTAGTTGTTTACAGAGTTTGTCTCTAAATCGATATAACAAAATAAAGAAAGTAGTATTAAAACACTACTTAAAAACATCAATAAGAATTCATATTTTATGTAAAGCCTTATTTAAAAAATCATACTTTAAGTTTTTCTTTTCTAAAATAACTGATATTAGCTGGTTAAAAAGGAAATTAGGTTTTACACCAGACCTTTAACCTCATCAAAGTCTAAACCGCCATAATTACCAGAACTCATTAGTAACAAAGCAGTATTTTCAAGATTTTTACTAAATAAGAAGTCTTTAAACTCTTGTGGATTCGTATATATAATCAAATCATCTCGTTCAAACGCTTTAGCTATTTGTTCTTCAGAAACTTCTTCTAACTGTTTAATTTTTACAGCATGGGGAGAATAAAATACTACTGCTTTGTCTGCTTTATCTAAAGCTCCTTTATACTCCGATAAAAACTCAGCATTTAAGCTCGAATAAGTATGCAACTCTAAACATGCTAACAAAGTTCTATTTGAGTATTGATCTTTAACCGCTGCTGTCGTAGCCGCTACTTTAGATGGTGAATGTGCAAAATCTTTAAACACAACTGTTGAAGAATTTTCAGCAACCTTTTCCAAACGTTTACTTGCACCTTTAAAGCTTGCTATCGCTTCATAAAACTCATCTTCATCAATTCCCATGTGTTGACAAATCCACTTTGCTCCTGCCAAATTTTGTAAGTTATGTTCTCCAAAAATTTCTAACGGCAAATCTCCTTCTTCAGTTTCCAAATAAGTAATTCCATTATCAATAAAATAATGTGGGGTTTTATAAGGATATTTTTTTATCGGGTGACTAGAACTTTCTACAACTTCTTTTAAAATCGCATCTTCCTCATTATACACCATAATTCCACCATTCGTTAAAGAATCTGTAAAAATTGAAAACTGTTCAACATAGTTTTCAAACGTTGGGAACACATTGATATGATCCCAAGCAATTCCACTTAACAATGCAATATTCGGTTTGTACAAATGAAACTTCGGGCGCATATCTATAGGAGAACTTAAATACTCATCACCTTCCAGAACAATAAACTCATTTTCTTTGGTTAAATGTACCATTGTATCAAAACCATCTAACTGAGCCCCTACCATGTAATCTACTTCCCTATCATGATAATTCAACACATGTAAAATCATAGAAGTAATCGTTGTTTTTCCATGAGAACCACCTATAACCACACGAGTTTTATCTTTAGACTGCTCATATAAGAATTCTGGATATGAATAAATTTTCACTCCAAGTTCTTGCGCTTTTAATAACTCTGGGTTATCTTTTTTTGCATGCATTCCTAAAATTACAGCATCTAAATCAGCGGTTATTTTTTCTGGAAACCAACCAAACTCATTCGGTAATAAACCTTTATTTGCTAAACGAGTTTTTGACGGGTCATGAATTGTATCATCACTTCCTGTTATTTGGTATCCTTTTTGTTGTAATGCCATTGCTAGGTTATGCATTGCGCTACCTCCGATAGCTATAAAGTGAATTTTCATAGTGTTGTTATCTGTAATGTAAGCGTCAAAAATACAAAACCAAGCGAGAATTTTAAGTATCTTTAAATCGAAACTCATTAAATAGCTATGTTAACTCACTCAAATAGTATCTTTACAAACTTTAACTTGTAAAAAACTACTGTTTTTAAGTGTTTTGTTCATATAAATTTACGATTAGCATCAAAAAATATAGATAAATGAAAAGAATAACCCCTATTTTACTAATGATTTTATTTTCAGCCTTAGCACACGCCCAAGAAAACTATACCACCCTTTGGGAAAAGGTGCACAAGCTTGAAGCTGAAAACTTACCTAAATCTGCTTTAAAAATAGTAAACACTATTTACGATAAAGCTGAAAAAAGTAACAATGCTCCTCAAATTATAAAATCATTGTTTTATAAAAGTAAGTATGCTCTAACTTTAGAAGAAAATGCGCAATTAAAAATTATTGATGAGTTTAAACAACAAATTAATCAACATAATTTTCCGACAAAAAATGTGCTAGAAAATGTATTAGCTAATTTATACTGGCAATATTTTAATCAAAACAAATGGAAATTTTACAATCGTACCCAAACACAAGAAAAAGTAGATGGAAATGATTTTAGAACATGGGACTTAAATACGTTGTTTGCTGAAATTCATTGTCATTATCAAAATTCTTTAGAAAATGAATCTGCACTACAAAAAACAGACATTTATACTTTTAAAGATATTATTCAAGCAGAAAAAGACTCTAAAAAATACCGCCCTACCCTATTTGATTTTTTAGCGCACAATGCCTTAGAGTTTTATAAAACCACAGAAACTAACATCACAAAGCCTACTTATCAATTTAAAATTGATAACGCTTTATACTTAAGTGAAGCTGATAAGTTTTCTGCTTTAAACCTCACTACAAAAGATGATTTATCATTACAGTTTAATGCCTTAAAAATCTATCAAAAATTAATAACCTTTCATTTAAAAAACAAGAATCTTAATGCGGTTGTGGATGCTGACATTCAACGATTACAGTTTGTTAAGCAGCATATAACCTTAAATAACAAACAAGAGTTATTATTACAAACACTAAAAACATCAGTTAATAATTACAAGAACAATGAAGTTTCTGGATTATATAGTTATGAAATAGCTAGAAATTATAATCAACAAGCTGGATCTTATAAAACTAAAAAAAACGAAGACTTTCGTTTTAAAAACAAAGAAGCACTTGCTATCTGTAAAAAGGTTATTAAACAATTTTCTAAGAGTTTAGCTGCTGAAAAATGTGAAACTTTACAACAACAAATCACAGCTACATCACTCAGTATTCTTTCTGAAAAATTTGTACCAACCCTATCTCACTCTAGGTTACTAGTTACTTACAATAATATTGACAAGCTGTACTTCTCTGCTTATAAAATTGATCATAAACAATTAGAAGAGCTTCAAAAAATTCACAAAGAAGAAGAACGCTTTAACTTTATAAAAAAGCTTACAAAAGCTACTTCATGGAATAGTAACTTACGTAACGAAAAAGATTATTTGTCACATACAACTGAGGTAGTAGTTCCCGAATTAAATCAAGGAAACTATTTAATCATAGCACACCAGAATGATACTTTTAACTCTGAAGACTTATATGCTACTGCTCATTTACAAGCAACCAATTTAGTTTTGGTTGAAAACAATAATGATGGTGTAAAAACCTACCAAGTTGTTGATAGAAATACTGGAAAGCCTGTTAAAGACGCTGAATTATTATTACAAAACAAGCAACATAGGTATGGAAAATCGATTCATAAAAAACTAACAACTGATAAAAACGGATTTGCTTCTTTTAAAAGTGATGCTAGTTATGGTAATGTGTACGTTACTGTAACTCACAAAAACGATTCAGCAGTTTTTGGTAACTATTACCTGAATAAATATCAAAAACAAGCCTCTCCTACTACAAATGATAATCGTATAAATATTAAATCTTTTATTTTTACTGATAGAAGCATTTATCGACCAGGACAAACTGTATACTTCAAAACTATTTTCATTCAAGAAAATGAAGACAAATCAACGTCTTTCACCAATGAGTTTGTACAAGTAACATTAAATAATGTTAACGGTGAAGCAGTAAAAACACTAGACCTAAAGCTAAACGAATATGGGTCAGCTTCAGGTGAAATTATACTACCAAATACAGGGTTAACTGGTGAATATTGGTTTTCTATTGATAAAAGTGAAAAACAAGAAAGCAGGTTTTATAAGACTATAGATTTTGATTTTGAGAGAGAAGATTATATCACTCGTATTTCAGTAGAGGAATATAAACGTCCTAAGTTTAAAACAGAATTTAAACCTGTAACAAAAACCTATAAGTTACATGACAGCATTACCGTAAACGGATTTGCAAAAGCTTTTGCTGGTTCAACTATCTCAGATGCTAAAGTAGTATATCGTGTGCATCGTAAAGTACAATATCCTATTTGGTGGTACTGGCGTAAACCTCAGTTTACTTCAGAAGCACAAGAAATTACACACGGTGAATTAACAACTGATGCACAAGGTAACTTTTCAATTACTTTCAAAGCCTTACCTGATGAAAGTGTGAACAAAGAAAACTTACCTGTTTTTGAATATGAAATCACAGCTGATGTAACCGATGTTAATGGAGAAACTCGCTCAGCAACCTCTATTGTAAAAGTTGGGTATCATGCATTACTTGCTACTTTACAAATTCCTTCTACAATACATAAATCGGACAAGGAAACAACAATTGAAATGTCAAGTAAAAATTTAAATGGGGAATTTACACCTGCTAAAGGAAGCATTAAAATATACAAATTACAAGCTCCTAAAAATCCGTTACGTAAAAGATCTTGGGATACTCCAGATTATCAAGATATTTCAGAAAGTGATTTTAGAAACTTATTTCCTCATGAAGCTTACACTTCGGAAGAACAAAATCCTCATAATTGGAAAAAAGAAAAATTAGTATTTGAGCAAAATTTCAATACAGAAGAATCTAAACAAATTATACTTAATAACTATAAAAAATGGGCTTCTGGTAAATACATAACCGTATTAAGTTCTAAAGATAAGTTTGGACAAGATGTTACAGACAAAGCTCTTTTTACAATAATTGATAACAAAGAAAAAAGTGTAACCGACAATCAGTTGTTCACGTATAACACAAATAAAACAACTTATAAGCCAAATGACATTACTAAGTTACAAATTGGTTCTGCTTCAAAAGATGTTACGGTTATAGTTCAAATAGAAAAGAATCATACCATCGTAAACACAGAGCTTATTCATTTAAATAACAAAATCAAAACAATTGAAGTTCCTGTTACGAAACAAGATGTTGGCGGGTTTGTTATTAAATACTATTTTGTGAATTACAATAGTTTTGTAAGTGGAATCATTCCTATTTCTGTTCCAAATGAACAAGATAACATTACTATAGAAACCAATACGTTTAGAGATAAATTACAACCTGGAACTCAAGAAACATGGAGTTTTACCATTAAAAACGACAAAAATAACAAAGTAGCAGCAGAGATGCTTGCGAGTATGTACGATGCTTCTTTAGATGAATTTAAACCTCATAATTGGGAGTTTTCACCTATCTCTACTTCTACATATTACTCGTATACTGGTAACGCTAATGCATATCAAAGTTTTGGTAATGAACGTTTCAGAGTTTTTAACAATACTTATCCATCATCTTTTAAAACACAACGATATGACCAATTAAATTGGTTTGGGTTTTACTTCGGAATAAATAGAAATATTCGTTTAAGAGGCTTAGCTATGAGTGCTAAAATGCAACCTTCTCCAGAAAGAGAAATAATTGTTGAAGAGAAAGAACTTTTAGATGCTCAAGAAGCTGATTTGGCAAATGATTCAGTTATGACGGGATACGCTAAAAAAGAATCTAAACAAGAAAACGTTTCTTTAGATGGAGTTCAAATTCGTAAAAACCTTCAAGAAACTGCTTTTTTCTATCCTCATTTACAAACCGATAAAGAAGGAAATATCACCTTTAGCTTCACCACTCCAGAAGCTTTAACTCGTTGGAAATTGCAGCTACTAGCACACACAAAAGAATTGCAATCTGCTACCAAAACATTAACTACTGTTACTCAAAAAGAGTTAATGGTAATGCCTAATGCTCCTAGATTCTTAAGAGAAGGTGATCAAATTACATTCAGTGCTAAAATTGCTAATATTTCTGATAAAAACTTAGAAGGTACAGCACAACTTATATTAACTGATGCTATTACAGGAAAAGAAATCAACCTGTTAAGTAATTCTTCTAAAAATCAGTCTTTCAGTGTTGATTCTAACGGAAACACGAATGTATCTTGGAACTTATCAATTCCTGATACTTATCAAGCAATTCAATATAAAGTAATTGCCAAGGCAGGAGATTTTTCTGATGGAGAACAAAATGTATTACCTGTTTTATCAAACAGAATGTTAGTTACAGAAACGCTACCTATGTGGGTTCGTTCAAATCAAACCAAAACATTCACATTAGATAAACTAAAAAATCAAACTTCGACTACGCTCAGCCACCATAAATTAACGTTAGAAGTAACTTCTAATCCTGCTTGGTACGCTGTACAGGCTTTACCCTATTTAATGGAATACCCGTACGAGTGTAGTGAACAAACCTTTGCTCGTTATTATGCAAACACACTCGCTAGTCATATTGCAAATTCAAATCCAAGAATACAAGAGGTGTTCAATGCTTGGAAATCTTCAGATGCTTTATTGAGTAACTTAGAAAAGAATCAAGAGTTAAAATCATTGATTATCCAAGAGACTCCTTGGTTACGTGATGCTCAATCAGAGACTGAACAAAAAAAGCGTATTGCTTTGTTATTTGATTTAAACAAAATGAAAAACGAGCAACAAAACGCTATTAATAAACTATTGCAAATGCAATTAAACAATGGAGGGTTCCCTTGGTTTAAAGGGAATGATAATCCTAATGTTTATATCACGAATCATATTGCTACTGGTTTTGGACATTTACAAAAATTAGGTATTGATAATAAAGATGATTCTTTACAGAAAATGCTTGTAGATGCTATCCACTTTTTAGATGCTGAAGTTGAACATACCTACAAGAAATTATTAGAAAGTGCTGAACGTATTAAAGCTGAAAAAGGACAAAAAGAATACACTAAGTATTTGGAAAAAAACCACCTAAACTACTTTATTATTCAATATTTATACATGCGTTCTTTTTATAAAGATATCAATGTTAATAGTACGACTAAAACCGCTATTAAATACTACAAAAATCAAACAGCAACTTACTGGAAAGAGTTTAGTTTATACGGAAAAGGACAAATTGCCCTAATACAGTTTAGAAACGATAATACATTAGTTGCTAATAAAGTTTTAAAATCTTTAAGAGAAAACAGTATTACTTCTGATGAATTAGGAATGTATTGGAAAGAAAATCAACCGAGTTGGTACTGGCACCAAGCCCCTATTGAAAACCAATCGTTGTTAATTGAAGCTTTTTCAGAAATTGAAAATGATATTCAAACTGTTGATAATCTAAAAATATGGTTACTAAAAAATAAACAAACCAATCGTTGGAAAACTACCAAAGCAACTACTGAAGCTGTATATGCATTATTATTACAAGGTAGTGATTGGATTTCGGTAACTGATATGGTGGATGTAACAATTGGAGAGAAAACAATCAATCCTTCTAAATTAGAAGACACAAAAGTTGAAGCGGGTACTGGTTATTTAAAAACCTCTTGGAATGGTTCTGAAATTACTCCTAATATGAGTACTGTTAGTATTTCTAAAAAAGGAAAAGGTATTGCTTGGGGTGGATTGTATTGGCAATATTTTGAAGATTTAGATAAAATCACTTCAGCAAAAACTCCTTTACAGCTAACAAAAAAATTATTTAAAAAAGTAAATACTAATACGGGCAAACAACTTCAAGAAGTTACAGAAAACACGCAATTAAATGTAGGAGATTTAATGACTGTTAGAATTGAACTTCGCTCTGATAGAGATATGGAATTTGTACACATGAAAGATATGAGAGTAAGCGGAGTTGAACCTATTAACGTATTATCACAATACAAATGGCAAGATGGTTTAGGGTATTATGAAAGTACAAAAGATGCTGCAACAAATTTCTTTTTCGATCGTTTACCTAAAGGAGTATATGTATTTGAGTATGATGTTCGTGTAAACAATGCAGGAAACTTTAGTAACGGAATCACAACTATTCAAAGCATGTATGCTCCCGAGTTTAGTAGTCATTCAAAAGGAGAAAGGTTACTAATTAAGTAAAATAATTTATCTTAGCATTCACAAAACACTAAATTAAAAATTATGAAGAAAATCTTTTTATTCATCGGTTTTTTAACCATTTCATTTTTCACTGCAAATGCACAAGAAATTTCAAATAACGCAATAGGTCTTCGTTTAGGTGATAATGATGGTTTTGGAGCTGAAATAACTTACCAACGTAGATTAAGTGATGCCAATCGTTTGGAAATAGATTTAGGTTTACGTAACGGTAGTAATTATGACGGCTTTAAAGCTACTGGTTTATATCAATGGGTATGGCAATTAGAAAATCGTTTTAACTGGTATGCTGGTGCTGGTGGTGGTCTTGGGCATTGGAATGTAAAAAATGTAGATGCCTCAGAAACCTATATTTTCGCAGCTGGTGTTGTTGGTATTGAATATAATTTTGATATTCCTTTGATGTTGTCATTAGATTATAGACCAGAAATTGGTTTTGGTGATTATTATGACGGGTTCAACTCTGACTTTGGTTTAAGTATCCGTTACCAATTCTAAAAAAACGTTAAACTACATATAACAAAAGCCTCCAAATTAATTTGGAGGCTTTTTTATTTTAAAACTTCAAAAGTTAAATATCAAATGTTTTTAAAAGGTAATTTTTATATTAAATAAAGAATACTTAAACATTATAAAAACCTCAACCAATTAACATATAATCAACCTTATGTATAAGTTTTAATAATTTTTTACTAACAAATTTGAAATCTTGTTGCTAGTTATCGTAAATAATTTCGCCGTGGACAATTCACTAAAGATTTCAAAATGAAAAAAATAATACTAATTACACTTTGCTTGGTAAGTATTTTAGGATACTCACAAAGCAAATCCGGTTTAAAAGGAAGAGTTTTAGACGAAACCAATCAACCTTTACCTGGAGCTACTATTAGCATTCCTTCTTTACAAGTTGGGTTTTCTACCGACTTTAATGGAAATTATGAACTTTTAAATATTCCTGTAGGAAATTACGAGGTTCAAATATCATTTTTAGGTTATCAAACCCTAACAGAAAACATTACGCTTACAAACAATATTCAATCTAAAAACTTTTCGCTAACACCTAAAATAGATAGGTTGGATGAAGTTGTTATTAAAGGAAGTATTGGGAAAGGGCAAGCTAAAGCCTTAAATCAACAAAAAAACAAAGAGAATATAACCAACATTATTTCTGCCGATCAAGTAGGAAAGTTCCCTGATGCCAATATTGGTGATGCCTTAAAACGTGTTCCTGGTATTTCTATGCAAAACGACCAAGGAGAAGCTAGAGATATAGTTATTCGCGGATTAGCTCCTCAATTAAACTCAGTAACCTTAAACGGTGACAGAATTCCGTCTGCTGAAGGAGATAACCGTAGAGTTCAAATGGATTTAATTCCTTCTGACATGATTCAAACTATTGAAGTTAACAAAGCAGTAACTCCTGATATGGAAGGAGATGCTATTGGTGGCTCTGTTAATTTAGTTACACGTTCTGCTCCTACTACTTTTAGAGCTTTCGTTGCTGGTTCTTACGGACAAAACCCTGTAAGAAATACGCCTAACTATAACGTTTCTGCATTAGTTGCCAACAGGGCTTTTAAAAACGAACTAGGCTATGTAATCAATGCTTCATACAACTCTAACGATTATGGTTCAGATAATGTTGAGTTTGAGTGGGAAAAAGAAAACAACAAAACATACATTGGTGAACACGATATTAGACGTTACGATGTAAAAAGAAATAGAATGAGTGTTTCCGCCAACTTAGACTGGACACCTGACAACAACAATACACTTTTCTTTAAATCAATGTACAATCAGAGAAACGACTATGAAAACCGTTATAGAGTGCGTTTTAGAAAAATAGACGAACCAGATGCTACAGGAGTATCAAAAGCTGAAGTACGTCGTCAAACTAAAGGAGGTATCAACAATGATACGAATGACAACACACGTTTAGAGCGCCAAAGCACTTACAATATATCTGTAGGTGGAGAACATATTATTTTCGGAAACATTAAGTTAAACTGGAAAACAGGAACTGCCAAAGCTAAAGAAGAACGTCCAGACGAACGTTATATTAGTTTTGAGAATGATGACATTGAAGTTATGCAAGACTTCTCGCGAACAAACTTCCCTGTATTACGACCAACAAACAATGACTTTAACGAACCTTCAACTTTTGATTACAAAGAAGTAACCCAACAACAAGGATTTACACAAGAACGTAAAATCAGTTCTAATTTTGATGTCTTGGCTCCTATCAATGCTACAGGAGCTTACAAAAACTCTTTAAAATTTGGTTTTAAGTACAAGTACAAAGAAAAAGTAAGAGATAATAGCTTTTATGAGTATGATTTAGAAGATCAATTTCCAACTATGAATACTACCACTACTAAAGATTATACTATTAATGGTTATTTAGCAGGTGACGATTATAAATCAGGTCTTTTCGTTTCAAAAGAATTTTTAGGAAATTTAAACCTAACAGGTGGTGAACTTGTATTAGATGAATTTGTTCCTGAAAACTACAATGCTAATGAAAACATTTATGCTGCATACGGAATGTTGCAACAAAACTTAGGTAACAACTTTTCTTTTATAGCTGGTGTAAGAGTTGAAAAAACAACAATAGATTATAACGGTTTTGCCATTGATGTTGAAACAGCTGATGATTTAAGTGATGTAACTAAAACATCAGGAACTCGAAACTATACCAACTGGTTACCTAACCTACAAGTTAAATACAATATTGATAAAAATACTATTGTTAGAGCTGCTTGGACAAATACAATTGCTAGACCTAACTATTACGATTTAGTTCCTTATAGAAACATTAATAGTGATGATATTGAAGCTGAGTATGGAAACCCTAATTTAGACCCTACTGAAGCGATGAACTTTGATTTAATGTTTGAACACTACTTTAGTAATGTCGGAATTATATCTGCCGGAGCATTTTATAAAGATTTAGATAAATTTATTTACAATTCAGTTACTGAAGAACCAATTACCGTTGGGGGTGTTACAGAAACCTATGATGTTACACGACCTTTTAACGGAGGTACTGCCGAAATTTATGGTTTTGAAGTAGCTTTACAACGTAAACTAAACTTCTTACCTGGTTTCTTAAGAAACTTAACAGTGTATGGTAACTATACCTATACAGACTCTAAAACAGATGGTATTGCCGACAGAGAAGATGGATTGCCTTTGGCTGGTGCTGTTAAAAACATGTTTAACGGATCGTTGGCCTACGAAAGTTCTAAACTATCTATTAGAGCCTCTTTAAACTTTGCTGATGATTATATTTTTGAATATGGAGACGATGCTTTTACAGATGTATTTTATGACGAACAATTGTTTGTAGACCTAAATGCTTCTTACCGTATTACTAAAAACTTACAAGTCTTTGCTGAAGCAAAAAACTTAACCAATCAAGAATTACGTTTTTACCAAGGAACAAAACACCAAACAATGCAAGCTGAGTTTTATAACTATAATTGGAATGCTGGTTTAAAATACAATTTTTAAGAATGAATAATTTATATAAAATAACAATTACTTGCCTTATTTTAAGCGCTTGTAAAGTTGAAAAAATAGTCCATCAAAACCCGCAAGCGAAACCAGTAGTAGCTTTAGTTGCTGATGCTGAAACAGACCCCGTAACTTCTTTTGACGATGCTGCTGATGACCCGTGTGTGTGGATAAATCCCGCTGATGTAACAAAATCAACCATAATTGGCACAAACAAAAAAGAAGGTTTAGAAGTTTATAATTTAGAAGGAAAACGTTTGTATTCCTATAAAATAGGACGTGTAAACAATGTTGATATTCGTGATGGATTTTTATTAAACGGAAAAGAAGTTTCGGTAGTTACCGCTAGTAATAGAACCTACAATACTATTTCTATATTGATTGTAAAACCTACAGGTGAATTAGAAGATGCTGCTGCACGAAAAATAACTTCTAACTTAAAAGAGGTTTATGGTTTAGGAATGTACAAGAGCCCAAAAACTAACAAATTTTATGTTTTTATGGTTGGTAAAAAAGGCGGTGTTGAGCAATGGGAATTGTTTGAAAACAACACTCAAATTGATGCCAAGTTAGTTCGTGAATTTTCATTAGGAAGTCAAGGTGAAGGTATTGTTGCTGATGATGTACATGCCAAAGTATATATTGGAGAAGAGAACAAAGCCCTATGGAAATATGATGCAGAACCCAATGCTGAAAACAACCGTGTAAAGGTTATCAGCACCAAAGATTTGAATATGAAGGATGATTTTGAAGGTGTTACCTTATACGACGCTGGAAACGGAAAAGGATACATTATTTTATCCTCACAAGGAAATAACAGTTATGCTGTTTTTGATAGAGTTAGCAATCAATACCTAGGAAGCTTTTCATTAAAAGACGGTGCTATTGACGGTACCTACGATACGGATGGAATTGATGTAACTTCTGTTAATTTTGGTACAAAATACCCTAAAGGATTCTTTATTGCGCAAGATGGTGCTAATACCCAAGGTAAGGACAGCTTGCATCAAAATTTTAAAATCATTGATTGGCAAAAAATTTCTAAAAGTCTACATTTAGATTAATCAAATTAGTGTATTTGTTGTGTAATTTAAAAAGCCTTTTGGTAAAACCAAGAGGCTTTTTTAATGCTAATAAAATTAGCTTAAAATATAGTCTTGAAAAAACACCTTGATGTTTTGATGAAAACATCAAGGTCTTTTTTGTAAGTCTTCTTAGTGTTTTGTTTTTATAGATTACTAATTACTAGAAAAGTAGCTGTTATTTTGGCGGATAATTATTAATCACTTTACCAATCACTTTTTGAAAATATAATTTCTTTTGTTCTGGAGTAGCTTTTTCTCTTATTTCACTAGTAGCAATTCCTTGCCATATTAACTGGTTGTCTTTACTCTCAACAAAATCAATGGTTAATTGCTGGTTTATTTTTCTACTTTCAATAGGAATACCTCCTGAAATTCCAAATCCAACATTTCTTCCTCCACTTCCTAAGCCAACACCTATCGTATTTCTATTAAGAGATTCTCGCTCCTCAGATAAAATATTAATATACATATCTGGGTTTTCAGTTAATCGCATCCCTTTAGCTTCCAAAGCAGTCGTTATTTCATAAGTGACTCTTTTTACATCTAATTCATTTAAACCTTTACCTGCATCTTCAAAAAAATTGAAGGTCTTATACTGACTAAAATCTGTTTGACTATCGTAATCATATACCACTTTAGAAGAGGCACAACCAATAATAACTAACAGAAAAAAATATTTGTAATACTTCATATATAAATTCTTTACAGTGTACTTAATCAAAAACTATACCTCATAAAAATACAAAAAGCCTCGTTTACACGAGACTTTTTTCTAAGGTTAATTAGTTGATTTTTATTGAACTGCTTTTAACGCATCAATATTTCCATATCCAAACTCTGAATGTTTGTTCGGATAAAAATCAGCGGATTCTTTCATTTTTTGTAAAACTTGTTCTCTTGACCAACTTGGATGTTTTGCCCATACTAACGCTGCAATACCAGCAGTAGTCGCTGTTGCTACAGATGAACCTCCTACATAATTTGCTTGTCCATCATAATAACTCAATACAGGAATTTTATTATCCGTTCCGTTAGTACGTTGCATTTGTACCGTAAAATCAATTTGTGATCCGGTATGACATACATCACACTTACTATATTGTCCTTCTTTAACACCTGTTACCGCAACAGTTTCAGACATACTTGCTGGAAAAATTACTCCATACCAAGTAGTAAACGAAGTAGACGTTCCTCCTGCTGCTAAAATCATTTTTCCTTTGCTATGTGCATACTTTACTGCATCCGATACATTACCAATACTAAAAGGAGAACCTAATGACATAGAAATAACTTTTACATCACTTCTATTTGCCAAGGCTGTTAACGCCTCAACAATACCTCTTTTTTCATGATAATCATCAATTACTACATTTTCAACAGCCCTATACGTTACTAAGTTTGCATTGTAAGCAACCCCTACAGGTAAGTTGTCATTATTTCTTGGAGCAGTCGCTACTGCAGCCATTTTGGTTCCATGACCACACTTATCATTTACTCCATCATAATTATTAGACCACGCCCACCAAGAATCTACAAACGTTCCATATTTCTGAACTGTTCTTCCTGATGAATATCCATCGTTAAAATATTGATTCATCCATTTTTGTTCTGGTGATAGACCTGAATCAACTACTGCTACAGTAATTCCTGACCCAGTACTGTAATTCCAAGCTTGTGAAATATTGTGTGCATCAAAAGACCATGGTAATTTAGCTCCTGGTGCTACTGTTCTATAATCATTGGTGCTTAAAGTAGCCGTACCATAGCCACATCCTGAAGAACCTGATGAACTTGACTTAGCTTGTGCAGTAGACTCTAAAAAACTATAACCTCCCGGTTCTATATAACGAACTCTACTATCTTTTAATAAGACATTTATTGTTTCCTTGTTAGTAACTCTAATATCTAATACATTAATATTTTCATTTACATACAGCTCCGTTTCTCCCTTAGCAGATGTTGATTCAAAGCTTTTTACTAATGCTATTAACTCATCTTTTATATTAGTACTTTCTTCACTTTTTGCATAGTTATTTTTTGAAGTACCGTACCCTATAGTCAAGATATTTTCTCCATGATTTACTGCACTCCATATAGTATGAGCATCTTGTGACATCCATTTGAAATCTCCAGTTTTTTGTAAAGATTCCTTGATTTTTGAATTAATTTCTTTTTTGGTAAGTAAATCTTGATCTTGTTTTATGTCTAATGTTTCATCATTATTAGAACATGAAACCATAGTTAAAACAACCGTTAGGCTTAAAAGTATTTTTTTCATTCTTGAAGGGGTTTAGATTAAATTTTTTCGAATATAGTAAAATTTTAATACAATTTTAACACTTTAAATAATTTAACACATACAGAATTAACGTTTTGTTAAAAACACAACCCCCAATCCCAATAAAAAAGGAGCTCATGGCTCCTTCTTTACTTTAAGTTTTCAATATGTTTACTCCATCTTTACTCTAGTCGGTGTATCTTTTCCTTCAATAATACTTTGAGTTCCTCTAGCAACTGCTTTAACCGTTTCTGTTAATACAGTCATATTTAACGTTTCAGCCTCATCTGTTACTTTATGATAATCCGCATCGATATCAATCGGAGTGGTTGAAAATGTATGAGACGGTACCCCTAAACGAGCTAGAGAAGCATTGTCTGATCGTAAGAACAATTGAAATTTAGGGTACGGATCTGGAAACAACTTATATCCTGAACCTTCCAAATTCTTCTGAATTATTTTACCAAAATCTGATTTATCAAAACCAGTTAACCATGCTGTTTTTGGTCCTGTTTTAGGTTGTTTCCCTATTAACTCTAAGTTAATTCCTGCTACAAACTTACTAGCATCAATTCCTTTTCCAAAATACTCAGAACCTACCAACCCCATTTCTTCAGCAGTAAAACATACAAACAAAATACTACGCTCATTGTTTCCTTTTTTAGCATAATATTCAGCTAATGATAATACGCCAGTAACACCAGAAGCATCATCATTCGCTCCATTAAAAATTCTATCACCCTCTCCATCTTTCTTTACCCCTAAATGATCGTGATGTGCAGATACAATAACAAACTCATCCTTTTTAGACTTACCTTCTAACAAGCCTATAATATTGCTCATTTTAATACCCTTGTATTCAAAATTTTGACGATACGTAGTTAATGTATCAAAAGTTTTTAAACCAATTCTTTTGTATTCATTTTCTATATACTGAGTTGCTTTTTCCATTCCCTCAGTGCCTGGTTTTCTACCTTCCATTTCATCTGAAGCAAGTGTATATAAGTGTTTTCTTACTAAAACAGAATCAATTAACTCTTCTTTATTTTCTTTTTTCTGAGTTACCTCAACAGTATTCATAGCAACCTCGCTACTAGTATTTTTAGTTTGCTTACACGACAGTAAAATTGATACACTTACAAGTGCTAATGGGTATAAAACTTTTTTCATTCTTTATTTATTTAAAAGCCTAAATATAGCCAATTTAATTTCTTAATTTTGTTGAAAATTTTTAAGGATGGCTTTAACTGATATTCCAAACATAAAACATACTGATTCAAACAACTTTTTCTTACTTGCTGGTCCTTGTGCCATCGAAGGAGAAGATATGGCAATGCGTATTGCTGAAAAGGCAATTACCATTACTGATAAATTAGAAATTCCTTATGTATTTAAAGGAAGTTTTAAAAAAGCGAATCGTAGTAGAATAGATAGTTTTACAGGAATTGGTGATGAAAAAGCATTAAAAATTTTACGTAAAGTTTCTGAAACTTTTAATGTTCCTACCGTAACCGACATTCATGAAGTTTCTGATGCTGAAAAAGCTGCTCAATATGTAGATGTATTACAAATTCCTGCTTTCTTAGTTCGTCAAACCGATTTAGTAGTTGCTGCTGCTAAAACTGGTAAAGTTGTGAATTTGAAAAAAGGACAATTTATGAGTCCTGAAGCTATGCAACATGCTGTAAAAAAAGTTCATGATGCAGGAAATAAAAAAGCGTGGATAACTGATAGAGGTACGATGTTTGGGTACCAAGATATGATTGTTGATTTCCGCGGAATTCCTACGATGCGTCAATACGCTCCTACTGTGTTAGATGTTACCCACTCCTTGCAACAACCTAACCAATCTACTGGTGTTACTGGTGGGCGTCCTGATATGATTGAAACCATTGCTCGTGCTGGTGTAGTAAATAATGTTGATGGTTTATTTATAGAAACACATTTTGATCCTGCAAATGCAAAAAGTGATGGAGCTAACATGTTACACCTTGATTATTTAGAAAGTTTGTTAACCAACTTGGTTAGCATTAGAAAAACTATTAATAATTTATAGGCACAGTTTTTGTTTCATACAATTGTTTTTAATTCATATATGAAACAACTTCTTTTTTTATTCTTTCTAGCTACTACTATCGTAAGTGCACAAGACTTTTCTTTAATTGAAGAGAAAGTAAATGGGTATTCTAAATTTAGTAAAGTAGAACGTCTAGCTCAACAGATAGCAAGCGATTTTAAAACTGAAGAACAACAAGTACAGGCTGCGTTTTATTGGCTTGCCCATAACATACAGTATGATTTAGATGCATACTATCGTCCTAAAAACAAACGAATTTCTTTTAGATATAGGAATGAGCAAGAGAAATTAGCAAAGCTACAGGCTATAAAAGACGATATTGTTAACCAAACTCTATTAACTCGTAAAGCAGTTTGTGAAGGCTATGCACAAACTTTTGCTAAAATATGTACTATACTTCAAATTGAAAACGAAGTTATAAAAGGGTACATCAGAAATTCATCAAATGATATAGCTAATCCTAAAATCAATTCCAATCATGCTTGGAACGCTGTTAAATTGAATGGAAAGTGGATTTATATTGATGCCACCTGGGCAGCTGGAGTTGTAAATAATAATAGATGGCAACCTTTATTTAATGCTTACTACTATAACATTCCTAAAGAAAAGTACTTTAGAACACATTTTCCTGAAAAAACACTCTGGCAATTAAGAATTGGTAGAATGAATAAAAAAGACTTTTACAATCAGCCAATTTACGATGCTTCTTTTTTACAATCTGACCTAGAGCTAATTTCACCTTTAAAAGGGAGATTAAACAAAAATGCTACTATTGAACTAAAAATTAAAAACATACATCCTAATCAATCAATTTTCTTAGGCTATAGTGGATATAGATATACTGTAAAACCAGATAAAATATCTACTAAAAATAATATTACTACAGTTACAACAACTCCACTTGATAATAGCAAACAGCTATTTTTAATCGTAGATAAAGAGGTAATGCTTGAATTTTTAATTGAATAACAATATTTTCTTCTTTTGATTTATTAAAGTAAATTTCTCTGTAATGATTTAAAAGAAAATCGACAAAGGGTGAAAACAAATTAACATTACATGAAAAAATTTTACACCCTCCTATTCTTTTCTATTTTATTAGGAATTTCAATAACCTCTTACGGTCAAGGTCTATATGATGGCTTTACTCCAAAGAAAAATAGTTTATCTATTACTACTTCTTTTACCAAAAGCGAGTATGAAAAGTTTTATCTAGGTAAAACTAAACAAAACGCTACTCCTGTTCATGAAAAGATTAATCAGAATATTTATTCTCTTTATGCAAAATATGGTATCACTGATCGACTTTCAGCTATTGTAAGCATTCCTTTTATTGATGCTACAAATACTAGTAATCAACCAGACCCTGTAAACGGGTTAACCTCTATCTCTGAAGTTCAAGACATTTCAATAGCTTTAAAGTTTAATGCGCATAAGTTTCAGTTTAAAAGTGGAGATTTAAATATTATAACAGGTATTACTACCATTATTCCTACAGGGTATGAGCCAAACGGAATATTATCTATTGGTAACGGAGGCTTCGGATTTGATTTAAAAGCTGGTTTACACTTAAACACAAACGTTGGCTTTTTCTCTACCATTTTTGCAGGTTACAACTTAAGAGGAAATGCTGATAATAATTTAACTCCTGGTGGTGACTTTGGTGTTCCTAATGCCTTTACCACTACTGGTAAAATTGGTTATGCTAGTAGCTTTATTTATGTAGAAGCTTGGGCAGATTATTATAACTCAGAAGAAGGAGTAGATATCGGAAGCCCTTCATTTAAAGGTAATTTCCCTGAAACTGATGTAGATTATAAGAGTGTGGGTATAACTGTTTATAAAAATATTCTTCCTAAACTAGGAATTGGAGCTGGTTACGGTAAAGTAATAGATGGTAGAAATATTGGTGAATCTTCTACTTACTCTGTAAGCCTAACGTATAATGTCCTATAATCAAACACAATTAGATAAAAAAAAGAGCTTTTAAAAAAAGCTCTTTTTTATAGATATTCTTTAACAAGATTAGTGACGTTATAAATTCAATTAGTTAATCTTTCCTCCAAAAACCTTTATGATTGTGTTTTGCTACTTCTCCTATAACTTGTAGTAGTATTTCTTCATTAATTTCTTCTATTGATGAATAACGAAGTGATTTTACAACTGCTCTTCCTTCTGAAACTAAAAAAGTATCAAAGTCCTGTAAAATACCTTTTGCCCAAAATCCAACGTCAACAAATCCTTTTTTATGGGATGCATTTATATAACATAATTGCTTACCATTAACATAATATACTGGAATTTTCCATTTGTATTTTAATTCTAAATTTTGAAAATTCCCTTCTATCAGTACTTGTAAATGCAGTAAAATAGACTTGAATGGTTCTGGCTGTTTAAGTATGTATTCTTCGGCTGGTTTCATTCTTTCAAAAATACATCAAATTTTTATTTGTATGTTTCATAAAATTAAGTTTACTTTGTTTTTCAAAGTTCTTTAAAAATGAGTTCAGAAGATTATTTAAAAGACATATCAGAAATTAAAAACTTAATGAATAAATCATCAAGATTTATATCATTAAGCGGCTTGTCTGGTATTTTAGCAGGAATTTATGCTCTAATCGGTGCAGCTTATGCCTATTGGTTAGTCAATATTAATTCTAGTGGTTATTTGATACTAGATGGAAAAACTTTCCAAATGGTCATCCTTGATTTATTGTTAGTTGGCTTTTTGAGCATTACTACCGCCATTTTTTTAACTACGAGAAAAGCTAAAAAAAACGGTGAAAGAATTTGGGATGCTACCACAAGAAGGTTATTATTGAATTTCCTTATTCCTCTGGTTTCTGGAGCTATCTATATCATTATTATTTTAGGACATCAGAAATATGGACAAACTGGGGCTTTGATGTTACTTTTTTATGGCTTAGCATTGATTAATGCTTCAAAATATACTGTAGGTGATATTAAGTATTTAGGGTATACTGAAGTTGTTTTAGGACTTATTGCTGCTATGCTTCCCGGTTATGGTTTTTGGTTTTGGGTTCTAGGGTTTGGAGTTATGCATATTGTTTACGGTACTGTCATGTATTTTAAACACGATAGAAAATAAGCACTATTTTCGTACTTTAAAATTTATCTTTTTTGAAAAACATTATTCTAAATATAAATAAAGCTTTTGATCATAGAATCAGACTCGGAATTATGTCTGTTCTTATGGTTAATGAATATGCTGAATTTACTACATTAAAAGAATTATTAGGTGCTACAGATGGTAATTTGGCAAGCCATACCAAAGCATTAGAAAAAGTTGAATTTATTAGGATAGAAAAACAATTTATTGGTAGAAAACCCAATACAAGATACTACGCTACAGAGCTTGGTAAGCAAGAATTTAAAAAACATATTGACGCTTTAGAAAAGCTAATTAAAAATAAATAAAAACTATTTTTTTATCATTAAACTTTGAAATTCAAAGTTCTTTTAAAACAACAAACTATGGAAATATCAAACAAACAAAACGGAAGATTCGGAAAGTGGGTAAAAACATCAATCACAGCTAGAATGTTAATGATTGGATTTTTAATTCTCATTCTTTTAATTCCTTTATCCTTCATTAAAAGCTTAATTGTTGAGCGAATGAATCGACAGCAAGAAGTTGTACAAGAAATCAATCAAAAATGGGGTAAAGAGGTCTTGCTATATGGACCTATTTTAAAAATTCCCTACAAAACTTATAAAGAGAAATTTGTTCGAAATCAAAAGACAAAAGAAACTCAAACCGAGATCGAAGAAAAAATCAAGTATGCCTACTTTTTTCCGAAGAAACTAAATGTGAAATCTTCTATAAACCCTGAAGAGAAAAAGCGTGGTATTTATAAAACAGCTGTATATAATAGTAAAATAGATATTGATGGCAGTTTTACAACACCTGATTTTAGTGAAAAAGATATTAATGAAAAAGACATACTTTGGAACAAAGCTCGCTTAATTATTAAAACTTCTAATTTAAAGGGAGTAAACAATTTAGTTGAAATAAAACTGAATAAAAACAACTACGCTTTTACTTCTAAATATGAAGATGATGCTAGTAATGAAAAAGCCTACTACAACTATTTAAACCTTCATAAATTAGAAAGTAAATTTTTAAATGAAGAAGACCTTCCTAAAAAATCAGACACGAACTTTAATCTATCACTAAGCATCAATGGTAGCAAACAAATTCGTTTTATTCCTATCGGAAAAGAAACAACTGTTCATATAAATTCTGACTGGAAAACCGCTAATTTTATTGGAGAATACCTTCCTTTTAACTCCGACAAAATCTCTGAAAATGGCTTTAATGCTAAATGGAAAATACTGGATATAAATAGACCTTTCTCTCAACAATCTTTTAACGGAATTCCTAACTTAAAAGAATATGCTTTTGGTGTAAACTTTATGATTCCTGTAGATGAGTATCAAAAAAGTGAACGATCTGCTAAATATGGCTTTTTGGTTATTGGACTTACTTTCTTAATTTTCTTTCTAATTCAAACCATGAGTAAAATTTCCATTCATCCCTTTCAATATTTAATGATTGGTGTTGCCTTAACCATGTTTTATACTTTACTTATTTCTATTTCTGAACATAGTAGCTTTTTAAAAGCCTATGTAATAGCATCAATAGCTGTGGTATTGCTAATTTCTTTGTATTCGAAATCCATTTTAAAGGGTGTTAAATTCCCCTTATTTATTGGAGCTTCTCTTACCACATTATATGCCTTTATTTTTGTAATTATTCA
This sequence comes from Tenacibaculum sp. SSH1-16, assembly GCF_040104435.1. Lineage (NCBI taxonomy): Bacteria > Pseudomonadati > Bacteroidota > Flavobacteriia > Flavobacteriales > Flavobacteriaceae > Tenacibaculum > Tenacibaculum sp. SSH1-16. The sequence continues at coordinate 158,490 of NZ_JBECOV010000001.1, forward strand.
ACTAGAAAATTATGCTCTTTTGGTAGGTAGTGTAGGATTGTTTATAATTCTTGCTTCAGTGATGTATGCTTCAAGAAAAATAGATTGGCAAAACGGTTAATTAACAACAATAAATAAGCAAACTATTATATTATGTAATAGTTTGCTTAAAATATGATTATGAAATTAAATATAAAATACTTCCTTGCCTTTATATTTCTTCTTTTGTTAGAAATTATAATAGCTCAAACTTCAGGATTTATAAGACATACTTTTGGTGACTTTTTAGTCGTTATCTTACTTTTTTATTTGGTGAAAGCTTTCTTTAACTTCTCTGATAAAAACACTGGAGTTTCAGTACTAATTTTTGCTTATTTAGTAGAATTTTTACAGTTAACTCCTCTTCTAGAATTTCTCGGTTTAGAAAATAACCGATTAGCAGTAATCGTATTTGGTGCTACTTTTAGTATTGGTGATTTAGTAGCTTATACCTTAGGAATTGTCACTGTTTTACTTTTAGAAAAATTTTTAACTCGCAAATTATCTTCTAATCTTTCGTAAAATGTCTTCTAGTCCGTTTAACTTCAATTCGTAAACTAGCTCTAGCATTGTGCCTAGTTTCCCTTGTGGAAATCCTTTATTCTTATACCAAACAATATAATACTCAGGAATGTCAATTAAATACGTTCCTTTGTATTTACCAAAAGGCATTCTCATGTTTGCTGTATCAATTAAGAACTGTTTGTCTGGTATCATATTAAATAAAAATCCCGCTGAAGCGGGAGTTATTAAGTGTTATTCTTTTCCGTCTACGTAATCCTGCAAATATGCATATCGTTCGGTTAATTTACCAGTATTTGTTGTCATTTTTGATCGAGCTAAAATTCCGTCTTTATCATCATTATAAAATGCTGGAATTACATGCTCCAAAAACATTTCTCCAAAACCTTCACTTGCATCTTTTGGTAACTCACAAGGTAAATTATCAACCGCCATTACTGTAATGGCTTTTTCGTCTTTAAAGTCAATTTCTGATTCTGTTTCTGGGTTGTAACCGTAAATAGGGTCTGCAATTGTTGACGCACGAAGTGTTGTTGCTACTGGTCCATCAATATCACATGAAATATCTGCTACATACTTTATTCTAAACTCAGGATGTTTTACATCTTCACGTGTAAATAAATACGGAGCTCCGTCTCCATAAAAATGCCCTGCTATAAAGAAATCAGTTTGTTTCGCATACGCCATAAAATTACTTTCGTACCCTGTTGGATCTTTATAAAACTCAAACTTATCTCCTACTTTACCATCTTTTCGTTTGGCATACTCCATAACATCGGTTATACAATATACTGGTTCAGTAAACTCACTTGTTAAATATAAAGCATCGCTTACTTGTTTAATTTGTAAATGATCTAAAATTTCTTGGGCTCCTTTTGCTACTTTTCCTGTTCCTGTTAGTAAAATTTTGATGTTTGGTAAAGTTATTTTATCTAATTCAACTTTTACAGCATCTAAATCGGGTAACGTTTCTACTTTGGGTAAGTTGAACAATCCTTCACGTATGCCTAAGGCTCTAAAACCATTATAAGCACCTACCAAACCTGCATAACGACCAAAACCAATTAAACGAGCTCCATTTTCTTCAATAATGGTTTCATGATCAAACATTTCTATATTTCTATCAAGCATTGCTTTTAACAACTTACGATTATATGGTTGCTTTTTAATCGTATGACTAAAGAAAAAATATTTTTTATTTGGAATTAAATTGTCTACAGGAACTTCTTTTACTCCTAATAACACATCACAATCAGAAACATCATTGGTTACTTCAAAACCTGCTTTTGTGTAAGCCTCATCAGAAAAAACTCGGATATCGGAACTTTCCACGACTATTTCTGCTTGAGGAAACTGTTCTTTAAACTCTTGCAATTTTTCTGGAGAAAACACAACTCTTCTATCTGGTGGATTTTTACGTTCTTTAATAATTCCGAATTTCATAATTGATCTTTGTATTAAAATTAAACAATTTTACATATAATGTTATAGTTTATAACAATTGCAGCGAAAATACTTGTTTTAAAATGATTGTACAAGTAGTATTTTTTTATATTTGCATCCTCTTGTTTCAGCAGTATTGTTTTATATTGCTGCCAAACGAAATTGCATAGAATTACAAAGATTATCTGGTATATTTTTTGCAAGGATACTTATAGCATCTTTGACATATTGGGGACGACTGGTTTTGACAGCAAGATTAGTGAAAATGTAAGCATACCGAGGAGTGAAATGACAACTCGTTAAACTTATTTCAAACATTTAAACGGCGAAGATAACTACGCTTTAGCTGCTTAATCTGAATTAATAGTAAGATAGAGCCTCGGCGCACAAGGTGCGCAAGCTAAATGTCCACGAAAAGCCTTGGTTTACGGCGTTTCATTTATGGGCATCGTAAAAGTAGACATAGAAAACTTAGTGCTTCGATAGGTTTTCGAAATTTAAGAAGCTAAGTTAAGATTGGACGGTTTTTGGTCAGGTCTTAATCGAAAATTAAACAAAAACTAAGTATGTAGAAAGCCTTTGAGCTACTTGTTTGGACCCGAGTTCGATTCTCGGCGTCTCCACTTTTAACCCTTATAAACCTAGTGTTTGTAAGGGTTTTTATTTTGAGTTGATAATCGCGTTGATAATTCAAACTTCCTTATTGTCAAAACTTTAATTTGCTGTTCATTACCAAAGTTAATACTTTTATGATTATTAACACTAATAACACATAAAATTATGACACCATATTATTTTTCTTTTTTTACAATTATTGGAATACTAGCATTAATACTCACGCATATTGTTACTAAAAAGTACGCACCATATATACTCAATTATATAATAAACGAAGATCTTAACTGGAACCCTAATTCTGATAGAATAAAACTCACATTTGTTATTGCTTTTTTTATTGCTCCTTTTGTGTTTATTAAACAATTATGGGATTTAAATCATAAAAACGACTTTTTTAATTATACATGTCTTTCGTTTATCATTTTAAGTATGATATTTTGTATTTGGATGATAAGAAAAATAATTAAGACTGAATTTAACTTAAAATCTAATTCAAATCTCAAAATCCACTCTTATTTTAAGAATAAAGACTCATTTAATAAATGTCAAAAACTTCTAAAAGAACATAACATTATTAATGAAAACTATAACTGGGTACATAATAGAAGTACTCACAAAAAGAAATATATCCCAGTCCTAATTTGTAAATTAATTTCTCTTAAACTAATTAAATTTAAAGAGTACAAAGAAGTTCATAATTTATTTGAGGAGAGTTTAAACGTTAATTTTGACTACAATCATGCAACTCAGATTATAAAACTATACACCAAAGAAGAACTTTTTTTAGATGATGATTCAGCGATATATTTTGAAAAATTACAGTTCTTAGATAAAATCAATAGTAATAAGTAAAAAACAGTTTATACAGTTTTACTAAACTGTATACAACAATGTCTATGATTGCACTAATAAAATATAAAAACAGCAATTATGGACAATACATACAGAGATCCTTTCAAGCACATTTATAATCAATTATCTGAACTAAAGAAAATTGTTTTAGATATTAAAAATGCTCCTAAAGAAGACTACACTAACAAATACTACACCTATCATCAAGTTGCAGATTTACTACACGTCGACTATCAAAGTATTCGAAATTACGTTACTTCTGGTTTTATAGAAGCTCAAGAATTTGGTCCTCGTAAAAAACTAATCCACCACTACCAAATTTTCAATGAAGATCAAACATTGAAAAACTTCAAATACAAAAGAAAAGCGTAATGGCTCTCATCCATTACGCTTTAAATATTTTCTAAAACAGTATTAACTACCGTATAAGACAAATATACGGTTAATTCTTAAACAAATTATGGAAGAAATACCATACTTAAGAATTGGTACGTCTTATTTTAAAATTGTTCAAGTACCAACGATTAATAATCAATTCAATGAGATCCTCATTAAATGGGATAGAAATACCATTATTCAAGATTATAACAGGAATTATTTAACCAAAATCCCTAAATACGATGGAAGCATATGCTTCCCTAATCACATTAATTTTTCAAAGACAATACATGGTTTTTACAATACATACTCCCCTTTAAAACATCTACCAAAGACAGGAAGTTTTAATAATACGATAACTTTTTTCAAACACATATTTGGTAAACAATTAGATCTTGGACTTGACTATTTTAAACTATTATATGAAAACCCAACACAAACACTTCCTGTATTATGCCTTGTAAGCAAAGAGCGTTCAACAGGTAAAAGCTCATTCTTAAAATACTTAAAAGAAGTCTTTGGTCATAATATGAGTTATCTCGATAGTCATTCTTTAAACAGCAACTTCAATTTAGACTGGGGCAATAAATTAATATTAGGTTTAGACGAAGCCTTTTTTCAAAAAGAAGAAATCACCGAAAAAATTAAATACCTCTCAACTTCAAATAAAAACAAAATAGAAGCTAAAGGAAAAGAGAGGTTTGAAGTAGATTTTTTTGGAAAGTTTATCATGTGTAGCAACAAAGAAGACTCCTTTATTAAAATTGATGCAGACGAAATTCGATTTTGGGTAATTAAAGTTCCAAAAATAAAAACTGAAGACGTTAATTTTATAGACAAATTAATAGATGAAATTCCCGCTTTTCTAGATTTCACTTTAAAACGAAAATTTGCCAGTGAAAGAAAAACTAGAATGTGGTTTACTGCAAAACAAATATACACTCCTGCTCTAAAAAAACTTGTGAATAATAATAGAAACAGAGTTGAAAAAGAGTTGGCTCAACTACTAATCAGTGTAATCGAAAAACACGACTTAGATTCTGTTGAATTTGTTCCAATGGATTTATTAAATGGGTTAAATAAAACGAGAGTGAAAACTGATCAAACTCAATTAAGATCCTTACTAAAAAAAGACTGGAAATTAACCAATCAAAAAAACTCACTTCAATATCGAAAATTTACAATTTTAAGTGACGGTGAAATTGTTTTAACAGAATCAAAAGGAAGGTACTTTTCTGTAAAAAAAGATTTTTTACAGAAAAATTTTGATGAAACGATGACAGACTAACTTTTATTCATCTATAAGTCAGTAAAGACAAAGGGTACAGGCTGTCATCGTTTTGTCATCACTTTGTCATCATTTTCAAAAGTGATGACAAAATAAAATCAAAAGTGATGAAACGATGACAAAATGATGACAAGCTACAGAACCTATAAACAGAGGGACACAGAACGTTCCCGCATCGTTTCATCATTTTATAAAAAAAATATAGTGTATAAAAAACTTAATCATGAACTGTAAAAAAGCAAAAGAAATAGACCTTGTTTCCTATCTAAAAAACAATGGCTTTATTCCCAAGAAAACAAACATTAATGCAGTTTGGTTTTGCTCTCCATTTAGGAGTGAAAATTCACCCTCATTTAAAGTAGATACTGTTAAAAATATTTGGTATGATTTCGGGGAAGGATTAGGAGGAACAATAATTGATTTTATAATGAAGTACAATAATTGTTCCCTAAAAGATTCTTTAAATCTGTTAAGTAATAATACTTTTTCTTTTCACCAGCATAAAAACTTACAAGAAGTTAAAATCAAGCCTAAATACTCTATTAAAAAAGTAGAAGAATTAACTAACTCTTTTTTGATAGAGTATTTGAAATCAAGGAAAATAAATATTGAATATGCTAAGCATTTTTTATTTCAAGTCCACTACTCTTTTGATTCTGAAAAAGAATATTATGGAATTGGATTTATGAATGATTTTGGAGGACTAGAAATTAGAAACAAATTCTTTAAAGGATGCTTAGGTAAAAAAAGTATTACAACCATAAATAATAATTCTGATGTCATATCCTTATTTGAATCTTGGTCTGATTTTCTTTCTTATTTGACTTTAAAAAAAATAATTCCGAATGAAAATTTTATCATTTTGAATTCTACTTCTCTTATTCAAAAGATTCCTGAACTAATTAAAGATTATTCCAAAACCAAATGTTTTTTTGATAATGATGAAGCTGGAAACAAAGCTCTAAAACACCTTCAAGAAAAAGTATCTAAAGAGCTAATTGACTGTAGAATTCACTATAAAAATCACAACGATTTAAATGATTATTTAATTAACTACAAAAAGAAGATTAGTTAGTATTTCGAGATGTGTCCTTGTCAGGACAAATCTCGCTTTTTCTCCCTATGGTCGCAAAAGTTGAGCAACATTATGAAAAATCATAAAATTGAATTTAGATGTACTCTTTACGAAAAAAAGCTTTTAAAAGTAAAAGCTAAAAGAGCTGGTTTAACTCTAAGTGAGTTTTGTAGAAAATCTGCAAATGAAAAAGTAATTTCTGAACGATTAACAGATGAACAAATTTCTCTTTACAAAATGCTTGTTCAGTATCATAATAACTTTAAATCTATTGGGAATTTAATCAAAAAGAGGCATCCTGATTTATACAAAAATGTGTATCAAACTGCTGATGAAATAAAAAATCATCTTAAAAATTTTAAAAAATGATTGGTAAAGGAAAAGCAATATCACATACAAAAGCTTCCATTGAATATGGTTGGAATCAAGAAAAAGATGCTGAGATAGTTTACAAGCAAAGTCTAGCTGGAGAAACTCCTAAAGAAATTACTGAAGAGTTTAAAATCATTCAATCGATGAATGATAAATGCGAACGTAATACTTTCAGTTTTGTTATTAGTCCGACTATTGAAGATGGTAAAAAACTAGACTTAAAAGATCTTAATAAAATAACATCAGAATTTGTTAAGGACTTAAAATTAGAAAATCATCAAGCAATCGCATTTGTTCACAACGACAAAAATCATAAACATATTCATTTATATGTGAATCGAATCGATTTTAATGGAACTGCTTACAAAGACAATTTTATTGGAAAACGTTCACAAAAAACAGCAGAAAAAGTCGCAAAAAAACTAGAATTACAAACTGTTAAGCAGGTCAAAGAACAGAAATTAGAGAACTTAAAAGAAATTAGAAAATATATCAAAGAAAAGCATGAGCTTTCATTTAAGCTTTTCCATCCTGAGAGTTATCAGCAGTATATCAATCAAATGAAACAATTTAACATCCAGGTTAAACCTGTAATAAATAAATCTAATCAACTTCAAGGATTCCGATATCAACTTAACAACATCAATCTAAAAGGTAGCGAAGTACATAGAAGTTTATCTATAAACAAACTCAAAAGTAAATTCTTAGAAATTACAAAAGCTACTCTTAAACAAATCTCTATAACAAAATAATTATGGCTAAAATCGAAGAAATAACTGCTTTACTCATCGAGGAAATTGAAAGTTTTCAAAAAGCAGTAAATCAATTAAGTAAAGACACTGATAAAATTAAAAATCACAAACTTACTGTTGACACTTCTCAAATTCAATCAGTTTTTAAAGAGTTTAACAGTGAACTAACTTCTAACTTAAAAGAACAACAAAATCAAATTCGTACACTTCAAAACAAACTGAATAAAACCATCATTGTTCCAAAGTGGATGATAGTTTTATTCAGCTCGTTTTTCATTATCTGTCTTTTGAGTATTTCAATAAATTTCTATCAATATCAAAAATTTAAAAATGTAGAGGAAACTAACTATATAAAAGGGCGTGAAGAAATAACGAATCATATCCAAGAATTTTTCAAAAAGAACCCTGAAGCACTCAAACAATATCAACAATGGAAAAATAACGATTAATATGGGAAAAATTATTTTAATCACACATCAAAAAGGTGGTGTAGGTAAATCGACACTTACTTTTAACCTAGCTCAAAACATATCTGAAAACGCTTCAGTAGCTATTCTTGATTTAGATTTACAAGGTAGTTTATCTCAAGTTAAAGAATTAGCTTCTGGTTTTGACATTATTCCTTATAAAGGGAAGATTAATGAAATTCAAAATCTGGAGTATGATTTCGTTTTTATCGACACTCCTCCTTACCTATCCAGTCAATTACCTGAGCTTATTCAATTAGCTGATTTAATCATCATACCTACAAAAGCTGGTGTGTTAGATCTGTTAGCCATTAAAAGTACTATTGAGCTCATTGAAAACGAAAATAAAGCTGATAAAACATTAATTGTTTTCAACATGATAAAAGCTAACACCACTTTAACCTTAGATATTTTGATTGGACTAGAAGAATACAATATTCCTATTGCCAAAACTCACATATCTGACTTAGTTGCTTTTACTCGTTCAGTTTTGGTTGGTGGTGTTCAGAATGATAAAAATGCTCAAAAGCAATTAGACAACCTAACAAAAGAAGTGCTAACAAAACTCATATAATTCTATACATCCACATTTATATAAAACTACAATTCTAGCATTATGGAAAAACAAAATTTCAACGATCTAATCAATAAAGCTAAGGCTAATAATCAAGCGAAAATGATTCAAAAGGTAGTTCCTATTCCTGCTAAAGAAAATGAAGAAGTTCAGTTTTCTTTTTACCTAGATAAAAACCTACTTAAAAAGATTAAACAACAAGCCTTAAACGAAGACGAAAGCATTAAAAACATCATCAACAAAGCCTTAGAAAACTATATAAAAACAACATAACATTTAAAATATCTGTAGTATCTTGCAAGAGATTTACAGATGTAAAAAGACATATTAATTTATAAAGCGTTTAGCTTTTGATTTGGTTTTAGAAACTCGCCAGGTTATTAATTCCTCCAATATCAAAGTTAAGACGCCCACGTTTTGCGTGGGCTGTTCTTATTTGGAGGAAAGGTTTCTGGCGAGACCCCTAAGACCGATAAGATCCAGTTCCACGCTTTTTTATTCATTTTATATCATGGAAAATCAAAACAAACAAATCGCCAACGTTCAATTACAGTTATCAGAAAACTGTACTGACTTAGAAAAAGAAATTCTTCAACAATATTGGAAACTTAACGAAACTGAGTTTGTAAATGCTCCTAAAGCAATTAAAAAAAAGTATGCTATTTCTCAATCCGAATTAACTAAAACAACAGCTACTTACAGTACTTTAACTTTTTATCTATTTTGTGATCATTGCCATTCATTTGAAAAGCATGAAGCAAAAAGTCAATCTAGTTTTAATCAAACTATAAGAGAATTCCACAGTCGCTATTATCAGTCTTTTAAATGCAATCATTGTAAAGAAGTTCAAAAACAGCAATTTCATTTAGAACAAGAAAGAAAGCGCAACGAATTAATAAAGAAGTTGGATGAAGCTATTGAGAATAAAAACTGGAAAAAACTATCTAATTTTGAAAAGGGTGTTTTAAAGAACTGTTTAGAAATGAACTTTTACACCTTAAAAAAACACTATGGAAATATACTAGGACAAAACCTTTACATAAAATTCATTAGAGCTTTAGAAACTTTAGAAAACTATAACCTATTAATTCTAAAGAAAGATTTTAGAGGCTGGATTGAAGGCTATGATTACAACCCTAAATTATTGAAAATAAAAGATGAAATTATCGTCCCTAAAGAAGTATCTAACCCTAAAACTTATTTTAATTCTGAAACCAATGAATTAAAACTTAAACTTATTATAAATAAAGAAAAATTTCACCCTGACAGTCCGTTATATGCGGGAACAATAACCTTTAAAGAACAAATCGTTATTAATCCTGGTATTGAATATGTTTTTGCCCAATGGGAAAGAGCAAATGACAACTTATATTTCACGTTAATTCCAATCTCTGAACTTGAAAAGTTCCCGGATCAAAAGCCAATTTCAAATGTTCCTAAAATTTTAAGACAAGGTATTCATGAATTCTTAAAAAACTTAGGAAGTAATTTAGACTTCTAAAGACATCTAGCTTTTCTTACTATCAAAAGGAAAGCTTTTTTATTTCATATTTATATAAAAATAGAATTATATTTTTATATTTATGGCAGTTAACTTGCTATGTTTAACTTCTTTTATTGATATACAAAATTGCTAGACTCTAAAACATGTATCAAATCAAGTATTGATGATAAAGTAATAGTCTTGTTTTTTTCTTTTCTGTAAGAATATACTAAGTAAGTAATAATTAAAAAGGTTATGTCAAGGTAAAACTTCTCTTATCCAGAAATATAAACTAGATATACAAGCTATTTGTTTGTATATAACAAGTTTTATACAATGCAGAAAAAACTTAATTAAATGAACGAAATTTAGATTTATGACAACAACAATTACTGACTTTTCTGCTAAAGAACCGTCTTTAGGTTACTTCTATCAAATAAAATACGCTTTATTAGTTCTATTAAATCAATCAAAAGAACTCGACAATCCGAAAGTCAGAATTGAAAACTTAGACGATATTGAAATTGAAGACATTAACACTTTGCAACTTTTACAAACAAAATTACATATTAAGAATAAAGCAAATCTTACAGACTCAAGTGTAGATTTCTGGAAAACTATTCGAATATGGTCAGAGTATATAAATAATGGAACAATAGATTTGGACTCAACAATTTTCAACCTAATAACAACAGAAGAAATTCCAAATTCTAGTGTACTTCATAAGTTCAAAAAAAACATAACTTTAGATAGTGAGGTTGTAGAAATAATTACTATTCTAGACAAAATAGCAATTGAATCCACCAATAAGACTAATGAAAAAGCTTACTTAGCTTATCAAAATTTATCCATAGAAAACAAAAAGAATCTAATTAAGCGTATTCGAATTTTAGATAATTCAATTGGGATAACTGAAATCAATGATAAAATAAAAAAAGAGTTGATTTTTTCTACTTACCCAAATACGATAGATGCGTTTCTTGAAATTTTAGAAGGTTGGTGGTTTCGAAAATCTATAGACAATTTGACATCTCAAATTGATTTTATCAGTTCGAGCGAATTACAACTTAAAATAGCTAATATCAGTGATTCTTTTCAAGCAGACAATCTTCCTAATCACTTTCCTGTTCAGTTGGAAATAACTGATGAGGACGTTGAAAACTTAAAAGAAAGAAACTTTTTAAAACAACTAGAGCTAATTAAAATAAAAGCTAATTCAAAAACTTTAAAACTTGCAATAAGTGATTTTAGAAGAGCGTTTGAACAGCGCTCAAAATGGTTACGACTACACCTGTTAAATCCAGATGAAGAAGAAGAATATGATTTAAAATTACACGATTATTGGAAAAACATATTCGACATTATGAGTGACCAAGCAGAAGATAAATCCTTGGATGAACTAACGGAATTAGGAAAAGATTTCTATTTGGAACAGTTCGCAAAAACTTGTCCTCAAATTAAAATAAGAGAAAAATTTAATCAAGATTATTTAACTAGAGGAAGTTACCAAATACTTGCTGACTCTAAAAAAATAGGTTGGCATCCAAACTTTAAAGATAAAATATGAACATAAGTTGGACAGAGCGAAACACTATAGTTGCAAATCTTTTTAATCCTGCTTTTTGCGGAGAAATAATTAGAGTTTGTGCTAAAGAATACAATAAACATACGAATTCAAAATTCCCTTATGCTTATGCATTTATAATTTTGCCAATAGTTTTGCACAAAGCAACTAGAGAACGTATGCCAAGGTCAGTAAGAACCTATTTCTTCGTTTGGGTTGAGAAAAATGATGATTTATTTTTTGATTTTTCAAAACGCACAAGAAGTATGGTTAAATATACCAAAGAGGCTTTGTCTTTTCTTTTAGCTCATAATAAAATAGAATTCAATGATAATGCAGAAATCATTACAAGTGATGAAAGAGTAAAAAAAATAAATAAAGACGATTATCAAGAATATAATGAAATATTAAAAAAAGCAGAAATGCTGGGAAAGTGGCTATCTTCAACTAGTGATGTTAAGTCAATTTATTCATTTTTAAGAATCACGCCATAAATATGCAAATACAAAAAATCATACTATATAGTCATAGTGGAGAAAAACGAGTTTTACAATTTGAAATTGGTAAAGTCAACATAATAACTGGAGAATCAAAATCGGGTAAATCTGCATTGATTGAAATAATCAATTATTGCCTAGCTTCAAGTGGTTGTGATATTCCAGAAGGAATAATACGAGATACTGTATCATATTTTAGTATTCTAGTTAGATTTAAAGATTCTGAGACAGCTTTTATTGCACGTGAAAACCCAAATATAAAAGGTATTCAAGCATCATCAACAGTTTGTTTAATAAGGAATTCAGGAAAAAACTTACCTGAATTAGAAGAGTTAAATTCTAATTTAAACATTGACTCTCTAAAAGAATTTTTGACTAGAAAAATTGGTGTTTCAGAAAATGTTCACGTTCCAGATTCATTAACTAGAGAACCATTAAAAGCTAATTTTAAGCATTCACGTTTTTATTGTTACCAACCTCAATATTTGGTTGCTGACCCTTATCAACTATTTTACAATCAAAATAAAGAGTTTGTTTCTCAATCCATAAAAGATACTCTTCCATATTTTTTAGGAGCAGTAAATGAAAATTCTCTAGCTATAGAAAGCGAAATAACACAACTTAAAAAACTATTAAATAGGTTATTAAGAGAAAAACGAGAATCTGAGAAAATAAAAGCGGAAGGGATTAGTCAAGCCTTTTCTCTTATTGATGAGGCAAAAGAAATTGGCATATTAGAAAAGTCAGTCAACCCTAAAAACCAAAAAGATGCTTATTCATTTTTGGAATATGTATCAAAGTGGGAATATCAGCCATTAGAAGTTAAAGCGGAAAACTCTGCACTAAAAGAACTTATAGATAAAAGAAGTGAACTAAAAATTGAGTTAAGTAAAATATCTGACAATAAAAAAGCAGCAACAGATTATCTAAAAAACTCTTTTGGTTATACCTCAGAAGCAAAACAACAAGAAGTACGACTTGAATCAATTAATTTATATAAGGACACTAGTAAAGATAAATCATTATGTCCATTATGTGAAAATGAGTTGAATAACCCAATACCTTCAATAGATAACATAAATAAGTCCTTAGCAAATATTAGAGAAGACCTAAGGTTTACCAAAGCTGAAAGCCCAAGAATACAATCTTATATCGATTCCGTAGAATCGCAATATCATTCCGTAGAAACAGAATTAAGAAAAATTGAAAAGAGTATTTCTGCGCTTTATATTCAAAATGAAAAAGCAAGAACCGTAAGAGATTTGAATTTACGAAGAGGGAAAATAATTGGTCGAGTAAGTTTGTTTTTAGAAAGTATTGTTGTCGAACAAGAAACTGAAAGTATTGATTCAAAAATTGAAAATTTAAAAACAAGAATTACTAATCTAGAAAAAGAAGTTGATAGCGATAACGAAAAAGAAATGTTATTGTCGATATTAAATAAAATAAACCTTCAAATGAGCAAATGGGTAGAAGATTTAGATGTAGAATATGAGGATGATCCAATTAGGTTTGATATAAATAGATTAACGATGTTCATTGATTCTGAAAATAAGCCTATTGCTTTGCCACAAATTGGTAGTGGTGCTAATTGGGTTGCATATCACTTGCTTATTGTATTTGCTCTTCATAAACATTTTATTCAAAACGACAGACCTGTTCCAAATTTTATAATTATTGACCAACCAACTCAAGTTTACTATCCACCAGAAAAGAGCGACAATGTTGTTGAAGTAAGTGCAGATGAAATAGCTGTAAATAAGATGTTTGATTTTATGTTTAATGTGGTAGAATCATTGATACCAAATTTACAAGTTATAATTACAGACCATGCTTATCTTAATAATGACAGATTTAGAAATTCAGTTACAGAAATTTGGAGAGATGGTTTGAAATTAATTCCGAATGATTGGCTACCATTGGAAGGAACAAGCACTATAAAGAACAATGTATAAAAATAATAGCGGTTTATTCGCTAAAACAAAAATATGTAATAATAAAAAAAGGTCTTTGTTTAACCGAAAAGTTAGTGAATAAAAATCCGCTACTATTCTTATACGAGACTTGGCATTCATTTAAGAAAAAAAATATGAGTAAATATAATTCAAGTAATATCAAGATTGGGGATAAAGTATACTTTGAAAGAGAAGGTATAAATAATTATAATTTATATTGGACTGTTTTAGGGTTTTTAGACAATATGATTGAAATCGAAATTGACGAAATGGAATATAATGATAAGATTTATATCGACTTTTCTGATATAACACAAACATCATAATAATAAGTTATAATATTTCAGTTTGAAAGAACAAATTTCAAAATACACTTCTCAATTATCCGAAATAATTAATTTTATAAAGAAAGATTTAATTGAATACTTCAAGGAGGTTGACTATTTGACTCCTAATAATGAAATTCAAATTATTGAAATAAATAACGAGCTACATTTAGACAGAATAATTATAGGTTCAAGTTTTTATGTGATTTTAACAGATTATGTTTTCGGGAATAACAAATGTCTTTTTGAATATAAAAAACATAAAGCAATATACAGAGGTCACTCTTATAATACTAAAAAAAGATTATTAAGTCATCTTGCTAACAAAAAATACAATTCTCTAAGAAGAAAAAACGAACCTAATTATAAAGTTTGTTTGAAAATAGAGGATGGAGTAAATGGGATAAACATAAACGAAAAACCTTATAACACTTGGAATTGGATTGTAATTATTCACAAAATGAAAAAAAGTAATACAGTAATGAGAGAACAAGCTGAATATGCTTTTGACAAAATTTAAAATAAACCCTGTAAATCAAGAAATTGAAAGAAGAAATGCCAACAAAAAACTGAGGTAAAGCTAAGGGGTACTTAATATTAAATCACTTCAATATAAACACAAATTTTCATATACCATAACCATTAAAAACAACATTTATGTTTAAACAATTACCATTAATAATTATTTTTTTAGCTTTTGGCAAAATATATTGTCAAGAAAATTCCAATGTAAAATTTAAAAAAATTAAACAAATCCTCCCTCACTCCACGACTAATTACGGATTTGAAAACGGTAAATTAAAATCAATAGACATTGGTTATAGCACTACATTTTTTGAGTATAACAACAAAGGCACTCTTTCTTCATTGTATTATATAAATGTAAACGATAAAAGTAAGTATTCTGAAAGCTTCTCTTATGACGAAAAAGGTTATATAACTAGTATAATAAGTAAAGTTGACAACAAAATACTACGAGAAGCTAAGTTTGAGTATCTAAAGAATAATGATAATGATTTCTTCATTACTAAAATTACTAAACATACTGGATACAATGGAGATTATTTCACCAAAGAAATCTTTGAGATGAAAAACAATATCTTAAAAATAACAGAAGAAAAATCAAAAATAAGGAGTAGAGATCGTATTGATGAGTTTACATTTGAAAATGGAAACATAGTATCCTACCATTCTAATATAAAAAACAAGAAAGAACAATATTTAGTGAAGTTCACATACGATAACACTACTAACATTAACTATTCTATTATGAAAGGTTTTTATGGAGATAAACATTTTGTTAATTCTATTTTAGATAAGCCTATGAAAATAGTAACCTTACATTTAATTCCTTCAAAAAACAATGTTGTAAGTAAAAGAATTGTAAAAAAAGCTAAAAGAATAGGAGTTTCCGAATATGATTACGGTATTGAATACGATTCTAATAATAGAATTACAAAAATTACCGAAACAGAATTAGAAAGAGGAAGAAAAAAAACCTTTATTCTTGAATACTAAGAATACAACTATTTCGCTCTTTCTTTCCCTGTGTCCTTTTACTAATCTACAATTATATAATTATGGAAATCCATAATTATATTTGCATACATTTTAGTACATTCAAGATTTAATAAATTTGCTTGTACCCATACATAAAGTAATACAAATAAATGAGTTTCGAACAAACTTTTAAAAATATAGACGACCTCCTTTACAAAGACTCAGGAGCAGATAGTGAATTAGATTATATTGGGCAAACCTCTTGGGTGATGTTCTTACGTTATTTAGATGAACTAGAGCAAGATAAAGCTGATGAAGCCGCCTTAGAAGACAAAGACTACACCTTTATTTTAAAAGAAGAATATCGTTGGAGTAATTGGGCAATGCCTAAAGATGCTGATGGTAAACTAGACCATCATGTAGCTTTAACAGGTAAAGATTTAGTACAGTTTGTGGACGGTGAATTGTTTCCTTACTTAGCAGAATTTAAAAATACTGCCGAACATCCTCAGACCATTGAATATAAGATTGGAGAAATTTTCTCTGAACTTAAAAACAAAATTCAATCGGGCTATAACCTACGTGAAATTTTAGAGTATGCCGATGAGCTTCCGTTTAGAACTTCTAAAGACAAACACGAACTAAGCCACCTGTACGAAACCAAAATTAAAAACATGGGGAATGCAGGTCGTAATGGTGGACAATACTACACCCCTCGCCCATTAATTAGAGCCATGATTCAGGTGATTAATCCTCAAATGGGTGAAACGGTGTACGATGGTGCTGCGGGTTCTTGTGGGTTTTTATGTGAAGCCTACGAGTACATGTACGAACGCATGGAAAAAAACACCGATAACTTGAAAACCTTACAAGAGTCAACTTTTTACGGTAAAGAAAAGAAGAACTTGGCGTACGTTATTGGCATTATGAACATGATACTACACGGTATAGAAGCACCCAATATTATCCATACCAATACCTTGGGTGAAAACATACGCGACATCCAAGAAAAAGACCGTTACAACGTTATATTGGCGAACCCACCTTTTGGAGGAAAAGAGCGTAAAGAAGTACAACAAAATTTTGATATTAAAACAGGAGAAACCGCTTTCTTGTTTATGCAGCACTTTATTAAAAGCTTAAAAGCGGGCGGACGTGCTGCCATCGTTATTAAAAACACCGTGTTGAGTAATACCGACAATGCCTCTATAAGTTTACGTAAGTTGTTATTAGAAAGCTGCAACCTGCATACTATTTTAGACATGCCAAGTGGTACGTTCTTGGGTGCTGGTGTAAAAACAGTAACGCTCTTTTTTACTAAAGGAGAGCCAACCAAAAATATTTGGTATTATCAGTTAGACCCAGGTAGAAATATGGGGAAAACCAATCCGTTAAACGATAAAGATTTAGCTGAATTTGTAAAACTTCAAGAAAGCAAACCTGAAACAGAACAATCTTGGAATGTAAAGATAGCTGAGGTAGATACCGAAACGTTTGACCTTAGTGTTAAAAACCCTAATACTCCAGAAGAAGCTCCCTTACGCGAGCCTGAAGTGATTCTTGCTGAAATGGAAAGTTTGGATGTCGAAACTAATTCTATTCTTAAATCAATAAAAGAGATGATATGAATAAAGAATGGGATTATGGAATTTTAGATGATGCAGTAACTAAGGGTTCGTCCAATATATCATTGAACAAAATAAAGAATGATGATGGTAATTATCCTGTATTTGGGGCTAAAGGATTTGCAAAGAATGTATCATTTTTTCATCAAGAGGAAGAATA
Source organism: Tenacibaculum sp. SSH1-16 (assembly GCF_040104435.1). Lineage (NCBI taxonomy): Bacteria > Pseudomonadati > Bacteroidota > Flavobacteriia > Flavobacteriales > Flavobacteriaceae > Tenacibaculum > Tenacibaculum sp. SSH1-16. Next base: position 175,959 of record NZ_JBECOV010000001.1, read on the forward strand.
TCTAGCCATAATAAAAGATGGGGCAGGAATTGGTAGGGTATCTAGACACCCTGCAAAATCTTCAATTGTAGCAACTATGCAGTATATCATTCCTAAACCTGGGTATGATATAGATTTTGTTAAGTATTTTTTGTTAGGTTTAGATTTTGAAAAATATAGAACAGGAAGTACTATTCCTCACGTTTATTATAAAGATTATAAAAATGTAGAGTTTCCTCTTATTAATTTATCTGAACAACAACAAATCGTTGAGATACTAGACCAAGCCTTTGCTGCTATAGACCAAGCTAAGGTCAATATTGAAAAAAATATTGAAAACGCTAAAGAGTTGTTTCAGTCTAAACTCAACCAAATTTTTAGCCAAACTGGTGAAGGTTGGGAAGAAAAAACATGGAAAGAGGTATTAGAAATTAGAAGCGGAAGAAATCAAAAAGAAGTAGAATCACCTAATGGAAAGTATCCAATTTTAGGTAGTGCTGGTAAGGTAATGGCATATGCTAACAAGTATATTTGTGAAGCAGGCACTACTATTATAGGCCGAAAAGGAACTATTAATAATCCGATGTATATAGAAACAAGATTTTGGAATGTTGATACGGCTTTTGGCTTACATGCTTTAGAAGGGTTGAATAAAAGGTTTTTGTACTTCTTTTGCCTTAGTTATGATTTTACTAAAAGGGATAAAGGTTCTGGACGTCCAAGTTTAGTTAAAAATGACTTACTAAAAATGACCATGCCAATACCAGATTTAAAAAGCCAAAATAAAATCGTTACGGTATGTGAAGAAATTAAGAATAAAGTTGAGATAATTGAGTCTCAATACTTGAAGAAAATAGATTCTTTAGAAGAACTCAAAAAATCCATTTTACAAAAAGCCTTTGCAGGTGAACTAACCCAAAAAGAAATTGCTATATGAACGAAGCCCAAACCAGACTAGAGTATATAGACCCTGCCCTAAAAAAAGCAGGTTGGGGTGAAATCACGGGTAGTAGAATACGTGTAGAGTTCCCTATTACTGAGGGGCGTATTATTGGTAAAAACAAACGTGCTAGTAAGCTATCGGCAGATTATGTATTGGAATATAAAAACCGCCGTTTAGCAGTAATAGAAGCCAAAACAAAAAACAAATACTACACCGATGGTTTGGGACAAGCGAAAGATTATGCCGAACGTTTAAACATCCGTTTTACCTATGCAACTAATGGGTTAAAAATTTATGGAGTAGACATGCAAGAGGGTGCCGAGGGTGATGTTACTCACTACCCCACACCTGATGAGTTATGGGAAATGACCTTCCCTACTCCTATAGAACCTTATAAAATTGAAATTGCCGATTGGAAAACCCGTTTTGACGACATCCCTTTTCATCGCTTTAAAGGAAAATATTTACCACGTTATTACCAACACAACGCTGCTTTAAATGCTTTAGATGCCATAGCTACAGGTAAAGACCGTATTTTATTAACCATGGCAACAGGTACAGGTAAAACTGCTACCGCTTTTCATATCTGCTGGAAGTTATTCCATGCCAAATGGAATTTAAAACGGGATGCTTCACGTGCGCCGAGAATCTTATTTTTAGCCGATAGAAATTTGTTAGCAGACCAAGCCTTTAACTCTTTTGGAGATTTTGAAGATGATGCTTTGGTACGTATTCGTCCGTCTGATATTAAAAAGAAAGGAAAAGTACCTACCAATGGTAATGTGTTTTTTACCATTTTTCAATCGTTTATGTCGGGTGACGATGAAACACCTTATTTTGGTCAGTACCCAAAAGATTTTTTCGATTTTATAATTATTGATGAATGTCACCGTGGAGGTGCAAAAGATGAAAGTACTTGGCGTGCTATTTTAGAATATTTTAGTCCCGCAGTACAATTAGGACTCACTGCTACTCCTAAAAGAGATATCAATATAGATACCTACGATTATTTTGGAAAACCTGTATACACCTATTCTTTAAAAGAAGGTATTAATGACGGATTTTTAACGCCTTTTAAGGTAAAGGAAATACAAACTACTATAGACTCTTACACCTTTACAGAAGATGATGAAGTTATTGGTGGTGATGTAGATACAACGAGAGAATATACCGAACAGGATTTTAATAGAATTATAGAAATAAAAGCTCGTGAAGAGTACCGCGTACAACTCTTCATGAACATGATTAATCAACAGCAAAAAACTATCGTGTTTTGCGCTACTCAAATACATGCTGCAGCCGTTAGAGATTTAATCAATCAATATAAAACCTCTAAAAACGCCAATTACTGCGAGCGTGTTACCGCTGATGATGGCAAGATTGGAGAACAACATTTACGTGATTTTCAAGACAATGAAAAAACGCTACCTACCATTCTTACTACCTCTCAAAAACTAAGTACAGGAGTAGATGCTCCTGAAGTGAGAAATATTGTACTCATGCGTCCTGTAAACTCTATGATAGAGTTTAAACAAATTGTAGGGCGTGGTACGCGTTTATTTGATGGTAAATCGCATTTTACCATTTACGACTTTGTAAATGCACATGAGCATTTTAAAGATCCAGAATGGGATGGTGAACCTCTAGATCCCGTTGAACCTACACCTAAAGTACCAGGGAAACCTTGTACTGTTTGTAACTCTAAACCTTGCATCTGCCTTAAAGAACCCGACGAGCCTTGTTATGTTTGTGGTAACGATCCGTGTATTTGTGAACCCGAAGAAAGTAAGATGATTAGCATCGTTTTATCTGACGGAAAAAAAAGAGAGCTAGATTCTATGGTAAAAACTACTTTTTGGGATCCTAACGGTACACCGATATCTTTAGAAGCTTTTATTAAAAAATTATTTGGTGATATGCCTTCCCTATTTAAAGACGAAGAAGATTTACGTAAAATATGGAGCTTACCTTCTACTCGTAAAAAATTGCTGCAAGAACTTAATGATTTAGGCTATTCAACAGAACAATTAGAAGACCTACGTAAGCTTGTACATGGTGAAGATAGCGATTTGTTTGATGTACTAAATTATATTGGCTATAGTAGCGATTTAGTACCTCGTTTAAACAGGGCTGAAAAAGCAAAAATTCAGTTTTCAAATTATAATAAGGAGCAACAACAGTTTTTAAACTTTGTATTGCAGCAATATGTAAAAGAAGGGGTAGATGAACTCGATGATGCCAAACTAGGAGATTTGTTAATCTTAAAATACGGAGGTATTGCCGACGCTAAAGCTAGTTTAGGAGACATACCAACCATACGGAATACCTTTATCGGTTTTCAAGAACATTTGTATCAGAAAAATGTAGGGTAAAATTGAATATGAAAAAAGGCTAAAAAGAGAAAAATGATTAAAAAGTTTCCCAACTTAACTTCAGAAGAATCGAAAGGCATTGATAAGCTTATTTATAAAAATGCTTTACAATTAAAAAAAGATGCACTTCTGATTGCTGAAAACAGAAAATCTTATAGTTCCGCTACTTCTCTATTAATTTTAAGCTCAGAAGAGGTAATCAAATCCATTTTAGTACTATTACATTCCGAAGGCTATAACGTTTACAAGCTTAAGGAAACTCATAAATTTTTCTTTGATCATAAAATAAGACACCAAATTATCCAATTAATTGAAATGGGATCTGGTATTGTAAAATCAATGATAAAATATGACGAACAAAAGCCCTCTAAACTTTTAAAAACAAAAATTAACTGGTTAAATAATCTAGTAAATGATTTTATTGATCTCGTAAAAGCAGTTGAGCCAATTATAGATGCTACGGATAGAGTATACAAACTACAATTATTTAATGAGCTAAAGAATAAAGGTCTTTATGTAGATTATAAAAACGTCTTGTCATTACCTCAAACACAAATAACTGAAAACACTTATAAAGAGACCCTTATGATAACTGAAAGTATTTTTTCTTTCAATAAAGGACTTAGAGTTTTGTTCCATCCAGCTTTAAAAAACCATATGGAACTCTCACAAATTAATAGAATTAAAAAACTTTTAAAAGATTTAATAGATGAAGGCTTAAAGGATTTTTCGTTTAAAGAAACTTTAAATACTCCTAATTAAAGCAACGACATCTTACATTATTTTAAAATTAATATTAAAATATAAACTATGACATTAGAAATAAATAAAGGCGAAGAATATAAAATCAAAATTGAAAATACGGATAAATTTAATAATTCAATCTTTAAAGATGTATATAACCAAGCTGCAAATAGTGTAGATGAAATTATTCGAAACTTCAAACTACAAAACACTCTTAATAAAAGCATTAGCAATGAAGACTATAACAATTTAATCGCTTTTACAGGAGAGAGAGGTTCTGGAAAAAGTTCTTCAATGATTTCCTTTGTTAATAGTTTAAAAACCAATAATAGTTCTTTTTTTAAAGATTTTGATAATATAACCAATTTCGAATTTGCTTGCTTAGATATTATAGATCCTTCTTTATTCCGAAATGATGATAAGCTTTTTGAAATAATAATTTCAAAAATGTTTTCAAAATTTCAAATAGATTTAAAAAACAGCCCAAATAAAATTAGAAATAATCATAAAAGGGAGTTAATAAAAAAATTCCAACAAGTATTTAATAATCTCAAAGTTGTACACAATGGAAAATCTGAAGTATATGATAAAGAAGCGATTGAAGCATTAAGTGATTTAGCTTATGGGACTAACTTAAAAAATAATTTTAAAGATTTAGTTAATGAATATTTGTATGCATTATATAACATTAATAACACAAAAAATAAAATAGAAGGAGCTCTAGTAATAACAATTGACGATTTTGATTTAAATATTTCTGGAGCTTTTGATATGCTGGAAGATATTCGTCAATTTTTAATTCAAAATAACATAATTATTTTAATTGCTAGTAAAATTGAACAACTTCAAGACTCTATTGAATTAAAAACATATTCTTCTTTTTCAAACTATAAAGGGATACTATCAGACTCACCTGAAGACATGGCCAATAGATATCTTGAAAAGTTAATTCCTTTAACAAGAAGACTTCCCGTTAATACTGCAATACAAAATTATGATCAAGAAACAATCATTAACACTGACCCTAAAATATCAACAAATAGTATTCAGAAGGCAATTACTAAATTAATATATAATAAAACAAAATTGTTCTTACCTAACACAGAAGTTTTTATGACTAGAACTCTTAGAGAATTAAATGCTGTTTGTTCTTATTTAGATTCTAAAAACTCCTATAGAGATTTGAAAAATTTATTGTTATCGAATAAATCATATTTTCTAAATAAAACAAATCAAGGTATTTTAGAGTCTTTGAAAACTGATTCTTTTTCTAGTATAAATAAATATTTTATAAATTGGGTTAATAGCGGTAAACTTAAACTACCTCTCAACACTAAATATAGGGAACTTACTCGTACAAATAATTATAAAAATGTTTCCTTAAGCGACCTAAACATTGTTTTTAATGGATATAAAGAAGACATAAACTCCTCTGACTATCAATCCTTAAAAGAATTAAACTTCATTGAAACATATTATAATATTTTAAATTTAGAAAAAAACGAAATAGGTTTAAGCGACACTATTTTTCTAAATTCAATTACTAATGAAAAAACAAATTTGTTTAGAAAATCATTAGCAGATAATAAAAATAGAGACTATTTTTATTTTAATAATTTTGATGATGTTTTTCATGACATACATAATGAATCTGATTTTATCTGGATCACTTCTTTTATTTATAACACTGGTCATAGCAACAGGTATAGAGAGTCTAATGAAATTTTATACAAAAATATAATTACCTTTAAAAATAAAAACTCTCAATCTTGGGCAACTTTTAATGCTTCTAACTTTATTATTGGTATAATTCAACCCAGTCAATTTTATAATAGAATAGATGGTATAAACCTTAAAGAAAACGAGCTATTCAAAAACTTAAGCGAATATAAATTAGACAACTATCATCTATTCTTCAACACTTACTTTATTTCTATTTTAATTGAAGAAATAAAAATAGTTCAATCAAAGTACAAAGTATCTCTTCCAGAAAACTTTGCTGATTTGTTAAAACTATTCATTAACAATTTTTTTACCCAAGCTCTAAATAATATTACAAAAAAATTCGACTTTTTAGATATAAAATTCGATAACTTTATCGATAATCCTCTACTAAAATATTGGAATAATAATGAAAACTCAGAGAGGTTAGATATTATCTTAAATCAAATTTACAATAATCAATTTATCAAAAGTAACTATACAGAAGAAGATATCAGTATGGCTAAATATCTTCTAGGTAGATATAGAAGGTATTTTGATGAAGATGGTGATTTTTCTCAAAGAGGAGCTAAACAAGCTATGAATTCTGTAGTTAAAAGTTTTGAAGAAGACAGTCCTATTAGGGAAAACCTTCAAAATTGGCGCTATATAATGGATCAAGATTTTGAAGAAGGCCTCTTTGGAATTCAAAAAGAATTAAAATCTATAAATTAGACATGGATAATTTAAGAAGATCCATAGAAGCTATATTTAACAATACATGTCCTGATTTTATTATTCAAGAAATGTATAATGGTAACTTAGAAAATGATTTATTCTCAAAAAAAAGATTTTTAGAACAAGGACTATCTCTTTTTAACAATTATAGTTTTGATGAAATTGAAAACTTATACACCAAGTTAAACTCTGACTGGTTATTGGATGTTTACCAAAAAGAAAAGAGCAAAAAATCAATCTTTAATTTATTAACACATTTTAACAAACAAGTATTAACAGAACGAGATAAAGAACCTTTTATTACCTATAAACACTTACTTCGTTGGAGAGAGTTGTCTTTTATTTTAGGGGAAGACTTGTTTACTTGCTCATACTTTGCTTACATGGATAATCGCTCTAAAAGAAATAGAGAGTTTTTTTCTTGGAGAACAGTAGCTTTTTCTACTAACAATAGATTAAAGAATATGTTAGGCAAAGGTATAGCTGAAAATCATTTTCACTTAAAAGGATCTGCACCGATATTTGAATTATCTTGGATTTCATTAATGAATTCTATAAATGGCCATTCAAAAAAACTTAACAAGTTAAAAAAAGAGATTAAATTAAATGGAACAGTCTCTTATTCATTTAATAATAAACATAAGGAAATAGATATACTTATTTATAAAGCATCAAAAATACGGTTAGTTTTATTTCAGGTATTATTTGAAGAAAAAGAAATCAATCTATCAGAAATCAAACCATTGTTGTTTCCTATTTCTAATAGTGATAGTTCATTTGAAATATTAATTGAACTATCGCAAATTCAAAGTGAAATCAATGAAAAGAAAAAATTACACGGATATGAGTTTTACCATAAGGGAAGTCATGATATAGCAGATTATGCCATAACAAAAGATATGCATTCTTATAACTTTAAAGGTTCTTATATTGTATACGGTGAAAGAAAATTACTATATAATGCTTTTAAATACATATATGCACAAAAAGAGTCTTGCAGTGAAATAGAAAAATTATTACATGCGTATATTATTATTAAAAATCAATTTCGATCAGAACTAATACAAGTAAATAAAAAAGTTGGATTTTCTAATTTTTCTACCTATCAAGATAGAAAAGAATACTTTATACCTGATAATACTATTTATGAAACTGCTCTGCTACAAATGGCCATTAATGATAGTCGTAAATTTCAAAAAATCATTTCTTTTGAAACTAGAATAGCTCCAAAAGACTCTGTATTGGACTTAAATAACGCGCTAAAAAAATATCAAATTAACAGTGAAAAAAAAGCATTAAAACATACTAACTATAATACCCCAGTACTTAAAGCTTTGGGCAAATATAAAGAGACAAAAGAAAATCATTTTTATACCATTCACTTTATAAAGTTTAAAGAAAAAAACACAAAAGACACATTAGCACAAGAAGTCCTACCTAGACATCATAAATCAAGAAAAGATATAAAGAGGCAATCGAGAGCTATAGTTCAGTTAAGAGAATCCTATTCGAAAAAAGCAAAATTAATTCGAGGTATAGATGCTGCTTCTTCTGAGTTTAATGCCAGACCTGAAGTTTTTGCACAAGCATTCAGATATTTAAAAGACCATAAGCTAAACGGAAAATACAACCATTTGAAAAAAAACATCATAGAGAATAAGTTGTATGCTACATTCCACGTAGGAGAAGATTTCTATGATATAATTGATGGTTTAAGATACATAGATGAGGCTGTAAAATTTTTAAAACTAAACCAAGGTGACAGAATAGGGCACGCATTAGCTTTAGGGATAAATGTTAAAGAGTATTTTGATTTTAAGGGTAAAAAATTATTAATACCTAAAGAAATACTATTAGATAATATAGCATGGTTACTAGCTAAAGTTAGAAAATATAATATTAATAATCATAGTAGTGAAATATATAAATTAGAAAAACTATTTGACTCGTTGTTTAGAGAAATTTATCAAAGCTCATTTGATAAAAATTCTATTTTTTATAATATCCACTTTAAACATGAAGTTTACTTTGATGCATGGAAATTAAGGGGTGATGACCCATATTTATATCTAGAAAATCTAGATATAAATATAGAGGATATTCCCAACATTACTTATTGGGAAAGATGCCGTATTAATCATTTTTACCCCAAAAGAGGTAATATAAGAAATGACAAAACCATTAAGTTTTTATATCAACAATACCATTTTAATCCTAGTATTAAAATGAAAGGTAAAGAAATAAAACAATTTGAAATTTCCGAGAATTATATAAAATTAGTAGCAAGTGTTCAAAAAAAATATCAGCTACATATACAGAAACTTAATATTGGTATAGAGTGTAACCCGACATCTAATTACTTAATCGGAACTATTAATAAATACAGTAAGCACCCTATAAAGAATTTCTTTAACCTACATTTAGAAACTAATTTCAAAAAAGTAAAAGATTGTCCTCAATTATTTGTATCTATTAACACAGATGATCAAGGTGTTTTTGGTACTTCTTTAGAAAATGAATATGCTTTGTTAGCAATTGCAATGGAAAAAGAAAAAGATGAAAATGGAAATCAAAAATATAACCAAACTATGATTTATGAATGGTTAGATAAAATTAGGGAGATGGGATTAGAACAAAGTTTTAAATAAACTAAAAAACAATCCTTTATATATAAGAATTTACGTTGTCTCGTTCAAGCTGAACAAAACTTTAATTAAGTCATTTTAGAGTCTTACCTCAAGTCTTTGCTTGTTTCACTTAGTTAACTTGATTCAATATATCTTTATTGAAATTCTCAAACACTGATTTAACAGCATCAATTTTAGCGTTGTTATCAACTTGATGATACATGTTAAAAGTCTTCAAATCTTTGTGACCACTAATGCTCATAATCGTTTTATCGGCAATTCCTTTATTTCGCATAATGGTTATAAAAGTTCTTCTAGCAGTATGAGTAGAAATACGCTCATAAAATGGTTTTATAAAAACTTGTTGTTCTACTCCTTTAGTTCTTGTGTATTCAACCTCATGAGTAAACCCTGCTTCCTTTAAAATATCTTTGATATAATCATTTTGTTTTTGATTAGAAATAAGCGGTAACTCATAATTATACTTTTCTAATATTGATCGTGAAATAGATACTAAAGGAATTTCACGAGTCGGTTTAGAACTATCCTTTTCTTCCTTTAATATCACACAACCATTATTATTAATTGTTCTTTTATTTACTCTTTTTAATTCCCCATAGCGCATTCCTGTTAAACACTGAAAAATAAAAACATCTTTAATTTTATTTAGTCTTTCATCTTCACAAGTAAAGTTATAGAGTATTTTAATATCCTCAAAAGACAAAGCTTCTTCTCTAGTTAAAACTCTTTTAGGTTTCTTAAAATCAACAAACTTATTATTGTAGGTATGTTCTTTTTTTAAAGCCCAGAACATAAATGTTTTAAATAGCCCTAAGTTTCTATTAAATGTGTTGGTATAGTGATCTTTATACTCATAACAAAAATCAATAAACTCAGTATAAAAGGTATTATTAATTTTACTAAATGTTAGTTTGTACTTCTTAACTTTTTCAAATTCTTGTAATAAATTCTTAATATTTTTATACCGCTTTATTGTTGAATATTTCCATTCTTTCCTTTTTATTTTCTCCTCGGTAAATTTGTCATAAACTTCAAAGAATGAAGTTTGACTTAATGTCAAATTATTAAAGGTTGTATCTAGGTGCTCTTTTAATAATTGACTAGTAAATTCTGTTTTACTCATTTCACAACGAGACTGAAATGTATAAAATTCATCTGTATACTTATTTAATATGCTAGTTATGCGTTTTTGATCTATTGATATACTCTTCCCTTTATTTTTTGGCTTCTTATTTTCAAAATCCCAATAATTTGGAAGAATAGATTCTCTCGTAGAATAAACAAATTGCTTTTGTTCATTTTTAAAATAACAAGAAAATAGAATTAATGTTTCTTTTTCTCCTTTTGGCTTTCTCAAAAAAAATGTTTGTTTCATAATTTTTATTTTTAAAATAATACGCGTTGATAAAGGCGTTGATTTTTTTCTTATATCTTATTAGTAAAAAAGTTATTAACAAGGTATGAAAAAAGCCACCAAACCCCTGTTTTTAAACAACATACAAAGATTTACTAACAAATAAAAATTAAGCTAAAGTATATTCGGCGTCTCCACAACAATCCCTTACAAGTCTAGTTTTGTAAGGGATTTTTTTATTATAAAGCTCATTTCTACGCTATCTATTATGCTAAAATTAACATGCGTATCCTTATATTTTTTTAACGTTTACTTCCTTATACAAAATAAATTATTGAGTATTTTTACGAGCTGATTCTTTAATTGATTAAAGAACTTAATGTTTTTTAAAAGAAGATATTCTAAACTAAAAAACAAAATCAACCTAATTTTTATTATTCAAATTATATTATGAAAAAAACAAGTCTTTTTTTAATTGCTTTTTTAATCTTACTACCTGCTTCATTGTTCGCTAATGAAGGAATGTGGTTTTTAATGCATATTAAGCGTTTGAACGAACGTGATATGCAAAAAATGGGACTTCAACTAACCGCTGAAGAAATTTACAGTATCAACAATCAAAGTCTCAAAGACGCTATCGTTCAATTTAACGGTGGTTGTACAGCTAGTATTATTTCTGATAATGGATTAGTACTTACAAATCACCACTGTGGTTATGACGCCATTGCAGAATTATCTTCTGAAGAGCAAAATCACCTTAAAAATGGGTACTGGGCTAAAACATTAAAAGACGAGCTTAAACCAGAAAGTCTTTTTGTAAGATTCTTTGTGAGAATGGATGACGTTTCTAAACGTATTTTATCTAAAGTAAACGATTCTATGACAGAAAAAGAACGTGAAGCTGCTATTAACAAAGAAATTGCAAAAATAGAACAAGAAAACAACGAAGGTGGTAAATACACTGTTTCTGTACGTTCTTTTTTCCAAGGTAATGAATATTACTATTTTGTATATGAAGATTATAAAGATGTACGATTAGTAGGTACACCTTCTGATAAAGTTGGTAAATACGGTGGAGACACTGATAACTGGGAATGGCCACGTCACACAGGAGACTTTTCTTTATTTAGAGTATATGCAGATGCAGAAGGAAACCCTGCAGAGTATTCTGAAAACAACGTGCCATTGAAAGCAAAATATCACTTACCTGTTAACATTAAAGGGGTAAAAGAAAATGATTTTGCTATGATTTTAGGATACCCTGGTAGAACAAACCGTTGGATGCCTGCAGAAGGAATCGAACAAAACGTAAATTACGCATATCCTGCTTGGGTAGAAGGATCTAAACTCAGCATGGATGTAATGAAAAAATACATGGATAAAGATGCATCTATCAATTTAATGTATGCATCTCAATATGCTAGAATTGCCAACTATTGGAAAAACAGACAAGGTATGATTGATGCTTTAACAGCTCATAAAACTGCCGAGGCTAAACGTAACGTAGAAAAGAAATTTGACAAATGGGCTAACAAAAAGTCTAACAAAGCTACTTACGGAGATGTTGTTACCAACATAAACAATTACTACAGCTTAACCAACAACAAAGCAAAGCATGATAACTACTTAATGTTATTATTACGTTCTAGTAAATTTGCAGTTTTACCATATCAAATAGGTAAAGGATTTGAGTCTTATATTAATGCTAATGAAGCTGCTCGTAAGAATTTAATGCCTCGATTGAATGCTTTTATAGAAAGTAACTACACAAATTATCATTTACCTTTAGAAAAAGAAATTTTAACTGAGCAACTAAAGTTATATTCAGCTAAAGCAAATTACGAATTACCAGAGATTGTAGCTAAAATTGCTAAGGATGATAATTTTAACGACTACGTAAATTCTATTTTTGAATTAAGTATTTTTACATCTAAAGAGCGTGCTACGGCTTTCTTAAAATATCCTAATAAAGAATTGTTAGCTAACGATCCTTTATATATCTTATCTTCTCAATTACTAGATAAGTATAGAGAGCAACCTGAAAACTTAGTACAACCATTAAACGATTATCAAAAATCATTTAGACTATTAGTAGATGGTTTACGTAAGTCTGGTCTAAGTAACATTAAATATCCAGATGCTAACTCTACTTTACGTTTAACTTACGGAAAAGTAAGAGCTTTACCTAAAGATTCTAGAAACGACGCTAGCATTAACAACTACACAACGTTAAAAGGAATGGTTAAAAAATATAAGCCAAACGATAGCGAGTTTGATTTATCTAAAGATATGTTAGATATCTATGAGAAAAAAGATTACGGAAGATATGCTAACAGTAAAGGTGAATTACCTGTAAACTTCTTATCTGATAATGATATTACCGGTGGAAACTCTGGTTCTCCAGTATTAAACGGAAAAGGTGAATTAATCGGGCTAGCATTTGATGGTAATATTGAAGCGATGGCTGGTGATGTTATTTTTGACAAAAACCTACAACGAACTATTAATGTAGACATTAGATATGTACTTTGGTTAATTGATAAGTATGCTGGTGCTAAACGTATTGTAGATGAACTTACTATTGTGAAATAAAGTATAACACTGACACGAACTAAAAAAACGTAGCTATTTCTTTAGCTACGTTTTTCTTTTTTAGATAATTCATGATTTTTTTACACATAAGATATTTCTTTTAATAAACGTTTTATAAAAAAATCATATTTAAAATATTTACTAACTAATATAACTAACCTTAAAAACTTATAGTTTCTCCATCATCAGGTACATATACTTTTTTAGACAAATCTAAATTTAACACTTCTGCTCTCAATTCTTCACGCCTTGTAGGGCAATGATTTACTGCCTCCATATGATTGGCGATGACTTTACCTGGTGCATTTTTAGCAAATTTTAAAATATCATCCATAGTCATTAATAAAGGTTTAAAAATATCAAACTGAGCCGACCCTGCTGCAACTACGCTAATATCTGGTTTATAGTTTCTAAAAACTTTATCTACTGTATCTGTATAAACAGTATCGCTACTTAAATAAATTGATGGTTGATTAGGTAATTGTATAAAAAATCCCATAACATTACCTGCTGGTTTGGCTACAAAACCATAACCATGTTTTGCCGGAATTCCTTCTATACTACCATCTAAAAATTCAGATTTAGTCCAATATTCAATAGTTTTTACAATGTTTAAACCTTTCTTTGAAAATGTTTTTTCATCTTTTACACTACAAAACACAGGGATATTCTTCTCTTTTAAGAAATCTTCTGCAGGTTTGTCAATATGATCTGGATGGTTGTGCGTTATAACACAATGCGTAATTTTATCTAAAAAGGTTTTACTAATTTCTGGTAATTCTACAATAGGATTTTTAACAGGTTTGAACCTAAAAAATGTAAATGGAGGCAAAGATCCTTTTGAGCCTAACATAGGATCTATTAAAATAAAATGACTATTAGCTTCAATAACCATTGTGGCATTTCTAAAGTGATGAATTTTCATAATGCTTAAATGTTTTTGCAAAGGTTACAAACGTATTACACTTAAGCATTGATTCAAATCAAGAAATGCGTTTTCGAATACGACTTAAAGTTTCTGGTGTAACATTTAGGTAGGATGCAATGTGGTATTGTGGAATATTGTCTAGCCAGTTAGGTCTATAAATAATTAGCTCTTTGTATAGTTCATCTGCTGTTTTAGTAATACGATTATATTCAAAAAGTTCTTTTTGTTTCAATAATCGTTGAAACGAAATTTCTATAAACGATTTTCCGCATTCGTAATTATCCAACAGCTTTCTAAAGGCACTTTTTTCAACAGATAATAGTTCTACTTCTGTTATGCATTCTTGATTTTTGTTAGTAGAGATATTATTAATAAACGAACTTAAGTCTGTGATAAATTGTGGTTCAGCATAAAAATTAATGTTGGTCTCCTTGTCTGGTGTAGCATAATACTCTCGCACCACACCAGAATTAAGAAACCTTAAATAATTTTCAGTGGTATTTGCAGCAAGAAGCATTTCGCCTTTAGCTACTTTTTCAACTTTAAATAAACCGAATAATTCTTTTAAACCTTCTTGATTCAGAGGGTATTCGGTGTTAAAAAATGCTTGTATTTGACTTAGTTCTGATTGCAAATCATTCTTATATTTTGATATGATCCTGATCTCTAAATTTTTCATAGAGACTAGGATAATTTGATTTAAATGTTTCCTTTATAAATTCCAAAGGTACATCATCAAAATGACCATAATCTTCTATATAGGTCATAAATTTATGGTCGTCTTTATTGTATTCTTGCAACACTGCATCTTCGACACCATTAAAATCTAAAACATCAACATTGTAAATGGCACACAGTTCTTTATTAAACGCAGGCGAACATTTAACCCATTTATCATTATAAAATACATCTACCAAACCATGAGGAGCTAATTCATTAGTTCCAATCACTTTTTCTAAGCGTTCTGTAGCAATATGGTTGGATACTTTGGCTAAATGTAATCTTGCTGGAATATTGAAGGCACGTAAACAAGCAATGTATAAAATAGCTTTATCAATGCAATGTCCATCTGGCTTTTTTGCTATATTACTAGCTTTAAAGTGCTCTTTAGTTAAACCAATATTAAAAGGTAAATAACGCCAACCATCTCTAACCTTTAGATATAATTGCTCTATAATATCTTGTTGAGAGGTAAAATGCTTAACGTCTTTTATAACATCTTCAATAACTGAACTATTATAATCGAAATAATAGGTTTTTTCGGTGTATTTCATATTACAAATTTATAACATTTCGCCTCTTGCAGGATAATCTGAAGACACAATATAATCTACAGCTTTTACAAATGAAGGTAAATAAGGTCTTCCCCAAGGATTACTATTCATAGCAGAATAATAGATTTGATCGTTATTGTCTATTAAAAAAAGTCCTGGTTCACTAAATGTGTTTGGTTCACCATCTTTTATACCTTTGCTTAAATATAACCCCCAGTTTTTAGCAGTTTCTAAATCTAAGTTATACCCTAATTTTAATTCTGATAGCTCCCATTTTTGACGTGATAAGCGTGCTCTAGACTCAGAGTCCATACTTACAGCAACAACGTTAACACCTCTTTCTTTAAATTCTGGTAATAACTCTTCTAATTGTTGTAAATATTTTTTACACAACGGGCAATGCAAACCTCTGTAAAAAACCACTAAAGTAAATTTTTCTGGTTGTTGATTGTTAATCTGCCATTCGTTACCATCTAATACTGGAAAAGTTAAATTTGGTGCTGTATGCTTTGGTGTTGGTCTGTTCATTTTATGTGTATTAGTTGTATTCTATTAAACGTGAAAACTTTCAATGGATTATATTTTTTGAAGTAATTCTTCAATAATATGTTTTTCAAATCTTACAAAGTCGCTTTCAATCTCCGGATTTTTCATCACGTCGTAAGCAAAAAATGTTTTTAAAGGTTCTAAACCAAACCATTTAAAGTTGAGATGCATTGGTAATAACAAGTCCTCTTCACTTTTACCAGCAAAAAAAGGCTCATCAGGATTGTTAAAAGCCTCTTTAGGCGCATTTGCAGTTACTGACATCATGTATTTTCCGTTTAACAAACCACCTAAACCATAATTCTTTTTTGGTGCTTCAGAAGTACGACCATCACCTTGCGATAGTTTCCCCATCATACCTGCAGTGAATACATCATCCATATATTTTTTAAACGACCAAGTAATTCCCATCCAGTTTAAAGGCGTTTGTAAAAATACAACATCTGCCCAAAGGAACTTTTCTACTTCCTCATCTACATTATAGTCATTTTGAGTTACGGTAATCTTTATATTTAAGTTAGCTTCTTTTAATTGAGCTGATAGTTTTTCAATAAAAGATTGATTTAATTTTCCTTCTGCAAATGGATAATATTGATGACCATTAATGATTAAAATGTTTTTCATTTTTATAAAACTTTAAATTAGTATTGCAAAGAAACTAATAATAGTTTATTTTTGAAACCAAAATAATATAATCACATTAAATAGTGGTTACAAAATGGTAACTAATGGGAAGAAAAGTAATTGATAATCCAAATGTGTGTTCGTTAGTTCACGCGATGAACGTAATTGGAAATAAGTGGAAGCCTATTTTAATTTACTTATTAGCAAACGGAAGTTTACGCTTTGGAAAACTCTTAATATTTACTCCTACTATATCAAAAAAAGTGTTAACAGAACAATTAAGAGAGCTTGAGGAAGATGGTATCATAATTAGAAAAAAATATGCTGAAATACCACCACGAGTTGAATATTCACTATCTGAAAAAGGTGAAGCTTTACTGCCAATTCTTAAAAGTTTGAGTGAATGGACTCAAGATAGTTTTAAGGACATTGAGTTTGAAGCCTGTAGAATAGTAACTTTATAAAATACCAGTAAAATTACTCTAATACTCTTCCCTTTTTAACAACAACTTCTCTCTACTTAACAATAGCAGCCAACAAAATTCTTACGACTTCTTCAAACAGAGTTTATTCGTACTTTACTTTTTATAGTAAATTTAACATTACCTATAAAGCTATTAAAAATAGTAGCTAACAGTGTTTTTTAACATAAAAAACATACTATCATTTTTGACCGTTATTGCAAAAACCTTAAACTATCAATACTTTTGACACTATACTTTTGATAGTTTGAATTAAACAAATAAAAAACAATTAAAATGAATTTAAAAGACATATTAAATTGGAGATATACCACAAAAGAATTTGATCCATCTAAATCAGTTTCTAAAGAAAATATGGAGCAAGTAAAACATTTACTACAAATGAGTCCTTCAAGTGTTAATCTTCAACCTTGGCACTTTATTATCGCTGAAACTAGAGAGGGTAAAGCACGTATTGCAAAAGGCACTCAAGGTTTTTTCCACTTTAATGAACCTAAAGTAACTAATGCTTCAGCTGTTATTTTATTTTGTGTAAAGACTAATGCTGATGAAGATTATTATAAATATATAGCGGAGGTAGATGATAAAAATGGACGATTTCCTAATGAAGATGTTAAAAATGGATTTATAGGCGCCGTTAAAACCTTTGCAGATATTCATAAATATGACTTAAAAGATCTTCAACATTGGATGGAAAAGCAAGTATACCTTAACGTAGGAAGTTTTTTGCTAGGTGTTGCAAGTTTAGGTATAGATGCCACACCAATGGAAGGTATAGATGTAAAAGCATTAGATGAAGAATTTGGTTTAAGAGAAAAAGGTTATACCTCATTAGTTGCTGTTTCTATTGGATACAGGGCAAAATCCGACTTTAATTCTACTGATAAAACTCCTAAATCAAGATTGTCACAATCTGAAGTTTTTACAGAAATCTAAAAATATTAAAATGATTAAAACTGTCCTCTTAGCTTCATTTTTTTTAATGTTTACAGTTAAAATCAATGCTCAGACTTCAACTATAGATCACACAAAGACTAAAAACGAAGTAGTAACCACTGAACAAATAGAATGGAGCTGGCTTAATCCGTTACGTGGAGACAAAAGTCCAGCTGCGGGAAAACTTTGGGGTGATCGTACCAAAAACGAACCTTCAGGTTTTTTAGTAAAATTTAAAAAAGGTTTTTCATCTCCACCACACATTCATAATGTCACTTATCGAGGTGTAGTTATTAAAGGGTTATTGCATAACGATGATGAAAACGCAAAAAAACAATGGTTACCTACAGGATCTTTTTGGATGCAGCCTGCAGGCGAAACGCATATTACTGCTGCCAATGCTGAAGACAATTTAGCATATATTGAAATTCAAGAAGGTCCATATTTAGTAAAACCTACAGATGAAGCTTTTGATAATGGTGAACGACCAATAAATGTAGACCAACACAACCTCGTATGGTTAAATGCAAACGATATTACTTGGGTTACAAATAAAAGTGATATTAAAACTGCATTTTTATGGGAAACACATAAAAACAATAAACTTCAGGCTATTTTAGTTAAATTACCTGCTGGTTTTAAAGGTAATATTAAAAACCTAAGCGAGAATTTTAGAGCTATAATAATAAAGGGTAAAATAGTGCATCAAATAGAAAATAATAAGGTTATAAATGTGCTTGAAGCAGGGAACTACTTTAGTTCTAAAAAAGCAACTAAACATACAATAGCTGTAAAAAACAACAAAGAGTCTATTCTCTACATAAGAAGCAACGGAGACTTTAAAATTCACTAACAAAAACCTAAAACACTAAATAACAGTGTTATAAATTTATTTTCATAATAAAAAAATATAAGAGCCACCAAATGTAAAACATTCTGTGTGGCTTTTATTTTTATAATTTATAAACTAGCTTAATAATTACTAAAAAAAATTACTCTTGCGCTTTTAGCATAAACAACAATGATTTTAAATTATTAACTTTATCAAAATACAATCATAAAAAACATATTTTCCAACATAAAACTAAATAAACTCATGAAAAAAGTACTTATTCTTTTTGCCCACCCAAAGTTTGAACAATCGAGAGTTAATTCAACTCTAGTTAATCGTTTAAAAAATAAAGTGCATGTAACTTTTCATGATTTATACGAAAACTATCCTAATTTTCATATTAATATACAGCGTGAACAAGAATTATTACTCCAACATGATATTATTATTTGGCATCACCCTTTATATTGGTACAGTAGCCCTGCTATTTTAAAACAATGGAAAGATTTGGTGTTAGAGTTTAATTGGGCTTATGGTCCTGAAGGAAAAGTACTTCATAACAAAACTATTTTTAATGTTATAACCACGGGCGGTTCTCGAGAGGTATATTGTACCGAGGGTTATAATACCTATACAATTAACGAGTTTTTAAGACCATATGAACAAACTGCTAAATTATGTGGAATGAATTATTTATCTCCATTTGCAGTAATGGGTACACATAATTTATCTGATGAAGATTTACTGGATTATACCAACCAGTACGAACAATTAATAGATTTACTACAAGGTGATTTTAATACAACGCAATTATCAAATTGTTCTTTTCTTAACGATTTAGAAATTTTAACAACCTAAGGTATGTCTGGAAATTTATTATTTGAAGCTATTGTATTTCTTGCTGGTGCTATTATTTGCGTTTCTATAGCAAAACGATTAGGGTTAAGTTCTGTTATAGGTTATCTACTAGCTGGTGTACTTATTGGTCCATATGTACTTGGCTTTATTGGTGAAGAAGGTGAAGATATTCTACATTTTGCTGAGTTTGGAGTAGTTGTAATGCTATTTTTAATAGGATTAGAAATTGAACCTAAAAATTTTTGGAATATGCGAAAAACTATTCTCGGTATGGGGGGAATACAAGTCGCTTTAACAATTGGCTTAACTTATATATTGTTTACATTTATAGGTTACGAATGGCAAGTAGCATTGGCCATTAGTATGGCTGTTGCTTTATCATCCACCGCAATAGCTTTGCAGACCATTAAAGAAAAAGGCCTAATGAATACTACTTTTGGCTCTAGCTCCTTTTCCATACTATTATTTCAAGACATCATTGTAATATTTATGATTGGTGCTTTACCACTATTAAGTAATTCGTCGGAACACACAAGTAATGAAGCTTCTCATTCAGCATCAACTTTAATTCAAAGTTTACCTATTGGTTTACAAACATTGGCAATTATACTTTCTGTTGTGATTATTATTTTAGCTGGTCGTTTTATAGTGGTACCAATGTTACGCAAAGTAACTAAAACTGGCGTTAGAGAGTTATTAATAGCTTCTGCTTTTTTAATCGTTTTTGGAATTTCATACTTAATGGAATTTGTTGGTTTAAGCCCTGCATTAGGTGCTTTTTTAGGTGGTGTTGTTTTATCCACTAGTGAGTTTAAACACGAGCTAGAAAGCACACTAGAACCATTTAAAAACCTTTTACTAGGACTCTTTTTTATGGCGGTTGGTGCGTCTATTAACTTTGTAGTTATTGCGAATAGCCCGTTAACTATTAGTGGTATTTTGCTCGTTATTATTATTATAAAAGCATTGGTTTTATTTATTACAGGTCGTATTTTTAATTTAAAAATAGACCAAAATATACTGCTTACTTTTAGTTTAGCTCAGGTTGGTGAATTCGCTTTTGTTTTATTGTCTTTCGCCTTTCAGCTTAATATTTTAGAACAAGAGCAAATGGACATAATGTTAGTGGTTACCGCAGTTTCAATGTCCTTAACACCTATTTTAACAGTAGTAAACGAACGTTTAATTCTTCCAAGAATTGGCACCAAAGAATTTATTAAACGACCTATGGATCATATAGCTAAATCTCAAAAAGTCATATTAGTAGGCTTTGGCCAGTTTGGTAGTACTGTTGGACGTTTTTTACGTTCACATGGTGTAGAAACAACTATTTTAGATTTTGATTCTAATCGTGTTGATTTTCTACGAAAAATGGGGTTTGAAGTATATTATGGAGATGCAACAAGAGAAGATTTATTAGAGTCTGCTGGAATAGCTGAGGCTAAAATTTTAATTTGCGCTACTAATGAAGTTTCTGTTTCTAAAGCAATTTCAAAAATTGTAAAAAGAAAGTATCCACATATTGAGTTAATGGTTAGAACTAAAAGTAGATTTGATGCTTATGAATTACTTAATTTAAATGTTAATAATATTTACAGAGAATCATTAGATACCTCTTTAGCATTAGCAAGTGATGCTCTTAATAAATTAGGTTTCAGAAAATACACCTTAAATCGTCAGGTACAGAACTTTATTAAATATGATGAAGCCAGTTTAAAAAGATTAGCAGCAGATCCTAATAGAAATGAAAATTATATTTTTAAAGTTAGAAAAGAACTAGAACAACAAGAACAATTATTGGAAGATGATTTTAAAAGAGGAATTGTTACCTTTGATAAACATTGGGATGGAGAACATATTCGAAATATATTAAGTAAAAATAAAAAAAGTAAAAACTCTTAATTTCTGAGTGCTTTATTTTGTGTGCATATAAAGTTAAATTTATCATATTTAACTTAGAATATAAAAGCCTTCGTTTTTTGAAACGAAGGCTTTTATACTTTATACTTACTTAAAAGTATAAATTTTATTTAACTCTTTTTTTCATAACTAATAAGCTCTAGTAATTCATCCATAACGTCATTACAAATTACAACTGAATTATGAGTACAATTTTTTAGAGCAATTGGATCAAAACCTTTTACACTTATTCTTGAAGGACTAAATTCTTTACTCTGTAAATGTGTATACATATTTAAGGCTGCTTTTGAACTAGCATAAGCAGTCATACAATAATTAGAATAACAAAATGACTCATCCGACATTTTATTAAGGTCTCCCATAGCGCTTGTAACATTAATAATTCTAGGGTCTTCACTTTTCTCAAACAAAGATTTTAATATTTTTACAGTACGCATTACAGCAAAAACATTCATCTCATAAAGAGATTTTACCTCTTCAATATTTATTTGTTCTATTTTCTGACCAAAACCATTAGCTTTTTCAACATTGTTAAACAATAAATCTAAATGACCAAATGTATTAATAATTGTGTTTTTTAACTCAAAAACACTTTCGTCAGATGTAAAATCTGTTCTAACTAATTTGTATTTATGCAAATCATCTGTCTCTATAGACAGGTTATCAAAACTATCTTGGGTTGCAGCTAGAATAACGTTGTACTCATTTTTAAGTAAAGTATTGGCAAAAGTTCTTCCTAACCCATTGCCAGAATCTGTAACTACTGCTGTTCTTTTTACATTCATACATTCTAATTTTAATAATCAAATTTAAATATAAATTAACTTAAAAAATAACCACTTTCTTTACTAAGGCATTTAAAATTAAAAGCTCTATTTTTAAACTTTTGGTAAGTGGTTAAATAATAATTTACATGCCCTCTTGTCTAAAACGGTTTGGTGTAGTACCGCTTAATTTTTTAAAAAATCTGGTAAAATGCGTTGGCTCTTGAAAATTTAAACGATAGCCAATCTCTGCAATATCTAAATCTGAAAACTTCAGTAAACTCTTGCTTTCTAACAATAAACGGTTTTGTATAATATCTTTAGCGCTTTTGCCTGTTTGTTTTTTTATCATAGTGGTTAAATAACTTGGTGTAATATTTAATGCTCTAGCATAATCGCTTACATTTTTAGTATCGACATACATTTTTTCTACCAAATTTTCAAACTTCTGTGTAATAATTTGCTCTCTAGATAAATTGTTTTGAGTAGATTTATGTCGTTCATAAATAGCCTTACAATAGTAGAGTATCGACACCAGCATACCTTCCAACATTTTTTCTTGATAAGGGTGTGGGTTTTCAAATACTGAAACCATACGTTTTACATCAAACAGCAAAGAATTCATTTCATCTTCTGTCATCATCAACACTTGATTTTCAGTCATTTTTAAAAACGGAAAATCATCTGTTAACTTAGGTATTCCATTTATTAAAAACTCCTTTTTAAACATTATGTTATACCCTGCAATATCTTCATCTCTAATCCAAGACACCACTTGCCCTGGAACTGTGAACCACAAAGGGTGATTTCCTAAGTCTAACCAATCTGTATTAATATTTAATCGGCTATTACCAACATAGGTTAACAAAGCTATTTGAAAAAAATCTTGTCTATACGGAGGCATGCATCGACTAGAAGCAGGCTCTAACTCATCAATTGCGTGAACATCAAAATTAGGTATATGACTTCTATGAGGAAAACCAATAGCTTTATATAAATCATTACTATTTTTAAAAACAGGAACTTGTGTTTTAGACATATTGTTCTGTTGATTAAATACTTTTTTGGTAACGAAACGACCCTATATCGGTCGTTCCGTTTTGCATTTCATTACTTAATTTATTGTAGTTTCTTTTTGCTTTAATTGCATCATTTTCAAATCTATATCTTCTTCTGTTATAATATCCCATCCACCACCTAAGGTTTTATATATAGCAATTAGATAAGTAGTTGCTGCAATTTCGCTTGTTGCTAATGAATTTTCTGAAACCAACATGGTATTTTCAGCACTTAAATAATCTATAAAATTATCTAAACCTGCCTCGTAACGTTGTTTAGCTATGGTAGCTGCTTTAGCACTGGCTGCTGATGACGCACGTAAATTTTCTCGTCGCTGTAACTCGTTAACATAATTTGTTAATGCAGTTTTCGTTTCTTCTAGAGCTTTTAAAACTGTTTTTTCGTACTTATTTAAAGCTGCAAGCGTTAATGCATCATTTTCTTTAATTCGTTGTTTTACACGACCTAAATTAAAGGCTTCCCAAGATATACTAGGTAAAATACTCCATGCAAAAGACTCTTTTTGTGCAAAGTTAGAAAAATCTACTGCCGAAAACCCAATAGAACCACCAAATTGTACTTTAGGATATAAATCAGCTACCGAGATATTGTATTTTGCAATCTGGATTTGCAAGGTTGCTTCGGCACTTCTAACATCTGGTCTGCGACGTAACAACTCGTTAATATTATCATCTAATGCAACCGATTCAGGTAAGCTTGGTAATGGCTGTTCTGTTAATAAGGTATCATCTATCTCTCCTGGTATTTCGCCAATTAACACATTTAAACTATTTTTTAAGGCTTCAATACGTGCTTTTAAAGGATGAATTGTAGCTCTGGTATTCTCTAATTGTGCCAATGCTCTTGAAACATCTAAATTACTACTTGTACCAGCTTCTAATAATTTTACTGTTAAATCGTAAGTATTTTGTTGAACTTTTAAATTACGTTCAGCAATACCTAACATGTGTTGTGTACCTCGTAACTCCATATAGTTTCTAGCAGTTTCTGCAAACATGCTAATGTATACGCTTTGCATATCTGCTAAAGCTAATTGACTGTTAGCATAAGCGCCTTTAATACGGTTAGACACACGACCAAAAACATCGGCTTCCCAAAATGCATCAAAACTACCATTAAAGTTATTGTACGTTGGGTTTGCACCGGGTACAAAAACATTTTCTCCTAATCGTGTTCTGGTATAATTACCGTTTAACGTTACCGTTGGAAAACGGTCTAATTTTGTGTTTTTTAAAAAGGCACGAGATGCTTCAAAATTAGCTACAGCAACATTAATATCTAAATTATGCTGCATAACTTTATTAATTAATGTATCTAAAATAGGGTCATTAAATTCTGTCCACCATTTTTGAGCAGTTTCTTTACTTACAAAAATACCCTCCTTTACATTATCTTTTAAAAAATAGTTAGATACATTCACACCAGACTGCACATTAAAATCGCGCTTTGTAATACCACAAGATGTTAGTATTATAGTTAGCACGACAAGATTTATATAGTTTATTTTTTTCATTATTATACTGTTTTTTTTGGGGTTGTCCATTTTCTACCTAAATAATAAAATACAGGTGTTAAAAAAATACCGAAGATGGTAACTCCTAGCATTCCACTAAATACTGCGATACCTAAAGATACACGTAATTCTGCACCAGCACCGGTTGAAATTGCTAATGGTACTACTCCAAGAATAAAAGCCATTGCTGTCATTAAAATAGGACGTAAGCGCAATTTTGATGCTTGTATAACGGCTGTTTTTAAATCTGTTCCTTGGTCTTCTAATTGTTTTGCAAACTCAACAATAAGAATCGCGTTTTTACTTGCTAAACCAACTAATACAATTAAACCAATTTGTACCATAATATTGTTGTCTAATCCTGCTAAATCAATACCAACAATTGCCGACAGTAATACCATAGGCACAATAAAAATAACCACTAATGGTAAAACTAAACTTTCAAATTGAGCAGCTAATAATAAGAATACAAACACCACAGCTAATAAAAAAGCGATACCTGCTGTGTTACCCGTTTGTTTTTCTTGGTAGGCCATTTCTGTCCATTGATATGAAATTCCCTGTGGCAAAATTTCTTTTGCTAATTGTTCCATACGCTCTAATGCCTGACCTGAACTGAATCCTGCAGCGACATCTCCATTTAAAGATGCTGAAGGATACAAGTTAAAACGTGGTATTCTAGCTGGACCAGAAATATCTTTCTGTGTAGCTATGGTTCCTAATGGTACCATTTCTCCTTTATTGTTACGTACTTTAATACGAGTAATATCGTCTGGTGTTAAACGGTTTGGTGAATCTGCCTGTGCTGTTACTTGAAAGGTTCTACCTAAATAATTAAAATCGTTTACAAATGCAGACCCCATATAGATTTCCAATGATTGAAATATTTCATTGATATTAACTCCTAATTGTTGCGCTTTGTTTCTATCGATATCTAAATACAACTGAGGTGTTTTATCGTTAAAAAAAGTAAACACATTACTTAAAACAGAGTCTTGATTGGCAGCCAAGGCTAAATTATTTGTAGCTTCTATTAACGCTGCTGTACCCAAGTTAGCACGATCTTGCAGCATCATCCTAAATCCACCAGCATTACCTATTCCTGCAACCGATGGAGGTGGAATAATAAATACAACCGCATCGTCTACAACAGCTACTTTACCACGCAATGTATTTAATAAATTGTGGTAATCAATTCCTTTTTTTGTTCTTTCATCAAAATCTTCTAATGTTATAAAAATAGCTGCTGCATTTGATGAATTGGTAAATGAAGGTGCATCAAATCCTGTAAAAGATACAGCTGTTTTTACACCATCAGTATCTAATGTTAAATCTAAAATGTTTTTTACCACCTCATCAGTTCTACTTATTGAAGAACCAGGGGGTAACTGTACTACCGTTACAAAGTACTGCTGATCCATTGCTGGTACAAACCCTTGCGAAACACGACTGAACTCAAATCCTGTTAAAGCTATTAATCCACCATAAATTAGCATAACCATAGTACTTGTACGTATTAATTTTTGAACACTACTACCATACTTTTCAGAAATCGTATCCATAAAACGATTGAAGGTATTCCCCAAAAACACAAACGGCTTTAATACCAATGGTGTATTTTTCTTTTTAATTTTATCTTCGTGTCGCATTAATAAAGCTGCCATAGCTGGACTTAAAGTTAACGATACAAATACCGAAATAGCTGTTGCCACAGCAATGGTTACTCCAAATTGTTTATAAAACTGACCTGAAAATCCGTCTAAAAAAGCAGTAGGAATAAAAACAGCTATTAACACCAATCCAATTGCTATTAAAGCACCTCCAACTTCGTCCATAGTTTTAAAAGCTGCTTCTTTTGGTGAATAGCCTTCTTCGAGATAACGTTCCATATTTTCTACTACTACAATTGCATCATCTACCACAATACCAATGGCTAACACCAACCCAAATAAGGTTAAATTGTTAAGAGAAAAACCAATACCTTGCATAATAGCAAATGTACCTACCAATGATACCGGAATTGCTAAAATTGGAATAATAGCTGCACGCCATGATTGTAGGAATAATAAAATTACTAAAATCACAAGGATTACGGCTTCTAAAATTGTACTGTATACTTGATCTACCGATTTTTGAATAAATTCAGTGGGGTTATATTCTATCTTGTACTCCAAATCTTCTGGAAAGCTTTTGGATAACCTTTCCATAGTTTCTTTAATACTTCTAGCGGTTTCTAACGCATTACCTCCTGGTTGTTGAAAAATAGGCATAGCAATTGCTGGCTTCTTGCCTAAATAGCCTTTTGTAGCGTAATTTTGTGCACCTAATTCAACACGACCAACATCTTTAAGTTTTACTATTCTGTTATCTTCTGCTGATTTAACGATCACATTTTCAAATTCTTCAGGTGTAATTAGTTTTCCTTGCGTCTGAATATTTACCTCGAATGCTGATTGCGTGCCTGATGGTAAGGTGTTTAATGTACCACTAGCTATTTGTACGTTTTGAGCACGTAAGGCTGCAACTACTTCACCAGCTGTCATATCTAAATTAGCAATTTTATCTGGGTCTAACCAAATACGCATGGCGTATTCTGCCGCTCCAAAAATTTGGATATCACCAATACCTTTTAATCGTGCCAACTCATCTTTAAGCTGTAACGTAGCGTAATTACCCATATAAATCTGGTCATAGGTCTCATTAGGTGAAATTAAGTTAACCAACAGTAAAATATCTGGTGATATTTTCTTTGTGGTGATTCCTAAACGTCTTACCGATTCTGGTAAACGTGGTTCTGCGATAGCAACTCGGTTTTGTACTTGTACTTGGGCGCGATCTAAATCTGTACCCAGTTCAAAGGCTATTTGTACTGTTACTCTACCATCAGCTGATGATTGTGAAGTCATATAAATCATACCTTCAACACCATTAATTTCTTTTTCTAAAGGCGCTGCTACAGTTTCTGACAGTGTCTTGGCACTCGCACCAGGGTACATAGCAACTACTTCTACCGTTGGTGGGGCTACATCTGGAAACTGTGAAACGGGTAATGAAAAATAGGATAAACCACCAACAATAAGTATGAGTACACTTAGTACTGCAGCAAATATTGGTCTTTTGATAAATATGTGACTAAATTTCATTGTATTTTGTTAAAATTTGAACATAACTCTAAGATTTTCATATCCTTATTTAAAGACATAAAACTATAAATGAGTTTATTTTTTAATATGGTTTTACTACTAACTTGTTATTGATTTACAGTTAGCTTTTTGGGATTTCTAAATTAGTTTCAACGGGGGTAACTACTGTACCTGACCTAATTTTTTGAATATTATTAATTATCAACTTATCTGTTTCTAATAATCCTTCTCTAACAATACGAAATCCGTTAGAATGTAATGGTCCTAAAATGATGTTTTTACTGGTTACAATATTGTTTTCTCCTAAAACATAAACATATCGTAGTGACTGGTTGGTACCAATAATATCCTCTGGTATCATAATCGCTTTATGTGCTGTGCTTTCACTTATTCTAGCTTTACCAAACATTCCTGGCTCTAACAGTAAGTCTTTATTTGGTAAAATGGCTCTGTTTTCTATTGTACCTGTACTATTATCAATTTGATTATCTACGAAGTCTATTTTTGCTTTGTGTAAAAACTCATCTTCATCTTGAAGTTTAATATGTACCGGAAGTCCGTCTGTGCGAACCGCTTTTCTTTCTCCATTATTTGCCAATCGTACATAACGCAAGTAATCAGACTCGCTGCTTGTAAAATAAAAGTGAATAGGGCTTGTAGCTACAATAGTGGTTAATAATGTAGAATTTGAAGAACCTCCATCTATAAGGTTTCCTTCGTTCACACGATCTCTACTCACTAAACCTGAAATTGGAGCTTTAACACGTGTAAACTCTAAATTTAATTTAGCATCAGCCACGTGTGTTTCCGACACCTGAATACTAGCTTTAGCATACTCTAGAGCTTGTTTTCTACGATTGAATTCTTCAATAGATACTGCACCTGTTTCCTTTAAATCTTCGACACGCTTAAAATTGTCTTGTGCAATTTCTAAATTTGCTTTGGCTTGAGCTAAATTGGCATTAGCTTTATTTAAGGCTATTTTAAAAGGTCTGTCATCAATAATAAAGAGCGTCTGTCCCTTTTTTACAATTTGTCCAGCTTTAAAATTTACACGCTCTAAAAAACCACTTACACGTGCACGAACTTCTACTTTATTACTTGCTTCGAAACGTCCTGTATACTCATCCCATTCCGTAATAGTTTTGTATATAGGTGTTGTAACTTTTACAGGTAACTTTTGAGAAACTAATTCTGTTTTTTTTACTTCTGAAGAACTAAATGCATAACTAGAAACTATAACTATAAATAAGCCTATAATTGTGTAAGTTAATACTTTATTTTTTTGGGAAGTATTCTTTTTTTTCATCTTAAATTAATCATTTATTATTTGAAGGGCAAAATTAATTTAGATGTTAATGTCTTTTTTAACCAAAATTTTTGCAGGAATGACCAAAATTTAATCTTTTGCTTATTTAGCTACTAAAAAAAACTATTAAATGTTAAAAGCTATTCTACAAAAAAACGCAACCCCTTCGGATTGCGTTTTATATTTTGTGTTGTATCAAAATTATTCTTCGTTAAATAATTGCTCTTTATAAGCTGCTTTTTGAATTTGAGCTCTTCTTGTTACTGATGGTTTTACATATTGCTTTCTTTCTCTTAATTCTTGTAAAACTTTTACGTCTCTAAATTTTCGTTTATAACGTTTCAAAGCTCTATCAATATTTTCGCCTTCTTTTACTACTATTCTTAACATATGATATGGTTTTTAATTATTAAATCTTACAACATGAAAGTAACTTCACAGCACTTCATAATAAGTTCTATGATTTTTATATGATATTATTTTTTTGATTAAAAATTCTATTGAAAATAAATTTATAAAGAAACTGAAGACTAAAAAACTGATGTATAACAGAAAAATAGTGTAGAGACTTGTAGATTTTCTCCTAAAAAAAGGATAGAACATTAATATTATGACAAAGGTAGGGTTTCTTTATTGGCTCTACAAGTATTCATAGTTCTAATTCTTTTCTATAAAAAAAAGCGTTACCATATTGGTAACGCTTTTTACTAAATAGTTTCTCCTAATTCTTTTAGTTTAGAAGTATTTTCCGCAAGCATTAACTCGTCTATAATTTTTTGAATATCTCCATTTACAATATTTGATAAATCGTATAAGGTTAACCCTATTCTGTGATCAGTTACACGTCCTTGCGGATAGTTATACGTTCTAATTTTCGCGGAACGATCTCCTGAGGTTACCATCGATCCACGTTTTGCAGCGTCTTCCTCTTGCTTTTTAGCTAACTCTAAATCGTATAAACGAGAACGTAATACCTTAAATGCTTTTTCTTTGTTTTTATGCTGTGATTTTTGATCCTGACATTGCGCCACTAATCCTGTAGGAATATGCGTTAAACGTACTGCTGAATAGGTAGTGTTTACCGATTGACCTCCTGGTCCTGACGAACAGAAATAATCAATACGCACATCTTTTGGGTTGATTTCTACATCAAACTCTTCTGCCTCTGGAAACACCATACATGTTGCTGCCGATGTATGTACACGTCCTTGGGTTTCGGTTTGCGGTACACGTTGTACACGATGTACACCAGCTTCAAACTTTAAAGTTCCGTATACATCTTCACCAGAAACTTCAAACTGAATCTCCTTAAATCCACCATTGGTTCCTTCAGAAAAATCTACCGTAGATACTTTCCATCCCTTGCTTTCACAGTACTTGGTGTACATTCTAAATAAATCACCAGCAAAAATACTTGCTTCATCTCCACCCGTACCTGCACGTAATTCAACTACCGCGTTTTTAGCATCTTCTGGGTCTTTTGGAATTAATAAAAACTTAATCTCATCTTCTAATTCAGGAATACGAGTTTTAGCTTCGTCCATTTCCATTTTCGCCATTTCTACCATTTCTGCATCCGACCCGTCAGCAATGATTTCTTTAGCTTCTTCTATATTATTTAATAAAGTTTCGTACTCGTTTGCCTTTTTTACAACCTTTCCTAAATCTTTATACTCTTTATTTAATTGCACATAACGTTTTTGATCAGAAATAACATCTGGTTGGATGATTAAATCTGATACCTCATCATAACGTTGCTTAACTATCTGTAATTTATCTAGCATAGTATCTTTTCTTGGGGTGCGAATTTACGATTTTTTATCGAATTTTATTCATATCTTTAGTTCATTAAGGCTTTTGTTATGCGAATTTTAATCTTATTTTTTACTTGTACACTGCTTTTTTCCTGTCAACAAGAAAAGAAAATCACAAAACCTACTTGGCTGTTTGGTAAATGGGAACGTATTCATAACGAAGCTGATAAAAGAACTTACGAGTTTTGGAAAAATGATTTTTCTGGAATTGGTTTTTCCTTACAAAAAAACGATACTGTATTTAAAGAGGTCTTACACATCATTACTAAAAACGATTCTTTGTTTTTACAAGTTACAAGTGTAAATGAGACCCCGACACTATTTGCTTTTACACAACAAACCGATACTTCTTTTACTGCGGAAAACAAACTAAACGAATTCCCTAAAACGATACAATACTGGAAAGGAAACAATCTGCTGAAAGCTAAAGTTAGTAACGATGAGTTTTCGATTGATTTTGTGTTTGAAAAAATGAAATAAAAAATCCTCAGATTTCTCTAAGGATTTTACTTTTTATCTTGCAGTATTAATATTCAAAAGTCCCATATTCACTTTTGATTGTTAATTTCTTTTTATCAGAAGTTTCAACTCTACCAACAATCTGTGCATTTACGTTAAACGTTTTTGAAATAGTAATAATCTCTTCTGCTATTTCTGGAGATGCATATAACTCCATTCTGTGTCCACAGTTAAACACTTGATACATTTCTTTCCAATCTGTTTTTGATTGCTCTTGTATCAATTTAAACAATGGTGGAATTGGAAACATATTATCTTTTACGATGTGTAAATTATCTACAAAATGTAAAATTTTTGTTTGAGCTCCTCCTGAACAGTGAATCATTCCGTGCACTTCTTCCGAAGAAAATTTCGATAAAATTTCCTTGATAATTGGCGCATAGGTTCTTGTTGGCGATAACACTAGTTTACCAGCGTCAATCGGAGAGTTTTCTACTTCATCTGTTAATTTTGTATTTCCTGAATACACTAAATCTGACGGTACTGAAGCATCAAAACTTTCTGGATATTTTTCTGCTAAATAATTGTGGAACACATCGTGACGTGCAGAAGTTAATCCGTTACTTCCCATACCTCCGTTGTATTCTTTTTCATACGTTGCTTGCCCGAATGACTCTAAACCAACAATTACATCTCCTGCTTTAATATTTGCATTATCAATTACATCGGTACGCTTCATACGAGCGGTTACCGTAGAATCTACAATAATAGTACGTACTAAATCACCAACGTCAGCAGTTTCACCTCCTGTTGAATGAATCGTAACTCCGAATTCTTTCAACTCATTAATTAACTCTTCTGTTCCATTAATAATTGCCGATAAAACTTCTCCTGGAATATTATTTTTGTTACGTCCAATAGTAGAAGATAACATAATGTTATCGGTAGCCCCCACACACAATAAATCATCAATATTCATGATTAAAGCATCTTGAGCAATGCCTTTCCATACCGAAATATCTCCTGTTTCTTTCCAGTACATGTATGCTAAAGACGATTTTGTTCCTGCTCCATCTGCATGCATTATTAAACAGTAATCATCATCATTTGTTAAATAATCTGGAACTATTTTACAGAAAGCTTTTGGAAATAATCCTTTATCAATATTTTTTATAGCATTGTGTACATCTTCTTTAGATGCCGATACTCCGCGTTGTGCGTAGCGTTTAGATACTTCGTTACTCATTTGTTGTGTTGTTGTTACCTGCAAATTTAGGTTTTATTACGCTTTTATCAAGAAAAAAGCGAACGTTTTTTATACGTTCGCTCTCTAAGTAATAGTTTGTTTTCTTTTATTCCCAATCTGGCATTGTCGCATTTTCAAACAATGCTGTTCTAGTTGTAGATCCTTCACTAAAAGGTACTTTATAAATTGTTTTTGTAGAAATACCATCATTGGATGTATTCACAAAGATAACTTCAGCCTCATTAGGTGATAAACGTGGGTCTAAATCATTTGTTCCATCTGCTTTTCCTTCTGATAAATCAGTAACTTCTGCCGTAGCAAATTCATATAAAAATAAATGACTGTTTAGTTGCCTATAATTACTTGATTCATATCCAGAAATATCTCTAGTATACAACAGCGAGCTTCCATCTATTGTAAAATTAATTCCCCCTGCGGCTCCTTGCATTCCTGTTAAAACAGTGTCAATTATATTTCCTGCCATATCAATCGTATAGATTTGTGCATTATAACCACTTGTGTTATTGGTTTTCAGTGCTATTTTAGACTCATCATTACTCCAGTCGCATTCAGTAATGTAACTACCATCTGTTGTTTGATAAATTTGTTGTAAACCACTTCCATCTTTATTTATCAAGTATAATTTATCGTAATGCGGATATATAATTCGATCTCCGTTTGAAGACCACGAGAAATCAACTTCGTTTAAATCAAATGCAACTACAGGAACATTAGATGTAACTTTTTTAACATCTGAACCATCTGTTTTCATTGTATAAATATGAGTTTCGTTATTATCTGTTCGTAAGAAGGCTACCAAATTTGCCGCTGAGTTTTTTCTTGGTCTCCAAGAGTTTGTTGTTGGTAATGTTAACAGTAATTCATTTACAGAGGCTTCATTGATAAAATCTCCAGAGTATATTACATTATTTCCTCCCTCTTGTCGTGTATAAAAATATCTGTTATTGGGTGTTGATGTAATTTTAAATGTACTCACTGTACTTAATACTTCGGCATTAATACCATCTGATGCTCCTATTTGCCAAAAATATTTTACTCCGAATTTTAAATCGGAAACTGTGTATAAAGTGTCTTTTACATTTTCAAAAGATATAACATCATTATTTAAGTCGTTTTTAATTTCTATCCTGTATATTATTTCATCTTCATCAGGATCAATTGATTTAAAACTTAATTCTACTGTATTATTTAAATCTTCTATGCCATTAGCTGGAGCTCTAAGCTCTGGTGCTGTTGGTGGGTCATTTAATGCTGTTTCTATATCTAATTCAAATACTATATTAATTTCTGTCCCTGCATCTAAACCTACAGGTTGAAAACCTGTTAAATACCCCTCTTTAGTGGCACTTACCGAATATTCTTGTGCTGGTACATCTTCCATTAAGAAGTAACCATCTTCATCGGTAAAACTTGTGTTATTGGTAGGTGATAATGCAATTTTTGCATTTGTAATAGGTTCAAAACTTTTCTTTTTAACTACACGACCTTTAATTGTTCCGAACTCTACATAATCTACAGTATCTTCACTACAATTAAATAAGGTTACACAAATTAAGAGTATTGTTATTTTTATTATTTTTTTCATTATTTCTTTTCTTAAAAATAAACATTTATACCTGCTCCTACTCTCCAAATAAAATCATTTCTCTTTCCTCTAACTAGCTTATCTAAGTTGTCTGAACCTAAAAGATAATTTTCTCCATAAAGAGTTAATCCTATTTTATTTGTTACTAAATACTCTAACCCTAAACCATATTGAAATTTAAACATAGGATGGTCTAGATTTTTCTCTAAAACTGAACCTACACCTATGTATGCATACGGTGTTAACCTATCGTAAGGCATCATATTGTATTCTAGAAAAATACTAGATGTTAAAAAAGTATTTTTAAAAGATTGTTCGTTTTCTAACTCAAACCTTCCTATGCTTCCTCCAAAACTAAATCGAGGGTTCTTAAAAAAATATCTGTATTTTAGGTCAAAACCAAATCTTGCTACGGGTTTTGAATAATCTCCTGAAATTATTGAAGCTCCTCCCATTACACTCATTGAATTTTTTGCTCTTCTTGTTTCCTGCTTTCTATTAAAAAGTAATGTATTGTCTGCTTCATTTTTTTCTTTTAAATACTCTTCTTTAAAGAGGTTAACAACCTTATCACCTCCTTGAGGAGTCCATAAACCATCTACAACACCTTCTATAATCAACTGTTCGACTGCTTTATCTATCGCTTCTTTTACAGCTAATTGCATAGGCTCATTTTTGGTTACTCCTGTTTCTACTTCTAACAATCTTCTTAAAGAAACATATCTATACAAGTTTGCTGAAATTCCTTGAGAGAGTATTGTTTTTGATACGTAAATATTTTTTAAAATTTGTCCATTTGATGTAGATACGGCTCTTAAATAAACGGTTATTCTATCTTGTCTATATTGATTAGATGCTCCTGCTCCAAAATATCGAACTCCTGAACCTCCTGTAATAATATTAGAATCATAAGAAACCACGCCTCCTTCTAAAATAATTCCAGCAAAAAGTAATGGTGGCATTTTTGTGGAATTAACTCCTTGATATTCCTGCCTTGTTGACCTTATTATTTGTCGTTCATTTAATAAATTAGCGATATTTTCTCTTTCTATTGGAGTAAACCATTTTGACTCTTCTAGTGATTTTAATAGAATTGATGTACCTCCTTGCGTTACCGCGGTACTAAATGTAGAACCGTTTTCAGTCGGCTTGTATTGTCCTGTTTGATCTCTAAATTTATAAACTCCTACGATTACTTTTTCGACAGGTAGAATATTCTTAATTAAATCGTTTTGTAAAGAGGTGTTTTCCCCTATTCTAGCATTCGTTGTTTGGAATGGCTGATTTAGGTATGCTCCACAACTAGAAAACAAGATAAAACTTAAAGAGAATAGTAATTTGAATAATAATTTTCTCATAAAATTTAAGTTATGGTTAGTCGTTTTGTTGTTAATTGTTTGGTATTATAATTTGTGTTTGTTCACCTGTTTGGGTATTTAAAATATTTACAGATAAACCTCCACTGGTAGGTGTTACTTCTACTACTAAAGATCCAAACACATAAGTTCCAACAGTTAACCCTTGATCTCCAAATTGTTCTTGAAATAAATCTTGAGATAATGAGTTTAGTAGTTGCCTGTTTAAACTATTAGTAAAGTTTTCTAAGTCTGATGGTTGTTGAAAAGGATCTTGTGTTTCTTCTTGAAAATCGTTTTGTGCATTTGCTGATGCCAAAATTTGCTGATACCCGAATGGATTATTTCCTCCAAAAAATGGATTAACTGGTTTATAAACTAGTTCTTGTGAAAAAGTAAATGAACTTATTAAAAATAAAACAATTGTTATAAGTTTGGTTGCTATTTTCATAACTTACTTTGTTTAAATTTTATAACTTAATAATGTATTTCTCTGTTTTGAGTAACTACTTAATCTTACCAAAGATGCTTTAACAGCTCGTTTAAGAAAATCTTCTCCTGGCATTGTCATGAACTCAAAAACCTTTTTATCATCAGCTTTAATAATTAAAACTGTAGTTCTTCTTAATCCTGGTTTCTCTTTTATTTTTATAATGAAAGGATACTTTAAGCCTGAAAGCAGGTATTCTTGGTAAAAAAAATCATAAAAGTCTTTCCCTATTTTTGTTATTGCTTCTTCAATAACCAATCCTTTTAACACAAAATTAGATTCGTCTATTTTTTCTTTTTTTATTATACCTCCTACCTTTTTAGGCACTATTATTAAAGTATCTTTATCTATTAAAGTTTCCTTGTGCTTTATAAATAAATAAGCTCTTAGCTCTTCATCAGGGTTTAAGCTTAACCTTATTAATGAAAGTTCTTTTTTTTCATTAGGTTTTAAAGAAAATTCTCCTGATTGTTTATTGTTAGAGTAGCTTCCATCTTTACTCTTTTTTAACACCAATAAGTTGTAATTAAACTCATCTTTAAACAATACTCCTTCATTTTCAGCTTGTGCTTTTACTGCTATAAAATTGTCTTTTTTAAGAATAAGAATTTTGGCTTTTACCTCGTTTATTTCTTGAGCATAACTTGTTGTTATACAAAGTAAAAACAGAGTAATATATTTTATTTTTCTTTTAAAGAAATTAAACCTTAGCATCATTTTAATAGTTCCTAACTATAATTGTTTTATAATTAGATTTTTGAATGATTTTTACATTTTCCATTAAAGAGTTTGTTCCGTACACCTGTAATGAATTTGCATTCCCCTGTTGAAGAATATTCATTTTTGTAGGAGAAGCATTGTAATAATCTATAAAGCTATAATAGTTGTTTTTTCCCTTTTGCCCCACTAACTGTACATCTCTAACTCCACTTTTTAATTCTGCTACATTATTTATTCCTACTTGATTTATTGTTAGGTAATTTTGATTAGCTGCTGAATAGGTAAAATCTTGTGAATTATTTAATGAATTAATATTTTTCTCTAGTATTACAAAAGAAACATCATTTCCTATTTGAGGTACAGATACAAAATATGTAGATGTTTTTTGCTGTGACATAATAGTAAGATTAAAAGTAACCAGCATTATAAATAATATTGTTTTCATATCTTTCATTACCTTCATTTTAATAAGTTAAGAGAAGAGAGAAGAGTTCCTCCCTTCTCTTAAAGTTTTATTAATAAATAAATTATAGTCCTGTTTGTTCAACACAAGCCTTATTCATATAACCTGCTTGACCGATAAAGCTAGCATTTCCTGAACCTTGTGCGTCTTGAATAACAGACGCATGATTTTCTACACCAAACTGACTAATTAAACTTAAGTTAATACCAGCATCAGCGTTTTGATCAACACAAGCTTCATTCCCCGAACCTGTCTGTCCAATACCAGAAATATTTATCCCCCCTGTTGATGTTTGCGTAGTAGAAGCCATATTTCCGTTTCCAAATTGAGCTATTCCATCTATATTAAAACTACCTCTTTGTACTTGTTTAGCCTTATTATAGTTACCGACTTGTAAAATACCTGCTACACTACCTGGTGCACCATTAGTTCCTGTACTTTGGTCTTGGTGAGCTAAATTTCTTCTACCAGATTGTGCTACAATAGCTACATTATTATCATAACGTTGTTTTTGAATAGAAGTATTTTGACGTCCTGTTTGGTAAGCATATGCTCTGTTATTTTCTGCCCAACCTACACCTACATCTTGTTGTGCGTAGTTTTTATATCCTACTTGATTTACAAAACCAGAATTGTAATCTCCATGTTGTTTAATGTCGGTTTCGTTCTTTCTTCCTCTTTGGTATACAGTTGCTTCGTTTCCTAAACCTCCAGAAAATCCTTGGTTTTGACCATCTTGATCGATATTTGATAAGTTACCTACTCCAGTTTGAACTACACTTGCATCATTCATGTGTCCTGTTTGATCTACGTAACTCGTGTTTATTGCTGCTCCTCTATCTCCATAAGAAGGACCTACTTGTGCTACTGAACACCCTAAACAGTTAGCTTTTGGTGTTGGTAATGGGTTTGCGAACTGTGCGAAAACGGTTCCTGAAGCTAAAAAAATAGCTGCTAATAAAAAATTTTTCATAATAGATAATTTTAAAATACGTTAATTGATTTTTAGCATACTCTATGTATGATATAAGCATACAAATACTAATAATGCTTATTATGGGAGAATGCTAAGTAAATAAGGGTAAGATAAAATTATGGGGTAAAATGTAAGATTAGTTTGGTAACTGTAATTACATCCATCAGTTTAAAATAAAACTGTAAGAATCTATATATAGACTGTTTGTTTAAACATAGCTAATATACAATTTTTTTTAGCTTCAAAAACCAATCAAGATTTCTTTACTTAAAAAAATAAAATAAGAAAAAGCCAAAAACACGCTATAAACGTAGTCTTTGGCTTTGTTTTTTTATTTTCATTTTTATTAAAAAAAGGGGTTTTCCCCCTTTTTTAACAAATGTTTTTTCTCATTCAAAACAGGTTACTTTATCTAGTAAATAAAAGCTCCCTGTACTTAGTTAAAGGCCATAAATTATCATCTACCATTAATTCTAATTTATCACAGTGATAACGAATTTCGTCAAAATAAGGTTTCACTTTGTTACAATAAGCATCTGCATTTTTTTGTCCTTCTAGTTTATTTGCCTTTTTACGTTCTTCAATCATATCTTCTACTTTAGAGTTAATTTCAGCGATATGATTAGATATTTTCTGAATTAAATCGATTTGTTCGTTAGCGTATTTCTCAAAATTATTTCCAAAAATCTCTTTCAGTCCTCTTACATTTTCTATCAACGTATTTTGGTATTGAATAGCAATAGGTATAATATGGTTTCTTGCAATATCACCTAGCACTCTACTTTCTATTTGTATTTTCTTTGAATATTCTTCTAACTCGATTTCATGACGAGCTTCTACCTCAACCTTATTCATCACTTTCATTTCTTCAAAAAGAGAAATTGCTTTTTCAGAAACTTTTGCTTTTAATGCTTCTGGAGTTGTTTTGTTATTCGACAACCCTCTTTTCTTAGCCTCCTTTTCCCATGCTTCTCCATAACCATCTCCTTCAAATCGAATATTCTTTGATGCTTTAATATATTCTCTCAATACATTAAATATGGCTTCATCTTTTTTAAGTTTTTTGGTATCAATTAACTTATCAACTTCTTCTTTAAATTCATTCAGTTGTCTTGCTATAATTGTATTCAATACAGTCATAGGCCCTGCGCAGTTAGACCATGAACCTACTGCACGTAGCTCAAATTTATTTCCTGTAAAAGCAAAAGGTGAAGTTCTGTTTCTATCTGTGTTATCTAATAAAATTTCAGGAATTTTCCCTACAATGTTTAATTTTAAATCTGTTTTTTCTTCAGGTGATAGTTTTCCTTTCGTTACATTTTCTAGCTCATCTAATACCGATGATAATTGTGAACCTATAAAAACTGATATAATTGCTGGTGGTGCTTCATTAGCTCCTAAACGATGATCGTTACTAGCACTTGCTATCGACGCTCTAATTAATTCTTCGTAATCGTGAACTGCTTTGATGGTATTTACAAAAAAGGTTAAGAATTGTAAGTTTTTCATCGGGGTTTTCCCTGGACTCAGTAAATTAACTCCTGTATTGGTAGATAAACTCCAGTTATTATGTTTTCCTGAACCATTAATCCCTGCAAATGGCTTTTCATGGAATAACACTTTGAATTTATGACGTTGCGACACTTTCTCCATCACATCCATTAATAATGAATTGTGATCTACTGCTAAGTTTGCTTCTTCAAAAATTGGCGCTAACTCAAACTGATTTGGTGCTACTTCATTATGTCGTGTTTTAACAGGCACTCCTAAGAGCATACATTCATTTTCCAAATCACGCATAAAGTTCAATACTCTAGTAGGTATTGATCCAAAATAATGATCGTCTAACTGTTGTCCTTTTGCTGGTGCATGTCCTAACAATGCTCTTCCTGTCATCATTATATCAGGACGTGCTGCTGCTAATGCTGTATCAATTAAAAAGTATTCTTGTTCCCAACCTAAGGTTGCGTTTACTTTTGTTACATTTTTGTCAAAAAATTTACAAACTGCTGTGGCCGCAGTATCAACCGCTTGTAATGCTCTTAATAAGGGTGCTTTATTATCTAACGCTTCACCTGTATATGCCACAAAAACAGTTGGAATACATAAGGTCGTACCATAAATAAACGCTGGTGATGTTGGATCCCATGCCGTATAACCACGTGCTTCAAAAGTATTTCTAATTCCTCCATTAGGAAAACTTGATGCATCTGGCTCTTGTTGTACTAACTGACCTCCATCAAACTTCTCCATTGCTCCTCCTCCGTCAACAGTTTCAAAAAACGCATCGTGCTTTTCTGCTGTAGATCCCGTTAAAGGCTGAAACCAGTGTGTATAATGCGTTGCTCCTTTAGATAATGCCCAATCTTTCATGCTTACCGCAATCTGATCAGCGGTTTTCCTATCAATCTTAGTCCCAAATTCAATAGCATCCATTACACTTTGATATGCCTCTTTGGTCATATATTGACGCATTGCTTGCTCATTAAATACGTTTTTACCAAACAATTCTGAACGACGTTCGTTTTCTTCTACTACAACAGTTTTTCTATGTAAAACCTCTTGTAATGCACTGAATCTTAAAGTTGACATATAATAAAATATTAAATTAGACACTCAAAAATACAAACTTTAAGCAAAATACCCCTAAAAAAATAGGGGTTAAATTAATTTAAAGTTAATTTTAAACAAAAAGACCCTTAAAAATTTTGCCTTTCAACAAAAAATACTCAATTTTGCTTCATAATTAACTCAAAACAACACAAAAACAAAAATCATGAGTAAATCAAAATTAGAATACATTTGGTTAGATGGTCATGAGCCAACTCAAAACATGCGTAGTAAAACTAAAGTTGAAGAAAACTTTAGCGGTAAATTAGAAGACTGTTCTATGTGGTCTTTTGACGGAAGTTCTACTGAGCAAGCATCTGGTGGTGCTTCTGATTGTTTATTAAAGCCTGTTGCTATTTATCCTGACCCGACTAGAAAAAATGGATTCTTAGTAATGTCTGAAGTTTTAAATGCTGATGGAACTCCACATGCCTCAAATGCACGTGCTAAGATTGATGATGATAATAATGACTTTTGGTTTGGTTTTGAGCAAGAGTATTTTTTAATGGATACTAAAACTGATTTACCTTTAGGATTCCCTCGTGGCGGATTCCCTGGACCTCAAGGGAAATACTACTGTTCTGTAGGAGGAAGATACACTTGGGGAAGAGATTTTGTTGAAGAACATGCCGATTTATGTATTGAAGCAGGTTTAAACTTTGAAGGGATTAACCAAGAAGTTGCTCCAGGACAATGGGAATTCCAATTATTTGCTAAAGGAGCAAAAAAAGCTGGTGATGAAATTTGGGTTGCCCGTTACTTATTAGACCGTTTAACTGAAAAATATGGTTACTACATTGAATACCATCCAAAACCAGTAAAAGGAGATTGGAATGGTTCTGGTATGCATGCAAACTTTTCTAATACTACATTAAGAACTTGTGGTTCTCAAGAAACTTACGAGAAAATTTGTGAAGCTTTTAGACCTGTTACAGAAGAACATATTGATGTATATGGAGCTAATAATGACGAGCGTTTAACTGGTTTACATGAAACTGCTCACGTATCTGATTTCAGTTATGGAGTTTCAGATAGAGGTGCTTCAATCCGAATTCCTATCATCACTGTAGAAAAAGGATGGAAAGGTTGGCTAGAAGACAGAAGACCTGCTTCAAACGCTGATCCTTACAAAGTAGCTGGAAGAATTATAGAAACCGTAAAAGGTGCCAATATATAATTAACACAACAACAACACAACTAAAAAGCCGCTAATAGCGGCTTTTTTTACACTTTCTTTCTCCCTCACTTTTAAGAGATCGTTAAATACACAAAAGTAATGTAAGAAACCAACAACAGCACTCCGTCTCTCCAACCTAAACGTAATCCTTTTGGAATAAATACTAAAGGTAATATGGCAAACGAAATTCCTAACATCCAATAAATATCATTATTAATCAAACTATAGGCATCTGGTTTTACCTGAACAGGCGTAATCATTGCTGTAATACCTAAAACGGCTAAAATATTAAACACATTAGATCCTACAAGGTTTCCTAATGAGATGGCTTTTTCTTTCTTTAACACTGCAATAATTGAGGCAGCCAATTCTGGAACACTTGTCCCTACTGACACTACAGTTACTCCAATAATCGCGTCACTTACTCCAAAATGTTGAGCCATAGCTACCGAACCATTAATCAATAGTTCTGAACCGCCCCATAAACCAACTCCTCCAACAGCTAGAAACAAGGCTATTTTATATAAGGGTAACTCTTCATCGTCTTCAGGCATCTCATCAACAACTGCTTGTTTTTGAAAACGTAATAAATAAATTAAAAATACTACTAACATTCCAAATAATATAGCTCCTTCATAAAATTGAATGGTCTTGTCATTCGCTATAAAAAAATACAGTAGTACTGAAGCAATCATCATTACTGGCCAATCTGTTTTATAAAAACTTTTTTCTACATCAATTGACGATAATATAACTGTTATTCCTAAAACCAGACCTAAGTTTGCAATATTAGATCCAATAACATTTCCTACCGCTAACCCAGTAGCTCCATTTAAAGCAGACTTTATGCTTACAATTAATTCTGGTGCTGAAGTTGCAAACGACACTACTGTCATACCTATTACTATTTTTGGTATATGTAGTTTAAGTGATAAGCCTACCGCTGCTTTTAACAGCCAACTTCCTCCTAAAACCAACAATGTTAAACCAATAATAATATATAGAATGCTCATAAGATATTTTTTGGGCGAAGATAAGGTTTTTACCCAGCAAAAATGAAAACAAATTCAAGCTCCTGAACCAATAAAACCTTAATTAAGTTGCCTCTTTAATCTCTTACGTTTTAAATTATAAACTTTAAAGCCTGTTATCAATAACACCAAAGGCACTAAACCAGATACAAATACTAAAACTCTACCTAATATTCCTCCTATTTCTCCTATATGTACTGGGTAAAACTGAGCCGCTATTCGATTATTATTTGCATCAAAATCAAAACTTGACAGTATTCGTAATTTACCTTGCTGATTTAACTCCATTTCTTTTGTTCTTCTAAATCCTGCTTTAATAAATCGATCTTTTATATACCGAAGTTTATATACTCCTAAGCTATCTTTCGGGTAATAAATAGCTCTTAAAGCATATTTTCCATCAGTTTGTAAAACTGCTTCTTCTAATGAAAAAACCTTTTCTTGTTTTATTTCTTCATTCATGATTACTTTATCTGAACTATTGAATATAGATAAAACAGATTTATAGGTTTTATAATAAGTGA
Source organism: Tenacibaculum sp. SSH1-16 (assembly GCF_040104435.1). NCBI lineage: Bacteria > Pseudomonadati > Bacteroidota > Flavobacteriia > Flavobacteriales > Flavobacteriaceae > Tenacibaculum > Tenacibaculum sp. SSH1-16. The sequence continues at coordinate 219,710 of NZ_JBECOV010000001.1, forward strand.
AGTACCCCCCTGTAAAGGCTATTACTAGCAAAGGCAACAAAAAATAAATTCCGAATACTTTATGTAGATTGAAGTAAAATCGTTTCTTTTTGGGTTTCCACTTCATCGTAAATCCTTTTGACAGGTTGTTTTTATATATTTTCCACCACATATAAAACCCTGTTGTTAATAAGAAGAAACAAAACAATAAAGCACTTGTACCTATAACATACTTGCCAATTGTAGGCATTCCTAACGTACGGTGTAACTTCAGGAGGGTTTCAAAAAACTGTATTGACACCGATTTTTCACCTAACAAAACTCTGGTTTTCGGGTGATAATACAATGTTTTACCGTTTTTATAATTTATTGAAATCGTTTGCTGCTCTCTATAAGGCAAAAAAACTTTATTTACTTTTCCCTTATTCTGTGTAGCTAAAAAATAAGCAGAACTTAAAATTGTTTTTTCGTTTATTTTAGAAAAATCTTCAACCTTTAATAATTTCGGGTTTAGTAATGAAGTTATTTCAGGTTGCCAAACATACAATGCTCCCGTTAAACCAGAAAAAGAAGCAATAACCCCACAACTAAGTCCTAGCCATAAGTGTATCTTCCAAATTATTTTATGTATCTGCTGCAATTGATATCTCTTTATTTTTTAAAACCCAGAGTCTAAAATAAAATAGACACTGGGTTTATACTTTTGCAAATGTAAGATGTTGTTTATTATTTTAGAAGTTATACAACACACTTAATTTAGCATTTGCCCCTTCTCCAGTTCCTGTAAAAGTTCTTAAAGGTGCTGCCCATTGTGATCTTGCTGGTAAATAATATTCGTTTAACAAATTATTTACAGCTAATGAAACCGATATATTTTCTTGCAATTTATAGTTCATAGACCAATTAAGTAAAGTGTATCCTTCTACAGGAAATTGTGTATGTCTAAACGTATAATTATCACTTGCATCTAAATACGGATTAAAACGATTTCTATCTCCTAAATTAGTCATACGTAAAGAAGTACTTATTTTCTTTGTTGGAACCCAAGTTACGTAAGCTGTTAATTTTGGAGCTGAAATTACATCACCTCCTAAATAAGTTAAATTATTTTCATCTCCCACATTATGAGTTAAACCTTCAACATAAGAATATGATGTTCCTACTTTTAGTTTACTATTAAAAGCAGTATAATCTATTGCTATTTCTCCTCCATAAATGTTCTGCGGCTTTTTAGATGGCACAAAAGAATTTATATTTTCATCAAATGCAACGCCTGTACCTAAATTAGAAACACTATAATACCCTACAGCTTCTAACCTAAAGTTTTTAAACTTTGATAAAAATCCGAACTCATAATTTTTGGTTACTGCTGGTTCTAATTGAATATCTTCAATATTATCGGCAGTTGCAGAACGTAAAACAGAACCTAAATCGGCAATTGAAAAACCTTGTGAATAACTTACATAGGGGATAAACTCTTGATGCTTAATATACCTTACACCAGCATTAAACGCTAAATTATCAAATCCTATTTCACCTCCTGTTACCGCTACTGATGGATTAAAATTACCATCTCCTAAAGGTGAGTATGGTAACGTATTATAATCATCTATTGTAAGATTCATATCATCATATCTTAACCCTGCTTTTAAAACCCATTCGTCATTAAATTTTACTGTAGATTGTATGTATTGTGCCCAACTAAACATATCAATATTTGGCACCCATAATCTACCATCTAACAATCCTTGATTGGTTTTATCTTTTAACAAATCTAAACCATAGGTTAATGAAATCTCTGTTGATTCATTTGGAGTAAGTGTAGTGTTAAAATTTGGTCTTAAACCATACTTTTCTGCATTAATTACTGATTGACCTCCGTTTTCAAATTTATCTGAATAAAAGAATATGTTTTTTGTTTTTTGATAATACACATCAGCTGTAAAATCTGTTGTTCCATCAAAAATATTATTTAAATCATATTTCAAGTTACCATTATACAGTTTAGATCCTGTAGGTTCTTGTCCTTCAATAGAGCCTTCAACACCATAACCAGGTGTTAAAGTATAATCTCCATTCTCATTATACACTTCAAAAGATCCAAGAACAGGTATAAATGGTGTGTCTTGTAAAGAATTATACAAGTTTCCTCCAATACTTATTTTTTGTCTATCAGATATTTCATACTCTAACTTAGCTAAAGCTGTATAAATTCTTGTATTATCTAATCCATAAGTAGGAAGTATAACTTTACCATCTGCATCGTATTTATTTCCTGTTTCTTCATAACTACCACTTATGTAGTAATTAAACTTATCTATTTTTCCTCGTAACGACTGATAAGCTCCGAATCCAAAAGCATCTTTCGTCTTTGTTAAGTTAGAAGTACCCCAAATATTAGTAGTACCTTCAATTTTTTCACTACTATTAGGTTTTTTTGTTATATAGTTAATAAAACCTCCATTTCCTCCATTTCCAAAAATAGAGGTTGCCCCTTTTATTACTTCTACACGACTAATATCGTTAGGACTAACAGATTTTATTCCTAATTGACCGTTACGTAAAGGAGTAGATTGAGGAACACCATCAATCATAACTAATAAAGAACGACCACGTAATGTTTGTCCCCAGTTAGAAAAGGTTCCTGTAGAAACAGCTAAACCTGGAACAGTAAATTCTAAAATTTCATTAATATTAGTTGTTGAATTTGATAAGTCTACTAATTGTTTTTGGTTGACAACAGTTATTGATGCTGGTATCTCGGAAAGGTATTCTGAACGTCTACTAGCAGAAACAACAACTTCACTTAAACTCTCCGAATCTTCCTTTAATATTTGTAAAATCTCCACAGTGTTGTTTTGAGTAAATGCTATTTTTCTTATTTCTGTTTTGAAACCTACCATACTAAAAGTTACCTTAAAAACTCCTTCTTTTATATTTTTTAATATAAAGCCTCCATTTTCATCAGAGGTAGTACCTTTTTGAAGTTCTGAAATATGAATATTAACCCCGTAAATTGGTTGACCTTGTTCATCCTTTATTTTTCCCTTTAAACTAGACTGAGCTGATACTCCGAAGGTTAAAAATAAAGCCACTGCTGCTATGTAAAATTTCATTATATTTATTTAGATTTATTTTAAATCGCGAATATATCTCCTCTCAAAATAGTAGCAAACATTTATTACAAAAAACTTATTTTTTTCTTTATGAAGAAATGAAACACCTAAAAACTGCTTACTTTAAAAATCCTTTTTCCTTTACTTTTCAAATTCTGCAAAAAAAGTTCCTTTAAAATCTTACTAAATATGAATAATAAGATATTTTTATATTTCATTTAATAACATTAATATAGATTATAAGGTTATATATTAAAACTAATAGTGTTTATACAGATTTAAATTCAAACCCAATCCAATTAAATTAGATTCAAAAGTTTGGTTGTAATATTTCCTTTCTCCTATATTGAAAAAACAATTCCGGAATTCATCATTATTTACTAACTAAAAACACATGAACCTAACATGATTATACTTGCTTTAAAACTAATTCTAATAACTATTAAAATTGCTTATTTATTACTGGAATTGATCTTTTAAGAGATTGATTAACCTAAACCTATACTTTTCATTTTAAACTAAGTTAAGTTTAGTTTTTCTTATCATAACAAATTATTTTTCGTTATTTTTGATAGTAGAATCAACTACTAATGAAAAAAAGTTTTTTTAAGTTTTTAGCCAAACTAAACAAGACGTTACTACCTTCCTTTACTAAAAAGGAATTGGATATTTCGAAAGCATCAAAATTTCAATTGGCTATTATTGGATGGCGTGCTTATGTTACAATAAATTCGTTGGATTAAAATTTACCATTATGAACAAGCATATTAAAGTTTTCTCAGGTTCTCAAATCTTTGTGAACAGATTAAGTCAGTTACTTAACGAAATTGAAGTTCCATATTTAGTAAAAGATAATAAAGAAGCTGGAAGAGTTGCTGGTTTTGGAACTTTAGGCAATTCTATTGACGTATTTATCTATGAATCAGACCTTGAAAAAGCTCAAGACACTATTGATAGTTTTAAAGAAGAAATAGCAGAAGAAAAATAAATTAAAAAAGGTGAAAAAATATTATTTTTTTGCTTTACAATTTAAAAAACATTCTTATATTTGCACCCGCAAAACGGCCTCGTAGCATAACTGAATAGTGCACTTGATTACGGCTCAAGAGGTTGCAGGTTTGAATCCTGCCGAGGTCACAAAATAGAGTATTAAAACTCTCAAAAAACCACATAAGTCTTATGATTTATGTGGTTTTCAAGTTTTTAGGAGTTCATTTAATTTGATACAATTTGATTTAATCTGTCAGTTAATCGACAGTTATTTTTTCAAAGTGTCAGTTGAACTGACACTTTCAGAAATTACCTTTTAAGAAATAGTATAGTTGATTTTGACTTTCGTCTCGATGATTATTAACCATTTAAGGCGACGACTATGCGTACTAAAAGCACTTTCTCAATTCTTTTTTGGGCAGACCAAAAGAATGCAAAAAACAATCAAGCTCTTATTTATGCAAGAGTAACTGTAAACCAAAAACGAGCTAACATTAGTCTAAAGAAAAAAATCTCTTTAGAACTATGGAATCCAAAAACTAAAAAAGCAAAAGGAAGCTCTGCAGAAGCTAAACAAATCAATCAGTATTTAACTCAAGTCAATGCACAGCTTTTCCAATGTTATCAAGATTTAAAATTCAAAGGGGAATTAATCACTTCACAAATCATTAAAGCCTATTATCTCGGTGAAGCTGAAAATCAAAAATCCCTCAAAGAACTTTTAGAGTATCACTCTAACAAAATCGAAAGTACACTTGCTCCTGGTACTATTAGAAACTTTGGTGTTACTGAAGGCTACATTAATCGATTTCTTCAAAAGAAACTCAAAACAACAGACATCTTTTTAAAACAACTCAATTACAAATTCATATGTGATTTTGAAAGCTACCTACATAACTATTATCCAAAAGGACATCCAAAAGCGATGAGTAACAATACTATTATGAAACATCTACAGAGGCTTCGAAAAATAGTCACCTTAGGTTATCACATGGAATGGATAGATAAAGATCCTTTTGTTAGATGGAAACCTAGTTATGAAAAAACTGAACGTCAATTCTTATCAGAAAACGAGCTATCAAATTTAGAAACCTACCACTTCCCTATTGAGCGTTTAGAACGTGTAAGAGATTTATTTGTATTCAGCTGTTACACTGGCATTAGTTACTCAGATATCATGTTACTTACTCCTGACAATATTCACATTGGTATAGACGGCAATAATTGGATTATCACAAAACGTAAAAAAACCAAAACTCCAGTTAAAATTCCATTATTAGAAAAAGCAGAATACCTCATCGATAAATACAACAATCATCCAATCACACAAGTAACAGCAACTCTATTCCCTATTATTACAAATGAAAAGCTGAACCTATACTTAAAAGAAATTGCGGATGCAGTAGGCATAAAAAAGAATTTAACTTTTCATATGGCGCGACATACATTTGCAACTACTGTAACACTAAGTAATGGTGTTCCAATCGAAACTGTATCTAAACTATTAGGACATACCAAAATAGCAACCACTCAAATTTATGCTAGGGTAATTGAAAGAAAGGTTAGCGAAGACATGAATCTATTAAAGCTTAAAATAGATAAAAATTCAATTAAGAGAAATTCTGAACCCGCTTAATTTATTTTCTATCCAAAATTACAATTAAAAAAAATGTTATACATTTGCTGACTGAACGTACGGTCAGTATATAGTTATATTACATTTATGAATAAAAAAGACGAATTGATAAATATAGCTACGAAGCTATTTTCTGAGAAAGGGTATAGTAATACTCCTTTATCTAAAATATGCCAAAAGGCTAACATTTCTAAAGGTTTAATATATCATCATTATACATCTAAAGATGATTTACTAAGAGAAGTATATAAAAAATCAATAAATGATGTTACTCAACTAATTGATAATAAAAATAAAAACTTGTCAGTAAATGAAGAGATCAAAGAGTTTTTAGAATTCTTTTTCACACAATTAACAACTAAGAAAATATTGTTTCAGTTCGATTTAAATGTAATCATTCAACCGCAAACAAAAAACGTTTTACACGATTTAATTAAAGAGAAATCAATACTTACTTTAAGATTAGTAAATAAAGTATTTAAAAAATTAGACTCTAAAAATTCGATGTTACTAAGCAATGTATTTATAACAGAATTAGAAGGTGTTTTGTTAGGATACATAATTTCAGGCGAAAGCTACCCTTTATCGGATATGAAAGATTCTTTGATAAAAAAATATATGAGTCTTTAAACAAAAAATCCCCTAGAAAGCTTCAATTATGAAGCATGTGGTAATGGTGTTGGCTTAAAAGTATAAGACCAACACCTACTCCACCGGCATTGCTTCCCTTTATAAGTTAATAAGACTTAAAGATTTTTAAAAGCTTTAATTGATTGAAATACAGATAATTTAATAAAATATTAAATGGATATTAATAAAAAAGATTTATTAGAAGAAGTTGCAAATCGCACACGAATTTATGAAGGTGTTGAGGGTGTTAGAACTATACTTCGTACCATCCATACTTACTCACCTATTGGAGCTAAAGATGTTTCAAAACACACTAATATTCCCATTCCAATAATATCAGCCGTTAGAAGAGAGCTAGAGCGTAATAACATTTTAAATCGTAAAAATGGTATGGTCCTTTCGGAGGAAGGTATTAATTATGTGCATAATATCTTAAAATTTGGAAAGAACTTAGAGCTTACAAAACATGAGATTCTCTCTCCTAATTTTGTTGTACCTAAAAGTTTGAATTCCATTTTAACAGAAATGAAAAACTACGTTAAAATGGCTCCTAAATATAATGCAACAATCGATCAAACACCATGTACAGCTGAAACTGCTATACGCAGAGCTTTATTAATGTTTGTTCAAGGAGCGATTGATGGAAAACGAATAGCATTAATTGGTGATGATGATTTAATCTCTATAGCTCTATGTTTAGTTGCAAAGTATTTAGGTAGTATCAGGTCAATTGAACTCACCGTATTTGACATTGATTCTCGATTTATCGATTTTATAAAATCAATTACCTACAAAAACAATTTTCCAATTACATGTATAAAACATGATATGCGAATGCCAATACCAAAAAAATTCTTGCATAAGTTTGATGTTATTGAAACTGACCCCCCTTATTCTTTAAAAGGAGCTTTTTTATTTTTATCTAGAAGCTTAGAACTATTAATTCAGGCGCCAGAAAAATGTATTATTTTTTCATTTGCCCATTGGCCTTCAGATAAAAAGATCAAGCTAGAAAAAATGTTTAATGAACTTGGCATGAGTGTTGAAAATCAACATAGAAGCTTTAATATATATCAAGGAGCAAGTATTCTAGGATCAACAGGAACATTATTTGAGTTACGCACTTCATCAAAAGTTAATTTAGCTTTAAAAAACAAAATTTTCACAGATTCAATTTACACATTTGAACAACCTAAAAAAAACACTCATGCTAAATAAACCCAACGGATATCACTATTTATGTGAATTATTTGATTGTGACATGTCTAAATTAGACGATCATGATTTCTTAAGAAAAACATTTCTTGATTCTGTGAAAAATACTTCTCTTGTTGTTCTTCATGATTATTTTTATAAATTCTCCCCTCAGGGCGTAACTGGGTTCTTATTATTATCAACCTCTCACATATCTGTACATACATGGCCAGAACATAATTATATTGCATTTGATGTATTTAGCTGTGGTAATCATAAAGACACTTTGCTAGCTGTTGAAAATATTGTTTCCACTATAGGTGGGCTAAGTAAATCAATTCAACTTGTTGAACGTGGCTATAAAATCTAAATTAACCCTTTATTATTATACATCCACCACAAATGCAAACTACTGATTAACAAAAAAATAAAACTTATCTGTCTATTATAAAATTTGTTTTATATTTGCACCGACTGAACAGACAGTCAGTATAATTAAAATTTTAGTTTATGGACAAAAGAGATCAAATAATAGAAATCGCAACAGTATTATTTTCAGAAAGAGGATATGAGAATACTCCAATATCTGTTATCTGTGAAAAAGCAAATGTTTCTAAAGGTTTGGTATCTCATCATTTTAAATCTAAAGATGGACTACTTAGAGAAATTTTTATGAAATCAACAAATGAGATTATAAGGATTAATGAATCTAAAGAAGACAATCTATCTGCAAAAGAGCAATTAAATGAATTATTAGAATCCTTCTTTAAAGGCTTACAAACTAATAAGTTAGCATTTCAATTTGATCTGAATGTAATGATGCAACCTAGAACAAAAGAGATTTTAAAAGATTTAATTCAAGAGAGATCAGAATTCATTTTTAGTTCAACAAAGAAAATTTTTGATGAATTAAATCCACAAGAATCACACTTACTAAGTTATATGTTTATTGCAGAACTAGACGGAGTAGCATTAAGTTTTTTAGGTACAAGGGATGAATATCCTTTATTAGATATTAAAAAATATTTAATAGAAAAGTACATGAATTTATAATTAGAAAAAAATGACAAGGCATAAAATTTTAAGATACAACCCACTAGAATCTTTTATTTGCGAGGCTTGTGGCAAAGGTGTTTCACCTTTAGAACATGGTGGTAAGCATAGAAATCACTGTCCACATTGTTTACATAGTTTACATTTAGATATAACTCCTGGTGATAGAAGAGCAAGTTGTAGAGGTATTATGGAACCAATAAGCATGTATGTACAAAAGAAGAGTAGAGAATCATCAATCGTACATAGATGCACACAGTGTAAAACAATTAGAGTTAACAGAATAGCTTCAGATGATAATGAATTATTATTATTTACTATAGCAACAGAACCATTATTATCATTGCCATTCGCTACAAAAACAATCATCTCAACTTTACATCAATTAAGTCGAGAAAAAGGCAAAGAAAATGAATACACATAAAGAAAAACATCGTGTTGTTTTAAAACAACACGATACATATAAAATAAAAATCGGGACACAAATTAAAAACGCAAAATTAAAAGGTAGTTTTTATAATAGAGCTAACAGGAGTAGCGATTTTCCACATGTAGGTGACTGGGTAAATATTTCGATAAACAATGATTTGATTTTAATTGAGGAAATAGAAAAACGAAAAACTCAATTAAGCAGAAAAACATCGGGAGTTATAACAGAGGAACAAGTATTAGCAGCTAATATTGATTATGTAATAATAGTGTTGGGTTTAGATAGAAAAAGAAACTATTCAGACCGTTTATTAGAAAGGTATATGGTACTAGCTTGGAATAGTGGAGCAACACCGATTGTTTTATTAAACAAAGCAGATCTTAATGATAAGGCAGAAATAATTCAATATCAATTAGAAAGTGTAGCACCCGGTGCAGAGTTTATCATTAGTAGTACAAAAGACAATTACGGTATTTCTAACATCTATGATAAATTAACTGGTGGTAAGACGGCTGTTTTCATTGGACCTTCAGGTGTAGGAAAATCAACAATTTCTAATACTTTACTCAAAAACCAAATTCAGAGAATTGGAGATGTGCGCTCTAACAACAATGGAGGTAAACATACAACTTCATCTTCAAAAATGTTAGAATTAGAAAATGGAGGGTTTATTATTGATTCACCTGGTCTAAGAGAAATCCAATTATGGGCAGAAGAAGAAAGTTTAGACAATGTATTTGATGAAATAGCTATTACTGCCGATCAATGTAAATATAAAAATTGCTCACATCAAGGAGAACCCGGTTGTGCAGTTCAGAATAATATGAATACAGGGTATATTTCTCCTGAACGTTATGATAGCTATTTAAGTCTCAAAAAAGAATTAGACTTTTTAGAAAGAAGAAAAAAAGAAAAAGGTTGGAATAGCGAAAGACAATATGATAAGAATGTTACTAAGTACAGAAAATCTGTTATGCAGAAAAAAGTAGTTTATTAGACTATTAATTATGAGAAGAAATCAATTAAGATTTCTTCTCATATAATTTCTTATATTATTGAACTTAGGTATTAACAACACTTTCTACAGAATCGTTTTCTTAAAAAAAACTTATTCCTTTTGTAAATATTCATTAGCCTCATACCCTCAAAAAAGAAGCTACTAAAATTGAAAAAATACAATAACATTGTAAACAACCTCAATTCTGCATTAGACTTTTTAGAAGCAGAAACAGAAGATATTTTAATAAAAGCTGAAGAAGGAATCAAAATAACCAAAAGAGCTTTAATGCACGTTCGTAAAGATGTTATTAAACGTTCTTTTAAAACACAAGAAGACGAAATCTACTTCTTTAAGAATATCAAACCCCAAATTTATAGCAAATTAATTTACTATGTAAAACTCTTTAACATTGAGAATAAACGACCACGTTCTAGTAATAAATCACAAATAAAATATTTTAACAATCAAATAGATAGACTACAAAACTATTTTAATGATCATTTAGAATTTTACAGATATTATCGGAGAAACGCTACTACTTTCGATGAACAATACTTCTTAAGAGGTAAAGAAAATATAAGATTGCATCCAGATACTTTTCACTTTTTTACAGACGAGCAATTTTCTACAAGTCACGATAGTACTGTAGCTACCATTTTAGCATACGATATGTTAATTGTCTATCTAAAAAAACAAACTGACAAGTTAGAAAACAGTAATCTTTCAGAAATCAATGATCCAATGAATTGTAAAAACTCAAAACTATTTTGGACAGCAAACAAAACAGATTTAATTGAGCTCATTTATGCTCTAGACAGTATTGGTGCCATTAATAGTGGTGCTGCTGATATAAAAAGAATGGCTACCGCTTGCGAACAAATTTTTAATATCGAATTAGGGGATTATTATAGAACCTATTTAGAAATTCGCTCAAGAAAAATCAACCAAACAAAATTTATAGATAAACTCAAGGAATCATTAACAGAAAGGATGCGAAACGCAGATGAATAATACCCAACTTGGGTCTTTTGAAGTCAATAGAAATATTCATAAAATTTAATAGCTTTTAACAATTAACACATTATAATACAACAACAAACCAAAACATTGTAACCTGTTAAAAATGAACGCATAAAATCACCCACCTTGGGTATGACTTGTGAATAAATTACTACAATTTAACTCAGATTTGTAAAACGAAAGTCAAATCAACTCAAAGAAGCTGCTTTGAACTTAATTAGGTTCTACAGCTTCTTTATTAAAAACAGTTTTACAAATGCCAACATCAATTATTACAACAGACGATTTAAGAGAATTCAAACAAGAATTATTAGGAGAAATTAAAGAACTAATCAATTCAAAAACTACACTTAAACCAAAAAAATGGTTAAAATCTACAGAAGTTAGAGAACTATTAAGTATTTCTCCAGGAACATTACAAAACCTAAGAATTAACGGTACACTTCCCTACTCAAAAGTCGGTGGAGTTATTTATTACGATTATGAGGAGATCCTAAAAGTTATAGAAGAAAACAAAATCCATAACAAATTCTAGTTTTTAAACGACATCAGATTCGCATTTGAGTATAGACCTTTAAAGTCGACCTATTTTGCTTTTAGTAGAATTCAAGGTTATGGAGTACAGGAGAATCCAAAGAGCTTGCCGTCTGGATTCGAATACGGAATAAAACGTAGAATTCAATTAAAAGGAAAAGTTAGTCTTGATTTTTGAATACTTTTTATCAAGAAAAAGTATTAACACAAAAAAAGTTATTCAATAATAAATGCCTGAAGTAAACTACATAACTCACCTCAACACAGTATTCGAAGAGTTCTTAAAAGACAATCGATTAAACCCAACACACATAAGTTTATATATGGCCTTATTCCAAGTGTGGAATAGCACTCGGTTTCCTGAAGAGTTTTTTGTTATTCGTGATGAGGTAATGCAACAATCTAAAATTGGTTCAAAATCAACCTATCATAGATGCTTAAAAGATTTAGATAAATATGGATATATAGAATATCAACCATCACACAATCCATATCGAGGTAGTAAAATCAAGTTAACCAAAAATTGGACAAGCTCTGGACAAGTACTGTACCAACACAGTCCCAAAATCGGGACAAGCAGTGGACAAGCATTGGTACCTAAATATAAACATAATAAAACAGTATTAAACAATATAAACAGTCAAAACAAGAATTTTAAAAATTCAGATAAAAAAGATTTTGAAAACCAATACAAACAAAAAACAACTGTCCCAAATATGGACAACCTCAAGGTAAGTAACGATAAAAATTATAACGAACCACTATGATATCCGGAACCATAATCCGGAGGTCTATAAATTGGAGCGCAGGATTCATAACTCCAAGGTCGAATAATAAATAAAAATGAATATTAGAACACCACATATCATAATAGAAGGAGGTATCGAATACCAATTAGGAGAACTAAAACAAGATCACATTCATTATGATTTCAAAAAGATATTAGAATACCTAGAGGTAAAAGGAAAGTTATTATTTGGTGATAAGTTCAAACTCTATTCAGAAGATGAGGTAATACTCTTTACACTTTGTATTTATTTTATCGAAGATAAAGACTATGCTAAAAAGTTAAATATCGATTTACAAAAAGGGATTCTCTTAACGGGTCCAGTAGGTTGTGGAAAAACATCATTGATGAAATTACTAAGACATATTGTACCACATAAAAAGAGTTATAAAATTATTCCTTGTCGTAATACAGTATTTAGTTTTAATCATTTAGGCTACAAGACTATTGAAGATTATGGTAATGATAAATTCTATTGTTTTGATGATTTAGGTGTAGAACCTTCTGGTCGTCATTATGGGAAAGATTGTAATGTCATGGGAGAAGTGCTTTTATCTCGTTACGATTTATTTTTAAAATATAAAATCAAAACACATTGCACAACCAACCTCAACGCAAAAGAATTAGAAGAACGGTATGGTAATCGAGTTCGTTCACGTATGCGTCAGCTCTTCAATTTGATAGCTTTTGATAAAGAAAGTAAAGACAAAAGATTATAACTCTAATATTAAAATTCAAAATACGGTAATCCGTATTAAAAAAGATTAAATTTTCTTACATTTATGTCATTGAAAAAGTGTGAGAGAAAAAGAATTAATGAAAGTCCCCTATTCATCTATAAATTCTTCCTTTATGTAAATGATCCCTCACTATATTATATATAGTCATTTATGAGCATAATAGAAAATAATGCTAACAAAAAAATAGAGTTCAACTTCTTTAATGAAATTAAAGAAAGTAAAACTTATGCTCAATTGTTTCCTAATCGTGAAATAGGATTAGCTATCATTTATTTATATGAGCAAATTACAGAAGACAACTTCATAGATAAGCAGTTTACTGAAAAAGATATTCATAATGCTTTCGTTAAAATTTTTAAACCACAAATTAGGCATCAAACTGAAGATTACAGTGGCTATATTTATGAGCTACAAGAATACTTTTTAGATTATGACCAAGAAACACAGAAATATGTGTTTAAAGATTATGCATATAAATTTTGTGAACATGCAAAAACCACTCTTGAAGGAGCTTTCAGTCCTACTAAAATAAAAGTACTCTGTAACGATATTATTTCTTTATTAAAAATGGTTAAAGATGATGATATTGAAAGTTTACAAAATTGGTTAGAAATTCATTATAAAAACTTTGAGCCTAAATTAAGGGAGCAAATAGATTTTCTTGAAAAACAAATTGCGAATTCGGTTGAACAATTAAAAAAAGACTCTGATTTTTCCGAACTAAAGTTTATAGATGTACTAAGAGGTGTTGAGAATAGTTTAGATAATGCTAAAGAACAAAACAAAGAGTTGAGGTCTGCTTATGAACAAACAAAGGTTATCAGAACACTTTTAGAAAAAAGAAGAATTGATAATCCATATATCAATGATTTAATATCAGATGTAAATTCCTTTATCAGTTACACAAATATTCGTCTTAATACTATTGATAAAAAATTAGAGAGAATACAACCAAGGATTAGGCAATTATTTACTGCTTTAAATAGACCAAGGTTTAATTCAAAAGTTCAAAAATTTACGAGATATGTTCTAGATAATAGTACCATCGAATATATAGAAGGTAGAAAAGAAATTATTTTCCCAAATCAGCTTCAAGCCCCCAAAATTCATTTGGATGTACCAAGCTTTACAATCCTAAAAAAAGATATTGAGCTTTTTCCTTCTAAACCTCGTAAGGTTCAGATATACAAGCAAAACAATAGCTTGATGAAAAAGAACCAAGAAAAAGTAGAAAGCAAAATATCTCAACAGAAAAAAGTAATGGATTGGGAAACATTTATTCTATCAGAAATTGAGCTAGGACAAAAAGTAAACTTAAGTCAAATGTTTTTCAAAATATTAAATACTGAAGATGATGTGCAAGTGGCTATTTCTGCTTTGTATAATGTTATTAGAACTGTGCGGAACAATAACAAAATATCTGTATTGATGAATAATGAATTAGAAAAAAACAGCAAATTTAAAGACATTACATTATGGAAGATGGAAGTACAAAAGAGACAATAGATAGCTTTCTATACAATAAAGAAACAAAACAACTCTTTGCTAAAATTGACTATAAGCTAAAAGATGGAGTTCATATTCAACAATACGGTAGGCAACTAGAGTTGTACAATTATATTGTTGAAAATGAAGAAAGCTTGAAACTTTATTATAAAGAACTATTTGATGTTAGTTTGTCTTCTGGTGGTGAATATCCAGATAAATATTATTATCTCGATTTTGATGACCCAAATAGTAGAGGCAACATTAGTAAAAACCATAGGCATTATCTAAAGAACGAACATATTATAATAGGTTTCATCGTTAATGAGATAATAAATATCCATAGAGAAGTTGATTTAAATTCGGTTTCTGAATTGAAGAAAAAAATACGTATTGACTATGATGATATTAAACCAGGCTTATATCGATTGATAGGTAAATCAAAAAATATTAACCCTGGGAAATTAAATGATAATGCTATTGATAGTACAGTTAAGTCAGCTTTAAATGAATTTAATAAAATTGGTTGGATAAAATTAAACGATGATGAATTTGAACTTTTACCTGCTTTTGATAGGTTGGTAACATTTTATGAAAAAGAAATTCTATCTATAGATGAAATACTTAAGGAATTAAAATGAAAAAGTACCCAAAAATAAAAAGGTTGTCTACTCTAAATATTATTCATCATCAAAGGTTTGATTATGAGTTTAATTCTTTTAGAACAGATTTTGTTGGCGAAGGAGGTTCTGGGAAAAGTTTAGTTTCAGATTTACTACAATTAATCTTTGTTGGAACAAGTTCTTTTCATTCACCTACACAAAGTGCGGATGATAGGTTACCAAAAACAATGGTGTTAAAAACTGATGGCAGAGGAACAGATTTTGGTTATGCTTTTTTAAATATTGAAATAGAAAAAAATCAATATGTAGTTATAGGAATATATTTAGAAAGCACAGGTGCATATCAAATGTTTATAATTCAAAATGCGAATGATTTTTCTGAACAAACTAAATTAATTCCTTTTAGCAAGTTAGTAAGTGTTAATGATTTTATTGATAATGATAATACATTACCCATTGAACAATTAAAAGAGCATATTTTTAACACTTTAGGCTACACATGTACTTCTTGGGCAACCACAAAGATGTATCACAAAATACTTTGCAACAACGAGAATAATATTATTCCAGTAGATGTTTCAAAAAACGAAAAAGTACTAAAAAATTATTCTAAAATAATTCAAGCCTTTTCAAGAGAATCATTAGATATTTCTAAAAGTGATAAATTAAAAAATTTCTTATTTGGTGATGAGGCAGAAAACAGATTTGAAAGGTTGTTTAAAGAAGCTGTTAAAGATTTAAGTTCAGATGTTGAGAAGTTCAAAGACAATTCCAACGAAATTGAAATGCTCAACAACAAGCACAATGATTTAGTTGAATTATTAGCTAAAAAAGATGAAAAGGAGAGTTTTGAAAAAGAGTTCTTATTAGCTGAATATACTTATCTAAAGAGGGAATTAATTTCTGGAAAAAAAGAGATTACCAATGCTATCAGTAGTTTTTATAGAAGTGAATCTAATCTTTCATTTTTGGCGACGTTAGCCAAAGCAAAAATTGATGAACTCAATAAAAGTATTGAAGGGATAGAAACGGAATTTAAAACAGCCTTTAAACTTCAAGAAGATTTAAAAATAAAAAATGGAGTAATTGTTAAATTCCATAGCTGGATGAAACAATTAAATTGTAGTAAAGATGATATCTTAAATAAGTACATATCTTACCATAAATCAAAAGATAAAATTGATAAGATTAATGTCTTAAAACAAGAGTTAAAGACAAGAGAATTATTTCCTTTTTTTAGTAGTAAAACTTGGGATAAAGGCATTATACTTAAACTGCAAAAAGAAAAGGAAGAAATAAGCGAAGAGATATCTAGCAAAGAAAAATTGAATAGAATCAATGATATCGAGAATAAAAAGTCTTTAGCATATTGGGCTTTAAATTTAGATAGAGAATTATCTATTGAAGAAGAAAGTATTCTTCATAAATATCAAAATGAAAATCTTATAGTAGAAGAACCAAGCAATATTAACCACAGATATATCCCTACACCTAAAGAATTAATAGAGAACTTTAGTGTTTATAAAAAAACTGAAAATGGGTTTTGGTTAAACCTAAACGGAATAAAAGAGTTTGTTCCATTAATTCAAAAGCGAGATAGAGTTTTTAATACTTTGGAAAAAGAAGAGATTATAGAGTTTTTTAAGAATGAAAGTATAAGTCTGAATGCTGATATTGAAAAATTAAAATCTAAAAAGGTAAAATTAATTGAACTTCAAGGAGTCTTTGAAAACCTAGATAATCCAAAGGAATATGTTGAAGCTTGGAACTCTAAAAATGATTATGATGATTTAGATAATTATGATTTTTATAGTCTTGAACTAAAAGAACTTGATGAGTATGCTTCACTATTTGAAAAATCAACAAAGATGTCAGATGATTTTATAGATGCGAAGAAAAAATATAGTGAAATAGATACTAGAAGAACCAAATTAAATACCTTAAAAAATAATCTTGAAACACAACTAGAAGACTTACCTAAAGTTATACATCCTGAAAATCTAAATGAATTAGAAAAAAAGTACAAATACAAAAAAGAGGTTATTAATAATAGTAAACAAATATTAGACACTTTATCTAATTCTAAAGGTAATTATTACAAAACATTTCAAGCCTTTTTACAAGAGCAAAGAAAACATATTAATCCAACAGAATTACTAAAAGAATTAGATGAGAGAATATCTCACTTTGAAGGAAAGGCAAAGGAACTTTCAAACAAATATTTTACAATCTTTGAAAAAGATATTAATGAAGTTGAATACTCTAAAGAAGAGTTAAATGAATCCATAATTAAAGAATTACAAGACGAATTTGATAATAAGAAGAATTCCTTTTTAGGTTTTTACAATACAGTCGCAGGAAGATATATGGAAAATAATTATTCTCGATATGAAAATACAGGTGACTTTATTGGATTATGCGAAGAAATTTTATCTTCAGAGATATTTAATGATGGTGAAACTTTAGATAAAGATATTATTGAAAAAATCAATAAACGATTAAAGGACATTAATATTAAAAATCAAGAGCTAAATGGAAGAAAACTTCAAAGATTAAATACTATAATAGATGAGGTAAATGCAGAGGTAAGTAATCAATTAGATTATATTAGAAGAGTTAGGCAGTTCTTACGTGATGATGATAAAGTTATTACAGGTAATCATAAAGCTCATTTAAGAGATGAAATAAATAAATCTTATCCAAGAGAATGGATGCAGGATTTTATTGATAAAATTAATGAGGAATCAGCTTTAGGTATTGGAAATAATCTTTTAGACGACCTAAAAGAATTCAGTAAAGGATTAGAAAGCTTTGTTTCATTAGAAGAGAAAATGATTGAAGCATTTCATAGATGTGGAGGTCCAAAAAATATAAAACCATCATATAAGCAATTATTAAACCCTAAATCATATTATGACTTAAGCTTTACTATTGAGTCTAATAAAGGTAAAAATGCCGGAAGTACAAGTCAAACTTACTCTGCTATAGCATTGCTTTGTATTGCAAGATTATCATTGATTGAAAACGAAAAATCAAGTTCTAAAAAAATTAGACCAGGTGTTCGTTTTATGCCTATAGATGAAGCAGAAGGTTTAGGAAGTAATTTCGATATGCTATATGAAATAGCAAAAAGTAATGACTATCAGTTATTATCACTCTCTATATCGCCAAATAAAGTGAGTACAACCAATCAAAACATATACTTACTTCAAAATAATTTGGAAGAAGATAGAAAAGTAAATTACCCACCTATTCCTGTATTTATAGATTCTAATTAAATATAACATTTGTGATTTTGAGAGACATAGAATGGAGATACCTTAAAGGATTAAATCAATTATACGAAAAGAAGAAAACTCGTTTAAAAATATTGAATGATGATTTTATATATCAAGTTTTATATAGACAAAAAAAGTTGATGAAATATCAAGTTGGGAATCATGACATTCTTGTTCCAACGTTAAGATATAATACTTTTTATGAGCAACATTTTAAAGAGGTTTTTGAATACTATAATATTTTTTTTGATCTATCAGGAATAGATAATAATGCTCATAAAAGATATGATAAATCAGATTTGGAATCATTAATTTTTATATTCAATAATAAAGAGAAGTTAAGCAAAAACCTAACTACAGAATATACTTTTTCGAATAGAGTTTTCAAAAGAAAAGGTGCTAAATATTTATCAAATAAACCAGGCTTAAAGAAAGATGTTTTAAAACTTTTGGAGATTGATGAATTTCCAGAAAAAGACCCAAGGAATAATTTATGGCGAATAGTAGTAGATTGTACAAATCCTAAAGTCATAGTTATTTGTGAAAATATTGCTTGCTTGAAAGTACCTATTGAGTATAAAAAAAGAGGAATTGAATTATGGTATGTAGGTGGCAATAATACGAAACCATTATTAGATTTACCTCTAGAGAAATTAACTCACCCTGTATTTTATTTTTGTGATTGGGATTACCACGGATTAAAAATATTTTCAAGAATAAAAAATATATTTAAATCTAAAAAAGCAGAAATAGGTTTATTAGAACCAAAAGATTTAAACGATACATTACCTGTAAATTCACCTCATCATAATAGTAAATGGAAAAGGGAGAAGTTATCTAGTTTAAATGAAGAAGATTTTACAGATACTCAAATAGAAATAATAAATAACTTAATAGATAACAATGAATGGGTTGAAGAAGAATCAATGGATTTGATAGCTTTATTAAAAAACAAAGGAATTTCCTAGTTGAAATTAGAGCGTTAATCCGCTAATTTTTATTTTAAAAATACTGTGAATAAGAACAAAATAATTTTACATTAATGACTTTTACTTTTATAGACCAAATACTTAATAATTACACTATTGATTTAGAAATCTTAAGAAGAGACACTAATCTTAATAGTATTTCATTACTGCAACATAAAGGTGTATTTCACTTTGATGAAACTTTTTTTGGCAATCAAAATAGTCAAGCCGAAAGTGTCAAGTTCAATGATTTTTTATCCCAAGCAAAAGCAAATAATTCTTCTTTGGTTATTACACCAGAGTATTCTTGTCCTTGGACTAGCATAACACATGTTTTAGATGATTACAATAGAGCGCCTAACAACAATAAATTATGGGTACTAGGATGTGAATCTATAACACCTTCTGAAGTTACAGAGTTTCAAGAAAATTATAATGGTAAAAATAATATAGAAGTAATATTCAATGATCATATTGACAATGCCCCAGGCGGAGTGTTATTAGACCCATGCTTATATATTTTTAAGGCTAATAATCCAGAAGAGCAAGAAAAATTGATAGTTCTTATTCAGTTTAAAACACAGCATATGGGTGTTTGGAACAATAATTTAGAACAGCAAAAAATTATTCCAGGAGAACATTTATACATTCTTCGTAATTCAGAAGATTCAATTAATCTAGCGACAGTAATTTGTTCTGATGCAATGGTTTTTGATGGAACGAATATTTTCCCTAATTCACCTGGTTTTTGGGATACAAGGCCATTTATAATTCTTAGTATTCAAATGAATCCACAACCTAGTCACAGAGTTTTTCGAACTTTCAGACGTAATATTTTAGAGAGGTCTAATAAGGATGTTATATCTTTAAATTGGAGTTCTGAAGGTAGTGCAACCGGTATACCTAATTTTTTTAGTCAATATTGTAAATCTAATATTTCAATTACAACTGAGCATATTGTTAATAATAGTTTTCTAGAGGAAAAGCGAATTGATGACAACCACAAAAAAGGGCTCTATTATGTTTATATGAAACCAAATAGGCATAATTTTTATTTTACCCCAGAGATTGAATTTTTCTATTTAAGAATCCGTAAACCAGCAGTAGGCTTAGCGCCAGTACCAGCAAACAGACGAAGAGGACCTGAATTAGAAGAAATTTTTAGTTATGATAAACAATTAGAAACTTTTTTACCAGTCCCAAATACTAGCGATGGTTTTCAGAAATTCATTAACGGAATTCAAATTCAGAGTCAGAATCTAAATGATCCTGATTTAAGTATGTTATATAAAGAACGTTTGATAACAATAACCTCTGGAGAACTATCAAAAGTTCAAACTGGTTCAAATTGGCATACAGTTAATAAGCTTAAAAGCTTTTTGCTTGACGATACAGAAGCTATTAGAAGATTTATGGTAACATTTGATTCAGAAGGAAAAGATTACCGTACTTCCCAAATTGGAAAAGTGGAAGACCTTAACCTTAATGTATTGAAAAACCCTAATCTTTTTCCCGATATAATCGCTTCGTTTAAGAATAACTGTAAAGAGGTTATGTTCTTAAATAGAGGTACAATTAATTATAACTATAATTTAGTTAGTAACGACAATCAAATTGCTACTGTTGCATTTATTGGTCTTTCCACAAAAGCTGAAGCACAACAAATGTTGCATAAACTAACTAAATTGTTTCCTGTTGAAGATTTGGGCAATAAGAGAATTGTAGTGTGGTATAAACCCAATATGATTGCGAATAATTATGATAATGAAGCTACTGATGTACCAAACTATACTAAAGTAGATCAGTCTAAACTTACCTCAATAACTAAATAATGAAAATAGAAAATATTAATAAAATACTTCCTTCAAATTTCACCATTACAAATTATAGTGAGAGTAGAAAACAATTATATGTTAATCAAAAATTTAGAGAGAATATAGTTGCTAAATATATCTTTGATATTGATTACGAGAACCAAGATATTAATCTCAATGAGTTTCAAGAGAAATATTTAGCAAAAGATTATTTCAACTCAGAAGGAAACCTTCAATGGAATTATTATCTAATATTTCTAAGAGACTCTATTTCAGTCAAGATTAAAAAAGAGATAGAAAAAGACGAAACTTATGCTAGAAAATTTGTTTTTACCTTAGATGAACTACAACGTTATTTAAGTTATGAGAAGGCAATTTCAGCAGCAGAAGAAAATATAGTTGAAAAGTGGAAAGCGCAATTAACTGAGGCAGACTTACAAGAAGTATTCAGTAATGAAAATTATGTTGATGCTATTCCTCGTTATCTTAATGATAATACTAAAGAATTAAAACAGCTTCAACCAATAGATTCTAGACCAGATGAGACACAAGATTTTATTTTAGATGAAGTTTCATCTTTAAGTTTAAATAACGATTATCGTGATTTTCCTGTAAAACGAAATTTTAGATTTGGAAAAGTTAATTTAATAACTGGTCCTAATGGTGTTGGAAAAACATCACTCATGGAAGCTATTGAGTTACTAATTACAGGAAATAATGTTAGAAATGAAAACAATTTTCCTGAATCTGGTGCGATAAAAGCAAAGTATGAAGTTAATCTAGATGAGTTAGAAGATTCTTATAATAATTCTATTCCAAAATTTAAAGCTAGAAACTATTATTGGTATAATACACGTTACAATCAACGTGGGTCAAATACACTTCACCATAGTTTTAACCGCTATAATTTTTATAATAGTGATAGTGCTTATCATTTGTCTAACAATACGAACGGTAGTGATTTGATTGCATACCTTTCTGCCATAGCCTTAGGGACTGAATTTGGTGCAATTAGAGAGCGAATAATAAAATTTAAAGACAGGTTTTCTAAACAATTGAATAATTTTAATGATGATTGTAATCGTGAGATAGAAATAAAGAAAAATGCACTTACTCAAAAGGAAAAGCTAAAACAGATTTCTAACCCAGATAAAGTATTTCAGGAATATTTAGCTGAAGCTAAACAACTGAAATGGATTGGTTTTATTCCCAAAACTATAAATGATAAACCTGAGAAGTTTGAACAAGATTACAGAAATGCATTTTCATTACTTAACTCAATAGTACACTCAAGTGTTGCTAAAGAGTCTGATGTTTCAAAGAAAATAGGTAGGCTAGAAACTTTAAAACTTGATTTACAAAGCCTAACGTTTAAGAAAAAAGAGTTAACTAAGAGCATTAGTGGATATCACAAAAATATAGAAAATAATGAGGCAAATGTTAAGCTAATTGACAATGCTCTTGTTTATTTAATGAACCCTAAATCTTTTAGAATTGAAACTGTTGATGAAGATTTTAAATTACTTGAGAAGAAAATTAGCAAAATAGAAATGTTTTTAAAAGAAATTGAAGATCTAGATATTAGTAGAATTATTACTAGCGACTTAACACTTCAAGAATTTAGTGAAAGTAAAAAAAATATTTTAGCTATAAAAACTTCAGAGTTAAAACGAAGTAAAGAGCAGCTTAAAATCTTAAAAAGCACCTTAGACAAAATCAACGCTTTGATAGTAGATATAAAATATTACGGAAAAGAGTACATTGAAGCAAAAGAACATTTAGATGCTTGTCCATTGTGTGAAACACCTCACACTAAGTCAGAGTTAATAGCCAAAGTACAAACTGAATATGAAGATAAAGAAGGTGTAAAAAACATTGAAACATTTAATAAAAATATAAGAGAACTTGAAGATGAAATATCAAAAATTCAACTTGAATTAAATCAATCAAAAAAATATGAGGAATTACTCAACAGTTATTATACTGAGGATCAGTTGAAAGTTAAAATATCAGAATTACAACCCTTAATAGATATAGAAAAATCCCAATTTAATTCTTTGAAAAAAGAATTAAATAAATTAACAACCTTGATTTTAGAATTGAAGTTAGAAGGATTCGATTTAGAGAATTTCCTTAAACTTAAAACAGAAATATCATCCAAATATCCAATTTTAGAATTTAAAGCAACAAATAAAATTGCTTTTGAAACCCAGAAGAGTGACACTCAAAGAATAATCGATAGTGATAAAGAAGAAATTAAAGTAATAAAAGAAGAAATATCTAAATTAGATCTAAAAGTTAATGAACTATTAGGTGATAATTTTAGTAGAGATAGGTATAATGAAGAAATTGAATTTCAAACAAAGGAATATCAATCCTATTTGGAATATTTTAAAAAATTAAAAAATTACATCAATTTTAAAGAAGATGATTTTATTATTGAAATGAGACATAGTCTAGAGCGATTGAATAAAACATTTTCAATATTTAAAGAACAAAAAATTAAATTTGAAGAACTTACTTTAGCTAATAAATTAATTAAATCCGCAGAAAGTAAAATTGAAAAAATATTACCAAAAATCGAAAGAGCAAAATCAGCTTTAAAGGTTCTCAATAAGATTATTGTTGAAGATAGTGAGGAAAAGGTTTTAGATAGTTTTTTTAAAAAAAACGAAAATGAAATAAGTGAAATTTTTACAAGCATCCACTCACCAAAAGAATTTTCTAAACTATCAATTAACTCAGGTAATATAGTTTTACACAAAAAAAATACTAATGCTATAGTGCCTATATCTCAGATTAGTACTGGTCAGAGAAGTGCCTTAGCTCTTTCAATTTTCCTGGCATTAAATAAGAAACTTTCTAAAGGACCAAACTTGATAATTTTTGATGACCCAGTAACATATACTGATGATCTAAACATTCTTTCGTTTTTAGATTATTTAAGAAGTATAGTAATCAATGAATCAAGACAAGTAATATTCGCTACTGCAAGTAATAAAATAGCGAAGCTTTTTGAGAAAAAATTCTCTTTTTTAAATACTGATTTTAAGAAATTTGAGCTCTCACGAAGTGAAAATTAGTATAAAATTTCACCCAAAGCTAAGTTACATAATGGGTAGTTATGGTACTCTTCCACAAGTTCCAGGTAGCCATAACTCCATTATGTAAAATAGCCGCTTTATCCACGCACAATTCAGAACTAAAAAGAAAGTGTAGAACTCTCAACCTTTTCCTCTTTTTCCCCACCACCCTTTTAGCGGTGTAAGTTCCAGCAATTTTTAAAAGTATTTCAATATGCCTGCGGTATGTTCATTTCATTCGTTCCTCATTACAATCACAAACCTCAACACCGCGCATAAAAAAAGAACGTTGCACACAACGCTCTTTATTTATCTTTTCCTTGCTTACTTTCAAAAATCACTTCCACTTACGACACTCTGCCCCGGAATAAAACTCTAGTTATTTTAAAAAGAAAAAAGGAAAAACAAAGCCAAGGTAAACACTATCGTGTTTGATAAACCTGCTTTGTCTTTCCTTTTTTATAGTTTTTCGTTTCTCTTTTGAAAAAATTAAGGTTTTAATTGTTTCACTATCCACCGAAGAAGTAAAGACACAATAAAACTAACTACTGCACCAATTGAAGCCATTACAATAGTAAACAGAATATCATCCCAACTCACATTTAAAAATGTGGATAATAATGTACCTCCAACTATTCCAGACTTTGTGTTATGGTCCATTAACAGCATCTTTTGGTGCTTCTTTTTTAGGTTTGTCAACATCTTTAACAACTGCTTGACTTACAGCTGTAGCGACAGTTCCCGCAACAGTCATATAGGTAGCAACAGTAACTACAATTGCTGGCATTGTTACAGGAGCAGCTATAATGGCACCACCTGCAGTAGCTAATGCAATTCCAATATTGCGTAATAATTTGAAAAACTTCGGTGTAGGTTTTTTATAACGTTCTACTAAATTCATAATTCACAGATTTAATGGTTATATAAATAGATTCTTTTCGGTCTTTAGCTTGATATACCAAAGACAATAATTTTTGCATTGCATCTCTAGAATGCAATCCCTTACCAATACCAGTCAAATACGTTACAGGAGCTATACAACCTTCTAAATCTCGTTGTGCATCATTTGCAGGATGTATCAAAATAAAGCTTCTATCTGCTACATTCTTAAGAATTAAATGATGTTTAAACTTCCTTGAAAAACGTGGTTGTATTTCATACCTTCCTTCAGAAATACAAGAAATATTTCTTTGGTTGTTTCTCCAGGGCAATTCAATGGTTTGGCATAAATACTTACCAGAGCTAAAGAGAGTACCATTTGTACCCTCTTTAAAATAGGCTCTATGTAAGGTCAATTCCATAATTACGGAGTATCTACAATAGCAACCGCTAAAGCATTGTAAGAACCGTTCTTAAGGTCATACATTTGTCCGTTTACCTCTTGATAAAACTTAACACCCACCACTTGTACAACTGGTAAAGTAGAGTTTGCAGACAACGAAGCTGTTAAAGCAATCGGTGCAGTATCTGCTGAGGTTAATGGTAAAATAGCAGTCTCATCATTTTGGAAAGAAGAAGATTCACTTGCAAAATCTAATTCTGCAGCTCCCATCACAATTTGAAAATGTGTAGTTCCAGCTGGAGCAGCAATTCTTACCGTTGGAGAAAATGCAGCTAAGTTTAATGTAGCATCACCAGAAACACGGTCAAAAGCATTCGTATATGCAGCAAACAACGTAGTAGCTAACTTACCATTCAAATTAAACTCAAAGCTTTCTAACAAGCTTAAATCCCCATCTTGAATAGTTCGTAAACCACGCTCATTAGTAGTATCAGCTTTTACAACTGCTACTAAATCTTTGGTTAATCTACTTGTTACACGTTTGTCTTTTGCATTTTGCAATAAAATACGAATAGCATTTCTCAATAGCTTTCCACCTTTACCAGCTCTTCCAAATTCAGAACCATTTTCACGCGTTCTCTGAAACGCTGGATCATTTGCAATACGATTTGCATCAACACCTCCTTTAGCTCTTGCTAAGTGTCCGTCAGAACTTTTATAAAAGGAAATATCTCCAATAGTTCCTTTTAGTTTAATAATACCTGTTTGTCTTGCCATAATTATTCATTTTTTGATTAATATTATCAAATCACGTAACTTTATGGTACAGAATAAAAAATGACGTTCCGTTTTCTGTTTTCTATTCCGATACAACCCAAAATGTCATTAAAATATTGATAACACTATCGTGTTGTCAACATTTTAACAACGCATCATCACCATAGATAAAGATGCTTTTTATTTTAAGTATAGTTTAAGCATACATAAAGTATTATGAACCGAAAAAGAGCTTGCATATACCCAAAAGATATTCAGCGTATTACTGGACGAAGTGAACGTTATGGACGTAAGTTATTACAAGACATTAAAAACTTCTTTGGAAAAGAATCTTATCAGTTTATTACTATCAAAGAATTTGCAGAATATAGTGGTATAGAAGAAGAAATAATAAAGCAATACATTGCTTAAACAATCATTTTATTTACCATATTTTGTATTGATTTAGTGAGTGTAAATCCGTATCTTTACTATAACAAACGAGACATAATTGTCGGCTTTTCTATTCAATTAAAAAGGTAGTTAATCGGATAGTTAAATTCTTTGAAATTCAGAAAGCCTTTATAATACTAAGATTTAGGAAGCAGGTTTGAATCCTGCCGAGGTCACAAAAACCCTGTTAGATTTCTAACAGGGTTTTATTTTTTATAATATTTCCTACTCAAAACATACTACATAAAAATCAAATTGATTTTTTTAAATTACTTCTAATAGAAGAGTATTATTCTTTCTTAAACCAGCTTAAGTTGTAACAATAGTCATAATAATACCTTTGATTTTATAAAATAAAAATCATGAAACAAAGACTAAACATTCAAAAATTAGAGCCAAATTCTTACAAAGCTATTTTAGAAATTTTTAAATATCTTGAAACAACATCCCTCTCAAAAGACATTAAAAATCTTATAAAAATAAGAAGCTCTCAAATTAATTCTTGTGCTTATTGTATAGAAATGCATACTTCGGAGGCTCTAAAAAATGGAGAAAAACAAAACAGAATTTTTGCTTTAAGCGCTTGGAAAGAATCTCCTTTATTTTCTAAAAAAGAAAAAGCCTTGTTAGCTGCTACTGATGAAATAACACAAGTAAGTAATAATGGATTATCAGAAAACACCTTTCAGGAACTTAAGGAACACTTTACCGATAATGAAATAGCACAAATTATTATACAAATAGGAGAAATTAATATTTGGAATCGTATTGCAGTATCTACACTAATGTTTCATCAATCATCATAATGGTTTGTTATAAGATTAATAAATAAAGTCTTATCTAAATTTTCAATAAAGCTATTCTTTTTGAGTAGCTTTATTACCTTTCATTATGTCCTTTACCTTGGAACATTTTAGGTATGGACTTTTCTATTCTTGACAAACGTGTTTTTGATTGTTTAGCTTTAGAAAAATACAGTAAGTAACTTCTTTGTCTTCCTGGTGTTAAGCCTTCGAAAGCTTTTTGTAAATCTGAGTTTTCTTTTAGGGTTTCTTTAAACTCACTTACCATTTCAAATTCTGAAGTTTTCTTAGTTTCCACCTTTAAACCTGCTTTTTCAACTGCTATCGCTTCAAAAATATATTCTTTAATCGTTTTTGCTATAACAACTATTTCTTCTGGCTTTGTAAACCTAATTTGACGAGCAGATTGTACATTTTCTGTTTGTTGAATTAAAACCTCGTTTGTATCTTTTAACAATGCGCCTTTATGAAAAAGTAGTGCACAATAATCTTTAAAACCATGAATCAATACAATATTTTTTCCTTGAAAGGTGTAACAAGGATGCATCCATTTAAAATCTTCTTCAAGACCACAGTCCAAGCAAATTTGTCGTAACAGCTTTGTTTCTTCTTTCCAGTTTTTTATTTTTTCTATGTATTTATCTACTTTCTCCATTACAACTTTTTGTGTTCTTTTTTAATATGCAGCTTCAACAGAAACTTTGCTTAAAGTTATTGATTTTTTAAGTATAACTTAAAAAGGTGTAACGATATAAACTTCGTTACACTTTTTTCCAATTAGTGGTTAGACGTTTCGTCTGCTTTTACTTCACCTTTTAAGCTCATTTCCATTCCATGATCATATTGACAACATCCTGGTAAGTTTCCATAAGCTTCTTCATTTCCTGCTACCTTATCAGTATCATATCCTGAAGCTGCAATAGCATTATGAATTGCATCTACATTTGTTTTAGAACCATCAAACGATACATTAACTTGTTTTCTTACTTTATCCCAATCTGCTGACGCTACTCCATCAATACCATTTACTGCCTTTTCAATTGTATTTTTACACATTCCACAATTACCTCTTACTCCAAAAGTTGTAGTAGTCATCGCTACTTCTTGAGTTGTTGTTTGCTCTGTTTGTGCTTCTTTTGTTTCGGCTTCGTTTTTAGCTTCATTTTTACAACTTACTAAACCAATTGTAGCCAACATAGCTACTCCTAAGATTACTTTTTTCATTTTGAATTGATATTTAATTATTAATTATTTCTTTTACTTCACCACATTTTAGCATACCCTCACCAAAATATGGATTTAACACTTGTTTCTCTTTACTTAACCAATAAGCTCCTTTATCACTATCTGCCATAGGACAGTATTGCTTATAGGTAACCTCACTTATCCCGAAAGATTGAACTGCCATAATAAAATGCTCTGATAATACTTTAAAATATTTTCGTTGTATAGCAACATCAGTTGTCTTTGTAATTTCTTCATTACTTGATTTTAATGCAGGAACTAATTGCATCCACTGTTTATGAGCTTCTTCATTCGTTAACAACTTCATATCAACCGATGTTAAGGCTTTTTGTAGGTTGCCTGCACTTATTTTTGCTGCATTTGCATCAGTTTTTACCAAAGCATCTTTTAAGACAATGTAGGCTTTATAAGCTTTTTGCAATTGCTCTTTAAACTTTTTTGATGTACTAAAAGATTCCATAATCTCTTTTGTATGATTCATCATTGATTTCTTTCCCTGAAGTTGTGCTGATGCATCAATTGTGAACACACCATTCGTAACAATCTCTTCTCCTGACTTCAACCCTTTCTCTACTAAATAGCTCTCTCCTGCTCTTCTTCCTAATACCACTTCTCGCATTTCAAAAACTGGTTTACTTGCGTCAGGCTTTATATATACAACTGAACGTTTTCCTGTCCATAAAACTGCTGTAGCTGGAATACTCAATTGTTGTTCTGTTTGCTTTTCTGTAGCTTCCACCTTTCCTATAACAAACATAGCTGGCTTAAACCTTCCTTTGCTATTGTTAAGAACAGCACGTATAGTTACCGTACGAGTTTCTTGATTTAACACAGGGTCGATAAACGAAACTTTTGCTTTAAAAGTTTCGTTAGGATATGCATTTGTAGTAATTGATATATTTTGACCTACTTTAAAATTACTGATTTGATTCTCATATACATCAAAGTTCGCCCATACTGAACTCAGATTTGTTATTTTTAATAAGGCCTGTCCTTGACTTACATAATCTCCTTGTTCTACTAATTTTTCTGATACTGTACCAGAAACTGTAGCATACACAGGAAAGTTTTCTTTGACTTTCCCTGTTTTTTCAATTTGATTAATTTGGTTTTCAGACAGCTTCCACAATTTTAGCTTATTTCTAACTGCTTTATACAATGCTGGCTGATTTTCTTTTACTGACGCTGCTGTTAATAATTCTTGCTGTGCTTTTACCAATTCAGGAGAATATACTGTTGCCAACAACTGGCCTTTTCTTATTTCTTCTCCTGTAAAGTTCACATTTAAACGTTCTATTCTTCCTGCAAAATAACTTACTTGTACTGCATTTGACTTTTCGTTTTCTGCTATTTTTCCTGATAGTGTAATTGTATTATCAGCACTTATAGCATTGCCAATCACAGTTGTTTGTACATTTGCTAATGCCAACGCATTTTTAGTTAATTTAAACTGGTTTACTGCTAACCCTTCTGCTCCAGCTTCCGCTGGAATTAAATCCATTCCACAAATAGGACAATCTCTCGGTTCTGGTTGCATAATTTGTGGGTGCATAGAACAGGTCCACATTTTACCTTTTTCTGCTGTAGTATGGTCATGAGCTGCCTCACTTTTTGAAGAACCTCCACCAAAAAGTAGCCATCCTAAGAATACCCCAGCAATTAAAATTACTATGTATATTATATATTTTTTCATCTGTTTACTTTATTAAATAATTAATAGTGACACTTTGTGTATAATAAGCTACTTCTGACATTATCATATTCGTTTGAAACTTCAATTGTAATTCTTGAACATCTAACACATCGTTAAAATCTATGGTTCCTGTCTCGTAACTTTTTACCAAAATTTGCTCTGCATTTTTAGCTTGCTCTAAATTTTTAAGTTGTGTTTGATAACTTATTACAGATGCTTTTCTATCTGAAACTGCTCTGTATAATACAGACTCCAGCATATTATATCGTTGTTCCTTTTGCGATAAAATTTCCTCTTGCTGTAACTTATTTTGCTTGCTTATAGATTTATTTTTCTTATTAAAAATGGGAATTGATAACGACACCATAGGCATTACAATATCTTTTCCATTATCTACCACGTTCATATCTGTACGTTTACCAACATTCACATAATCAAGTCCAAAACCAATCATTGGTTGTTTATCTTTTTGGTTTAAGAATTCAGACTTTTCTACAGAAGTATACAACTTGTCAAACTTCACCAACTCTGGATGCAACTTTAAAGTACTTGGTTGTATTTTATCCGTTTCTTTAGAAATATGCAAACTATCAACCACTGAAATTGATGTATTAACATCTTGATTCAGTAGTTTATTAAATGCTTTTTGCATTCCTAAAAAAGTTTCTTGTAACACTTCTTTTTGTTGTGCTAACTCGTTTTGTCTTATTTGTAACCTTAACACATCTACTGCGGAAGCTTTTCCCACTTCAACAGAAGTTAACGCTAACTTTTCATACGTTTCAAGTAACGCAATATTTTCGTCTAATACTTTTTGTTTTGCTTTAACCTCATAAAGCCTGTAATACGACTGTGCTACTGATGTTGCTAGTTTACGTTTTACAACTACGATATCCTGATAAGCTGCATCAGCTAATGAAGACACATAGTTTTCTCGTGCTGTTATGGTTCCGAAAAAAGGAATCATTTGCTTTACAGAAAGTTTAAATTGCTGCGGACCTGTACGTGTTTCTGGTGTACTTACGAAATAACCCGCTCCAAATTCAGTATTGGGTAGTGTATTTACCTCCTCCTTCTTTTCTGAAATACGCTTGTACTTTGTATCGAACTGCTGTACTTCTGGATTATTTTCTAAGGCAATGTTTATATATTCCTGTAGATCTTGTCCTTGCATTTTAAATGAAAAGATTATCGAAACAAGAAACAAGACTACTTTTTTATTTTTCATTTTAAAACTCATCTCTTTTCGTTTTTCGTTTTAATAAAAATTCTTCCCTCCAACTGTACAGTACTGGTACTATAAAGTATGAAGTCACATCTATAATCATTCCTCCAAAAGCAGGAATTGCCATTGGAATCATAATATCACTACCTCTTCCTGTTGAAGTTAATACTGGCAACAAGGCTAAAATAGTAGTTGCTGTTGTCATTAAGCATGCTCTAATACGTTTGTTTCCTCCGTGTAATGCAGATGCTCGAATGGCTTCGATTGTTTGAGGTTTATCTCTTTTAAAGGTTTGCGTTAAATAAGTTGCCATTACTACACCGTCATCGGTTGCAATTCCGAACAATGCAATAAACCCTACCCAAACAGCAACACTCAAGTTAATTGGATGCATTTGAAATAGCTCTCGCAAGTTTTCTCCAAATACACTAAAATTTAAGAACCAATCTTGCCCGTACAACCACATCATAATAAACCCTCCTGCAAAAGCAATAGTAATTGCAGTAAATACCATTAACGAAGTAGCTAATGAACGAAATTGAAAATACAGTATTAAAAAGATAATCATCAATGCTAATGGCACCACAATCGACAGTGTTTTTTCTGCTCTTAACTGATTTTCATAAGTTCCTGTAAATTGATAGGATATTCCTTTCGGAACAACTAATTCTCCTGAATCTATTTTTTGTTGAATTACATTTTGAGCAGTTTCTACAACATTTACCTCAGCAAAACCATCTAACTTATCAAACAACACATACCCGATTAAGAAAGTATCTTCGCTCTTAATCATCTGCGGTCCTTGCTCATAACGAATCGTTGCTAATTCACTTAGCGGAATTGGAGCTCCTTTGGCTACTGGCACATAAATATTTTCTAAATCCGTTGGATCGGAACGTAATTCTCTTGGATAACGAACTCGAATTCCGTAACGCTCTCTTCCTTCTACCGTTTGTGATAATTGCATACCTCCTACCGCTACTTTCAACACATCTTGTACCGTTTGAATAGCAACTCCGTAGCGCGCTAATTTTTCTCTATCAATATCAATTAACAAATAAGGTTTTCCTACAATTCTATCAGCAAAAACAGCTTCTTTTTTAACACCTTCAACCTCTTTTAAAACTCCTTCAAGTTCTACTCCAAAAGCTTCAATTTGTTTTAAATCTTGTCCTTTTACTTTGATCCCCATTGGAGCTCGCATTCCTGTTTGTAACATTACCAATCGAGTTTCAATAGGTTGTAATTTAGGTGCCGATGTTACTCCTGGCAACTTGGTTACTTTTACGATCTCGTTCCAAATATCGTTTGGAGATTTGATGTGCGGACGCCAGTTACGATAAAACTCTCCATCTTCATCGGGAATAAGTTCCTTATTTGCATCAATAGATTGCCACGCTTCACCATATTTCGCTCGTAATGACATTCCTTCTTTCAGTATAAAATCACCATTTTCATCAACCTTAAATCGCTGGCGTTCTCCATCAGAATTTAATGCATACTCAGGCTTATAGTTAATCACATTTTCATACATTGATAAAGGCGCGGGGTCTAACGCTGAATCTGTTCTTCCTGCTTTACCAACTACCGTAGCTATCTCTGGTATGTTAGCAACCGCCATATCTAACTGTTGTAATACTCGTTTGTTTTCCTCTACACCTGAATGAGGCATAGAAGTTGGCATCAATAAAAATGATCCTTCATTTAACGAAGGCATAAACTCTTTCCCTGTATTTTTAAAAATTAAGAATCCACTAGTTAATACTGTTAGCGGGATGGTTAAAAACAGTAGCTTATTATTCAATGCCCATTGTAATATCTGATTGTAATATTTTTGAAGTAAACTGAAAAAGCCTAACAATCCGAAACAAATAAGCGCTACAAATAAAAGGTTGGTTACAATACTTTTATCTACTCCTAAAGGTCTCCAGTATTCTGCTAACAAACCTACAATTGCTAATGCAGATATAACGATATTGATGGTATTTACTGAAAATGAAAAGTGAAAAGTGAAAAGTGAAAAACTAACCTTTGTTTTTCCTAAATAGTTACTCCAAAATTGTACAGCTCCAAAAGCTACTAATACAACTCCTAGCCAACTTCCGTAAAAAACAGCTGTAATACCTAATACTATTAAAACTCCATTTATAAAATACTTAAAGTTTTTTGTCAACTCTTTTTTCTTGAATAAGACAGCTGCAAATGGTGGTATTAAAAACAATGCTACTATAATAGCTGCTATTAAAGCGAAAGTTTTGGTAAATGCTAGTGGGCGGAATAATTTTCCCTCAGCACCAATCATGGTAAATACTGGAATAAAACTAATAATAGTTGTCATTACTGCAGTTACAATTGCTCCTGAAACTTCTGCTGTTGCATTGTAAACTAATGTATTTATCGGTAATTTATTCTCGTCCTTTTCTAAATGACTTATAATATTTTCGGAGAGTATAACCCCGACATCAACCATGGTTCCAATGGCAATAGCAATTCCTGATAAGGCTACAATGTTTGCATCTACTCCAAAGGCTTTCATTGCAATAAAAACCATCAACACTGCCACAGGTAATAATCCTGATATTAATACAGAGGCTCTTAAATTGAAAACCATTACAACAATTACCAAAATGGTTATTAGTATTTCCAACGTAAGTGCTTCATTCAACGTATCTAACGTTTCATGAATCAACTCTGTACGATCATAAAACGGAACAATAGTTAATTGAGAAGTTCTACCATCTTTTAACTCTTTACTTGGTAAACCTGCACTTAACTCTTTAATCTTTGCCTTTACATTTGTAATTACTTCTAAAGGATTTGCTCCGTAACGAGCTACCACTACACCTCCTACTACCTCAGCACCTTCTTTATCTAAAATCCCTCTACGGGGTTCAGCTCCTAACGATACTTTTGCGATGTCTTTTATTCGTATTGAAGTATAATCTTTAGCAGTTACTACAGCATTTTCAATATCTGCTATAGACTTTACATATCCTAAACCACGAACTAAATATTCTGCTTGATTTATTTCTATCGTTTGCGCTCCAATATCTTGGTTACTTTGTTTTACTGCCGCTACAATTTGTTGTAAACTGATATTGTATTGACGCATCAATTCTGGCTTTACGTCTATTTGGTATTCTTGAACATAACCTCCTATTGAACTTACTTCAGACACACCGTTTGCAGATGAAAGCGCATATTTCACATAGTAATCTTGTACACTACGTAATTCATGCAAATCCCAACCACCAGTTACATTTCCCTCTTCATCTCGTCCTTCTAATGTATACCAAAAAATTTGACCTAATCCTGTTGCATCTGGTCCTAAAGACGGACTTACTCCTTCTGGCAATAAATTACTTGGTAATGAATTTAGTTTTTCTAGAATTCTTGAGCGACTCCAGTAAAAATCAACACCTTCGTCGAAAATGACATAAATACTAGATAATCCAAACATAGAAGAACTTCGAATGGTTTTTACTCCTGAAATCCCTAACAAAGATGTTGTTAATGGATAGGTTATTTGGTCTTCTATATCTTGTGGTGATTGTCCATCCCACTTTGTGAAAACAATTTGTTGATTTTCCCCAATATCTGGAATGGCATCAACCGCTACAGGATTACTTGGTAAAAAGTCTGTATCTAAATTAAATGGTGCATTTACAGTTCCCCATCCTACAAATAAAACGAGTAATATAACTGCTACCAGTTTATTTTCTATTAAAAATTTAATGCTTTTATTTAGCATAAAAAATGATTTTAAACAATTAAACATTGATGTTAAAAAAACATCGAATACGACAAATCATCCTAATGAGTTTCTCTAAAGGATAACTAGTTATTGTTTAAAAATCATATTAAATATACTTCATCAAGTACATGAATGTCCTTGATGACCAGTGGAGGTGTATAATCTTTAAAAGGAATTACTTTATTGTGAATTCCTTCAAATAAATTAATATAGCTATAGTAAAATGAAGCTATAAAGACTTGTTGATCAAAAGATAGTTGATCCAAAGATGTAATCTTTAAAGTATCTTGACCTTCAACTACTGAAGCCACATCTTGACAACAATTCTTTTTCATCACTGAACAGTCTTCAGATTTTGTTTCTTGCTTCATATCCATTCCACAAGATTCAGCCTTTACAAAATAGCTTGTACCCACTAACATGTCTCCACAAAAGTGACTATTAACGGTAAATGACATTGTAGATAACAACACTACAAAAGCTATTACAATAGATGCTATTTTATGAAATACTTTTTTCATTTTACAACACAAAAGTACAAAAAATTAAATTTCAAAAACTTAAACAATCCTTAAAACCACTTTTTGTATTTAAAATACCCTAACATAATCAACACTGTAAGCAAGATAACTCCCCACATTACAAAATACCCACTACGGTACCTAAGTTCTGGTATATACTCAAAGTTTGTCCCATATATACCCGCTATAAAAGTAATAGGAATAAATATTACTGAAAATATGGTTAGTATTTTCATAATATCATTCAAACGATTATTTACATTCGTTGAATATACCGTTAATTGCTCACTTAACATGTTTTTATAATTTTCAACTGAGTCATAACTTCGTTGTACTAAATCATGTAAGTCATTAAAAAAAGGTTGTTCCTTTTTAGTAATTAATTCTGTTTTTAAAGCTTTAAAGTTATTTATTGCTTCTCGGGCTGGTCTTATTGCTTTTCTAAAGTAATTAAGTTCTATTTTATATTTATTAATTTCTTGTAATATATTTTTATTAGGTTGAAGTAAGATTTTATCTTCTAAATCTTCTACTTTTTCTCCAAAGGTTTCCATTAAGAAATTATAATTATCTACAATTACATCTAATAAACAATACTTTAAATATGTTACGTTATAACTCCTAACTCTTCCTTTTTTATTACGCAACCTTTCTCTTACCGGCTCAAAAACATCTCCCTTTCGCTCTTGAAAAGTAATAAGTATATTTTTCAATAAATACATAGAAACCTGTTCTGCCTCTAACTGATGCTTCTCTTTATTCAAAAACATCATTTTGATGCTCGTAAAAATATAATAATCCTCTATATCTACTCTTGGTCTTTGATCGGTATTTACTACATCTTCCAAAACAAGTGTATGGATGTCAAACAACTCCCCAACCTCTCCTATTAAATCCACGTCATGTAAGCCATCTATATTAATCCAAAGTCTCTTGTATTTATTTATATAGTTTTCTAATTCATTTATTGCTTTTAACTCAACTTCTATAAACTCAGTTTCATCATACCCTATTAATCGGATTCTTGTATTTTCTTCTTTTTGACTGCCTACAAAAACTGGACTTCCAGGAATTACATGTTTTGTATTTTTTTGTTTTATTATAAATCGAGTCATAATTTATTTTTAAGCAAGTTTTAATAGTTTATGCAACTTTGCCAAAATTATGAGTTCTGACTTATTTTTTCCAGCATAGGCATCAGAAATTTCGT
Source organism: Tenacibaculum sp. SSH1-16 (assembly GCF_040104435.1). Lineage (NCBI taxonomy): Bacteria > Pseudomonadati > Bacteroidota > Flavobacteriia > Flavobacteriales > Flavobacteriaceae > Tenacibaculum > Tenacibaculum sp. SSH1-16. The sequence goes on from NZ_JBECOV010000001.1 coordinate 257,012, forward strand.
GTGACGCCGCTAAAAGATCATGAATTACTTTTTTTGAAAATTCTTTTTTATGTGCCAAATAGTAAGCCTTAAAGTTTTCATAGGCTTCTTCAGAAGTTATTTTTTCTTTAATTAATCCTCTTATAGTCTCATAAATTAGTTCGCTATCAGATTTATTTTCTGAAGTAGACCAATTTATTTCTACTCTTTTAACAATGCTTCTTTTTTCTTCTACAGTCATATTCTTATCGGCCATAGAAACTGCATAGAACAGGTTAGCTATACATTTATAAAACTCTTCCGTAAATTTCATAATTAAGTTATTTCTGGTAGTATTAATATAGGAATTTTACTGTTGAATGCTGATTTTTTTATTACATTTTCTTCTAACAATCGGTTAAAAAAATTATACTTATGGTTTATTAAAACCAATAACTCGCTTTCTGTTTCTTCTATATGATTTTCTAAAGTTAATGTCTCAGAGTCTTTCCAATCTATTTTTTTATATTCAACATTTAATTCATGGAATAATTCTCTCAATTTCACTTTATTCCTTTGCTGATTTTCTGATAAAAAACTTTCCTCTGAAAGATTCACAACTTCTAACATACATTTTTTAATTGTGATTAAATTAATTAAAAATTGTAATTCTTTCACTGTAAACAACCTTTTGTAGTTTGTTGAAAATACAATTTGATGTAATGGTTTATACTTATAATTCATAGGAACCACAAGTATTGGACATTTGTTAACTACATTAATCATTTTCATGGTATTTGTACCAATAAATGTTTCTGCTAAACTTTTTGCTCCTTTTGTACCCGTAATTACTACATCAATATTCCTCTCTTCAATTGTTTTAGTAACCGCTTTTGTTAATGAGTTTGATGCTACAACATACTCATAATTAAAACTGGTATTCTCTCTTCTTAAGACTTCAATTAGGTATTTTAATTCATCTTCAATTTCATTATCCATTTCATTAAACCATTTTTCATTTTCTTCGTCGCTCAATAATTCTGATGGTTGACTTACATACACATCTAATAAATAAATAGTTACCTCAACACCTTTAAACAGTTGTTTTGTGTAATTTAAAGCATTAATAGCTGCTTCTGAAAAATTATAGGGTATTAAAACATTCTTCATAACGATATATAATTATGGTTTTCAATCAAATATAATTTTTTATTTTGAGATTATATTTAAAAAACCAGAAGTATATTTGTATAAAAATATAATAATGAAAAATCGCTTTCTAGAGTTATCTATATACAATCCTTTTTTACAATTCTTGCTTTTGACAGCTTCATTATTTTTTTTAATTCATGTAACAAAAAAGTTAACTAGATCTTACATTGTAAAAAATGCTATTGAACCTCATAGGAGAAAACTGATACTAAACCTAAGTTACTTTTTATATTACACATTAGCTCTCTTTATTTCTTTAATTATTTTTGGTATTAATTTTAAAGAAGTAATTGTTTTTGCATCTTCAATACTTGCTGTACTTGGGGTTGGTTTCTTTGCCCAATGGTCTATCTTATCAAACCTAACAGCTAGCATCATCTTATTTTTTTATCATCCAATGCGTATAGGTGATACTATAAAAATTATTGATAAAGACTTCGATTTACAAGGTGTGGTAAAAAACATTACAGGTTTTTACGTTCTTTTATACATGCCAGAAGAAAAGAGAGAAATAACTATCCCTAATACTATTATTCTTTACAAAGGAATTGAGTTAATAAAAAGGCAAAACAACACTTAACACACTACACAACAAATATTTAAAAAAAATAAAAAAAAGTTTGTTGTATTAAAAAATAGTTTACATTTACGGCATCTTATTATATAAGTCGAATGTTACGTTTTACTTATTTCGGTAATAACTTTTACGGGAAGATTAAGGGTTATTTAGTGTTTTGGAAACACAACGAAAAAATTAAGGATTCTTCCATTCCTGAATACTCTCTACCACTGAATTTTTATAAACAGTGCGGTGATTGCTTAGCTTTAAGAGTCTAACTATTCATATTATTTTGGTTTAACAATCTTGTTTGTTATAACAACAACAATGATACTTGTTATACAATTTATTTAAAAAAGTTTTGGCGCATGCCTTAACTGCTTTTTGAATTATCTATCTGTACTCAAAAAACAGATACAACTAAAAATAATAATGAATACTAAATATAAAGACTTAATAGAACAAACGTTTGATTTTCCTCAAGAGGAGTTTCACACAGAAAACAACAACTTATTTTTTCATGGTATTGACTTAATGCAATTAGTCAAGCAATATGGTGCGCCCTTAAAGTTCACTTATTTACCAAAAATATCAGAAAATATAAATAAAGCTAAAGCTTGGTTTCATAATGCTATTGAAAAACACAATTACAAAGGAAACTACAATTACAGCTACTGTACTAAGAGTTCTCACTTTAAATACGTATTAGATGAAGCTTTAAAAAATAATATTCACATCGAAACATCATCTGCTTTTGATATTGACATTGTAAAGTCATTAAAAAAAGAAGGAAAGCTAAGTGATGATGCTTTTGTGTTGTGTAATGGTTTTAAACGCGATCAATACATCGCTAATATTGTTAGTCTAATTGATGGAGGGCATACAAACTGTATTCCAATCATAGATAACTATGAAGAGCTAAATTTACTTTTAGAAGAAACTAAAAGTAAATTTAAAGTAGGAATTCGTATAGCTTCTGAAGAAGAACCCAAGTTTGAATTTTATACTAGCCGTTTAGGTATTGGATACAAAAATATCGTATCTTTTTACGAGCGTGAAATCGCTAATAACCCTCAAGTTGAATTAAAGATGTTACACTTCTTTATCAACACAGGTATTAGAGACAACGCATACTATTGGAACGAATTAATGAAATGTTTAAATGTGTACATCAAGCTTAAAAAAGTTTGCCCAACCTTAGACAGTTTAAATATAGGTGGAGGTTTCCCTATAAAAAACTCATTGGCTTTTGATTACGACTATGAGTATATGGTAGACGAAATTATAAACCAAATTAATGTCGCTTGTAAAGAGGCAGGTGTAAATGTTCCTAATATTTTTACAGAATTTGGAAGTTTTACTGTTGGAGAAGCTGGAGGTGCTATTTACGAAGTGTTATACCAAAAGAAACAAAACGATCGTGAAAAATGGAACATGATTAACTCATCTTTCATTACCACCTTACCAGATTCTTGGGCTATTAATAAACGTTTTATCATGCTTCCTCTTAACAAATGGAATCATAGGTACGAACGTGTTTTATTAGGCGGTTTAACTTGTGACAGCGATGATTATTACAATTCTGAACAACACGTAAACGGAATATACCTACCTGTATACGAAAAAGAAAGCCCTTTATACGTAGGCTTTTTCAATACGGGAGCATACCAAGAAACTATTGGTGGTTTTGGCGGATTACAACACTGTTTAATCCCAACTCCAAAACATATATTAATTGACATAAACGAAAACGGTGATTTAACCACCAAACTATTTAAAGAACAACAAAAGAGTGAAGAGCTATTATCAATTTTAGGATACTAGTAAAAAATATTAAGATGAAAAAAAGAAATTACGCAGGAATACCTGACCAATACGCTAAATTAGAAAATGCTAAAGTAGTACTTATCCCTGTTCCTTACGACGGAACTAGTACTTGGCAAAAAGGAGCTGACAAAGGTCCTGAAGCTTTTTTAGATGCTTCAGAAAACATGGAGTTGTACGATATAGAAACTGACAGTGAAGTATATAAAGAAGGGGTTTATTTAGCGGATGCTGTTACAGAAGATTCTTCTCCAGAAGCTATGGTAGAAGCTGTGCATGCAACAACTAAAAAATTTATTAATAAAAATAAGTTTGTAACACTTTTTGGTGGAGAACATTCAATTTCTATCGGTACTATCCGTGCTTTTAACGAATGTTTTAACAACCTTACTGTTTTACATATTGATGCACATGCCGATTTACGCAAGGAATATGATGGTAGCTCTTGCAATCATGCTTGTGCTGTATACGAAGCGAGTCAAACAACTAACTTAGTACAAGTAGGTATTCGCAGTATGGACATATCAGAAAAGTCATCTATGAATATGGATAAAGTCTTTTTTGCACACGATATGGCTGTAAATGAATACTGGATGGATGAAGTTATTGATCAATTAACAGGTAATGTTTTTATTACTTTTGATTTAGATGCTATTGATCCGTCGCTATTACCAAGTACAGGAACACCGGAACCAGGAGGATTATTTTACTATGAAACCCTAGAGTTTTTAAAAAGAGTGTTTACTGAAAGAAACGTTGTTGGCTTTGATATTGTGGAGTTATGCCCTAACGAAAATGAAAAATCATCAGACTTTTTAGCAGCTAAGTTATATTATAAAATGTTGAGCTATAAGTTTTCTTCTACTATGGAAGATGAAGAAGATTACGATGATGACGAAAGCTCTCCATTTAACAAATTAGCGAAGTTTAAAAACGACGACGACGATTACTAAAATGCACTTACAAACAATTGCATATCATCTTGAAAGACGAATAGCACTAAGTGCTATTCGCTCTCAGTTTGAATCGTATGAGTTAGTAAAAAGAGAACATTCTTTTTTACTATATAAAATCACAAACAATTCATACATCTATATAAAAGATTATGGAAGTGTTGTTTTTATGAACTGTACAAATGATTTAATTAATCAAATTGTTAGTTTTTTAATTAATAAAGAAAATTCAAATATCAACAACTTGCCCTCAGAAAAATATAATATCACTTTTTCTGATACTATAGAAGTTGATTTCGGAACTATTCAAATTAAAGAATTAAATGATGATGTAGCACATATCATTATGCTTAACCTAGCACAATCGGTAGCATTGATGAACTATGTAAACAAAACATCTGATTTGCACGATAAAACATTAGTGTATTCAAAGCAATTAGAAAAGACAGGAAGTTTTAAACTTTCTAAAATTCAAATGCGAAAATTTATTGGTAAAACCTTAAATTTAAAAAATAATATTGCTGAAAATTTATTTGTTTTTGACTCACCAGATGTTGCTTGGAATAACAAAGACTTGTCTGATTTAGATTATAAACTAAAAGATGAATTAGATATTTTAAAACGTCATCAAGGAATAGAAAATAGTTTAAACGTAATTAAAGAAAATTTAGATTTATTTAACGATATACTACAACATAAGTACAGTAGCATGCTAGAATGGATCATCATTCTTCTAATTCTTTTTGAAGTAGTACAGGTAATTATTGAAAAGCTAATTTAAAAAACACAAGGGCTTATAAAGTTATTACTTCTAGCATTAAAGAAGCAGTTTTATAAGCTTAAAAAAATAATAAGATGAACAAACCTATAACAAATTTTATAGAAAAATACTTTTTACACTTTAATGCAGCTGCACTAGTAGATGCTGCCAAAGGGTACGAAGCACAATTAGAACAAGGCTCTAAAATGTTAGTATCTCTAGCAGGAGCCATGAGTACTGCAGAATTAGGAAAAATTTTTGCAGAAATGATTCGTCAAGACAAAGTACACATCATTTCTTGTACAGGAGCCAACCTTGAAGAAGACATCATGAATTTAGTAGCGCACTCTCATTATAAAAGAGTTCCTAACTACCGTGATTTAACTCCACAAGATGAGTGGGATTTATTATTAAAAGGATTAAATCGTGTTACAGACACTTGTATTCCTGAAGAAGAAGCTTTTAGACGCCTACAAAAACATATTTTTAAAATCTGGAAAGATGCAGAAGAAGCTGGCGAACGTTATCTTCCTCATGAATATATGTATAAACTATTATTATCTGGAGTTTTAGAGGAATATTATGAAATCGATTTAAAAGATTCGTGGATGTATGCAGCAGCAGAAAAGAACTTACCAATTGTTGTTCCTGGATGGGAAGACAGTACTATGGGAAATATTTTTGCCTCTTATGTAGTAAAAGGAGAGCTAAAAGCATCAACTATGAAGTCTGGTATTGAATATATGACCTTCTTAGCTGATTGGTATACTGAAAACTCAGAAAACGGTATCGGGTTTTTCCAAATTGGTGGTGGAATCGCTGGAGATTTTCCTATTTGTGTAGTACCAATGCTATATCAAGATTTAGAAAGAGAAGACACTCCTTTCTGGAGTTATTTCTGTCAAATTTCAGATTCAACGACTAGCTATGGTTCTTACTCAGGAGCTGTTCCTAACGAAAAGATTACTTGGGGGAAATTAGACATCGATACACCTAAGTTTATTATAGAAAGTGATGCAACTATCGTTGCTCCATTAATATTTGCCTATTTATTAAAAATGTAGCCTTATGAAGAGAGTTATTGTAGACTATGCCAAGTTAACTACTGATATTCTAGATTTATTGGTAGAAAGATATCCTGATGGATATGATCATTCAGATATTATTTCCTTTAAAAATAGTAAAGGAGAAACAATAAAAGCGGTAGAAGTAAATACCGAAGATACTCTTTTTTTAGTAAAAATAAGTTCTCAGTTACAACAGTCAATGGAAGACCATGAAACCGACGATGAAGAAAATGACGATACCTTTGATGAAATTGAAATAGCTGATGACTTTGATAATGAATAAATAGTAAACTGTATTTAAACCATGGCTTATTATAACTCACAACAAACAGTTACATTAGTCGGCGTTTATCAAGGATATACAAACGGCTATTATGTTTTTGAATTAGAAAATGGAGATATTATTGATTTTGAACAAATCAACAAAAAGAATCTTGAACATTTAGACTTGAAATCATCTAATTATAAAAACAAAAGTTTTGAAATTACGTACAAAGAAATTTTTGATGATGTAGACGATGAAGATCTTGTAATTTTTAAGTTAGAAAAATTACAGTTACTTTAAAAAACAAATCCCATTCTGTTTAGAATGGGATTTTACTTTTTATAGAATGTTTAATATCAATTTATACTGATCTAAATCAATTTTACCACTAAAAATTTTTATAGTTTTAGAAATAATTTCTTCTGCTTTTTCTTGTGAAAAACCGAGTTGAATAGCATATCGTAAAATTAATTTTAATTCTGCTTCATCAATTTGATGGTCTGAGTAAATTATTTTAAATAAATCTAACAAACGTTCTAACCTATCATCAGTTTTTGCTTGGGGCATTACAGGGTGTTTTTGTGAGTTTTTTATTATTTCATTATACTCATCTTCTGTTATATCTAGTTTCCTAGCAAAACGATTTATTAATTTTTCTTCATCTTCATTTAAATCTCCATCAACAATGGCTAAATTAAAAATAGCATTAAAATGCGCTACATTATTTCTATGTTTGCTTGATTCATATAAATCTACAATACTCATAATTATTTTACTTTTTTTATTGATTGTAATATAGGTTCTTCAATATCATCATCTGATTTTTTATACTCATATATGATTTCAAATTCTTCCTCTAAAAACTTATTATCTTTTAAATTATACATTTTTAATATTTTATCTGATATAGTTTCAAAAGTTACTACATCTTCATCTCCTTCTTCGTTTATAAACGAAAAAGTAAAACCATATTCATCATAGCCTTGAAAAGTTGCTAAAGTTTTAATAGGGTTTGTAAATTTATATTGTTTTGTAGTAAAAGATAAACTTGCTCCCACAAATAAAATAAAAACTGTTTTTATTATAATGTTTCTCATTTTCTTTAAAATTATAGTTATTAAACTTTTTCCTTGGATATTAACCACAACAAGTCCAAGCTTCTTTTAGCAAAAGCTACTCTTTAGCTTTGCTCGTGGTGTTAAAGAAAATGATATTACATAAGCGTTTATTTATCTATATAAAGATACATTATTTTTCATTCTTTTTTACTTTATCTTTATTTTTTTTAGTTAAAAAAACAATAATAAAAAGACCTTAAACTTATAGTTTAAGGCCTCTTCGTCTAACCAAACTTAGTATAAAAACTAACTACTACTATTTTTAAAAATTAAATAACTTCCCTTTACAAGCTTTAGGCAAAAAAGAGAAGTTATGCATTTAAGAGGTAATATCTTTTAAAAAATTATATTCTTTTATTTTGCTTACATTATTATGACACTATATTTTTAATTTGGTCACCTAAAAACATAAAAAAAACTCAAAATAAATTTTGAGTTTTTAATATAAATATTTTCTAAGTACTATTCTGTGCTCTGGTATAGACTTATCGTAATTTTCTATCAATAGCTCCAGTATTTCTGGTGGCTCCTTCCCTATACTCTTTTTTGAGCTGTATTTTGATACGTACAAGTTATATTGTGAATCTTTTTTTTCAAAAATTAAAAAATGTTCTTTGTTCAGTTCCGAAAAACTTATTTCGTTTTCTTGAAACGTTCCTGAGTTATCTTTTAAAAAACCTGAAAATTCGTAATACCTAAAAATGTTCTCCATTCTTATATTATCTCTGCTGATAAACCTAATTCTAATAATTTAGAGCATCTTGGTTCTAAATCTTTATACTCTCCTGTTTTAACCGAACACTTACCTTTATAATGTACTAAGATAGTACATTGTTCTGCCTGCTCTAATGTATGATCACATACAGTTACAAGGCTATCAATTACAAAATCAAAAGTATTTACATCATCGTTATGCAAAACAATTTCATGCTTTCTTGTTTCATTTAATAAAACATCAAGCTCTTCTTGAATTTTTTCTATCGTACTCATTTGTTTTATTTTTGATACTGCAAAGCTACCCAATTATTTCTTTTTATGGTATCTTTTAATGTTAAACTGTACTTAGAAACCTCATTATCAATCACTGGAATATCTTCACTATAAAATCCACTTAATAATAAAACTCCTTTTTCAGTTAAGCAACTCGTGTAGGTTTCCATATCATTTAACAAAATATTTCGGTTGATATTCGCTATAATAACATCATATTTTTTCCCTTTTAATAAAGATGCATCTCCTTCATAAACCGAAATATGTTTACAGTTATTTCTTTCTACATTCTCTAATGAATTCTCATAACACCAAGCATCAATATCTATAGCATCAATAGGTTGTGCTCCTTTCATTTCTGAAAAAATTGCTAAAATCCCTGTACCACACCCCATATCTAGTACTTTTTTACTCGCTACATCTAAATTAATCAAATGTTGTACCATCATGTATGTAGTTTCATGATGTCCTGTACCAAAACTCATTTTTGGCTCAATAACGATATCGTACTTCAAGTCAGGGTTTTCATGAAATGGAGCTCGGATACTAACCAAATCGTCTACTTGAATAGGATTAAAATTCTTTTCCCATTCTTCATTCCAATTCGTTTGTTCTATCTCTTTGTGTTTATAGTCAATTGAAAACTCTTCTGAGTTTAAAACAAAAACATCATTTAAAATATCTTTATTCCAATCTTCTTTTTGGATATATGCTATAACTCCATTTTCATTTTCAACAAAACTTTCAAACCCTAAGGCACCTAACTCAGCGATTAGAATTTCTGTAGTTGGTTCTTTTGGTGTTACTTCAAAAGTATATTCTATATAAATATTGTCCATTAAATTGATTTAATTATTGCTGCAAAATCTTCAACTTTTAATGCCGCTCCACCTATTAAACCTCCATCAACATCTGGCTTAGAAAAAATTTCTTTAGCATTGGCTGGTTTTACACTTCCTCCATACAAAATTGAAATGGTATCTGCTATTTCTTTTCCATACTCTTTAGCAAAAATTTCTCTTACAAAAGCATGCATTTCTTGTGCTTGCTCTGATGAAGCTGTTTCTCCTGTTCCAATAGCCCAAACTGGCTCATAGGCTAAAATAATATTCTTAAAAGCTTCTTCTTTTAAGTGGAACAATGCTTTTTTAACCTGACTTTCAACCACCCCAAAATGATTTCCTGACTTTCTATCTTCTAATAATTCTCCAAAACAAAAAATTACTTCTAATCCGTTCACCAAAGCAGCATCTACCTTTTGAGCTAATAACTCATCCGTTTCACCAAAGTATTCTCTACGTTCAGAATGCCCCAAAATTACTATGCTAACACCTAAATTTGTTAGCATATCTGCTGAAACCTCTCCTGTGAACGCTCCACTTTTAGATTGATGCATGTTTTGTGCGGCAACTTCTACAAGTGATTCTTCAGTGTTTTTTACTGCTGACTCTAGGTTTACAAAACTAGGAGCAACTATCACTCTAGTACCTTCTTCTAAACCAGTTTTTACTTCTTCCTTTATTCCCTCAATTAATTCTTTTGCTTCATCAAGGTTTTTATTCATCTTCCAGTTACCTGCAACTATTTTTTGTCTCACGTGTGTTATTTTTTCTGGTTATTGATTTTATGTTTGCAAAATTACATTTTTTCTAGGCTTTAACGAATTAATTTATCCGACACCTTTGACGATTTAAATATCTCAATACTTCCTTCTTCATCAACAATTAAAAATCGTGGAATTGTTTTTAGTTTTAAAAACTTTCCAAGTTCACCTTTACCTTTCTTCTGAATGTAATAGTGCTGTCCTTTAACAGGAATACTTTCTAAACCTCTTTTCCAATCATGGTACGAATGGTCTACCGATAAAAACACATATTCAAATTGTGAGTTTTTCTTTTGAAACGAAAGCACATCTTTAAAGCTCTTTTGACTATAGGGACAATAGGTTGCAAATATTTGTACAAATATCTTTTTGCCTTTATTTCGCTTTAAGACTTCCTTAAATGAAATTGACTCTCTTTCTAAAGTTAGTAATTCTTCATTCAAAGATGTTTCAGTAAAATGTTTTGGCTGAAAAACAGCGCAACTTGATAAAAAAACTATGATTGTTAATAAAAAAAATGTTCTCATTTATTGTAATCTTATTCGAGGGTCTAACCAGCTATATAAAATATCTACTATAATATTTATGATTATAAATAACGTAGCCACTACTAAAACAGCTCCCATAATTACGGGTAAATCAAGAGTATTTAGCGAGTTTACTATTTCTTTTCCTAATCCGTTCCAGTTAAAAATATACTCTACAAAAACCGCACCTGCTAACATAGATGCAAACCATCCAGAAATTGCTGTTATTACTGGGTTTAATGAGTTTTTTAAGGCGTGCTTTTTTATTACTTGATACATCGTTACCCCTTTTGATTTTGCAGTTCGTATGTAATCTTGACTCAGCGTTTCTAACAACGAGTTTCGCATTAACTGAATTACTACTGCTAACGGGCGAATACCTAACACTATTGCTGGTAGTATTAAATTTTTCCATTGAATATGCATTCTTTCACCAAAATCATCTACTTCGTACAAACTTCCAGTCATTTCTAAACTTGTGTACTTGTGTAATACAAAACCGAATAACCAAGCAAATAAAATTGCCGAAAAGAAAGAAGGAACACTCATTCCTAAAGTACTAATGACTGCTATGATTCTATCAAAAAATGTATCTTTAAATAAGGCTGAAAAGACTCCTAAAATAATTCCTAAAATTAAAGCAATGGTTATGGCTACCACCGCTAGAATTGCTGTATTGGGTAACGTTTCTTTAATTACTTCGGAAACATTTTTTCCATTTTTTTGAAATGATTGACGTAAATACGGCGTTTTTACAACCACCTCTATATTTCCTATAGAAAATAAGTGTTGCGCATTGTATTTTTCTTCTAATAAAAAGGTATAATCATCTGTGTTTTTACTATGAAACGACAACGGAGAAACATCATTCAAATAATACAAATATTGCGTGAATACAGGTTTATCAAATCCGTATTTTTTTCGAATATTTTGTAGTTGTTCGGTGTCTTCTCTCTGATCTAACATCATACGAGCTGGATCACCGGGTAAGATATTAAACAGTAAGAATATTACAGTAACTACCCCAAACAGTGTTAAGAATCCATAAAAAATTTTGTTAACGATATATTGAAACATATATAACAAAGATAACAGAAACTGCTAAATTTATGTACTTTTGCCTAACTTTTACAACAACACATGACAACACAACAACTTGTATCTGAAATTCAAAAAAAGAAATCATTTTTATGTATTGGATTAGATGTTGATTTAAACAAAATTCCAGCACATTTACTTCAAGAGGAAGATCCTATTTTTGCCTTTAATAAAGCTATTATTGATGCTACTCACCATCTTTGTGTAGCTTACAAACCTAATACTGCTTTTTATGAAGCTTATGGAATTAAAGGCTGGAAATCTCTTGAAAGAACGATTAATTACTTAAACGAAAAACACCCTGAAATTTTTACCATTGCTGATGCTAAGCGTGGTGATATTGGTAATACTAGTACCATGTATGCAAAAGCTTTTTTTGAAGACTTAGCTTTTGACTCGGTAACGGTTGCTCCATACATGGGAAAAGATTCTGTTGAACCTTTTTTAGCTTTTGAAGATAAACATACTATTATGTTGGCTTTAACTTCTAACCAAGGCGCTTTTGACTTCCAAACAAAAACTGTTGATGGTAAAGAGTTATACAAACAAGTAATTGAAACTTCTAAATCTTGGAAAAACTCACAGAATTTAATGTACGTAGTTGGCGCTACGAAGGCTGAATATTTAGCTGATATCAGAAAAATTATTCCTGAAAGCTTTTTATTAGTTCCTGGGGTTGGTGCCCAAGGAGGTAGTTTAGAAGAAGTTTGTAAATACGGGATGACTAAGGATACTATAGGCTTATTAATTAATTCTTCTCGTGGAATTATTTATGCTTCTAACGAGAATGATTTTGCTGAGGCTGCTGCTGCTAAAGCTAAAGAGTTACAACAACAAATGGAAAATATTTTAAAATAAAAAAAGCCAAGGTTAATGAGTCCTTGGCTTATGATTAATTCAAATAACTACATTAAATGAAAACAAAAATTTAATGTAATTAGTTTCTTATTCACAACTCTTTTAGTTTTGGTCACTTGGTGTTATATTTGGATTCGCATTAATTTCTGCTTGAGGAATTTTAAAAATCCAGTCATCATTTAAAGAAGGTTTTTCTACCTGATAAGCTCCTTGGTAGAGCACTGCAGAGGCTCCAGAACCTCCATCAGCGGCATGATCTATACCTTCATCCCAGCGGATTTTATCTGTATATCCAAACCCTTCTCCCCATAATTCTACTCCTCTTTGAAACTTAATATGATCCATTAAAGATTCTTGTGTGTTATATATAGTTACATCATAAGCACTATCACGTTCTTCTCCTAAAGGTTTTAAAGCTGCTTGAGCCCCAGCAATATCATTCATCATTGCCTTAGCTTCAGCTTCAATTAAATACATTTCTGAAGCACGCATATAAATTACATCATCAGGATCAATAGATCCTGGGTTTTTTTGCTTCAGCTTAAAATGCATGTACGGATGTGTATTATGACCAGAAACTAACCCATATTCAGACTTAATACTTATAATAGCTGCATCAAACTCTTCTTCTGTGGTATATAAAGGGTTGGTATTATTCTCCCAGCCACCTTCTCCATTTGCTGCTGAAGTATTTGAATTTGGCGCATCTGGTAAAAAAACATCTTTTCTATAATCTGTATTAGGAATTGCATCTACCAATCTTCTATCTGCTATTTTTGGATTATTTCTAATTTGACTTCCATTAAAAGTATTGCTAGCTAAATAAAAGTATGAGCGGAAAAATGTCGTCTCCGTATCTATTACGTTGCTTCCCCAAATAACTTCAGACAAATTATTTGTATTAAAACCTGATTTCCAATCTGATTCATTCATTAATGGATAATTTTGACGTGCAGCTACTGCTGCATCAGCAGCTGTTTGCCAGTCCCCTTTAGAAAGAGCCCATCTAGCTTTTAATCCATACGCTACATCTATATTTAACTGAGACTTTACTTCTGGCCCTCCTGATGGTCTTGATGATCCGTTTTCAAAAGCACTAATAGCAGCATCTAAATCTTGTCCTATTTGATTATAAACCTCCTCAACTGTTGATCTTGGCTCACTAGTAAATGGTGATTCTGAAGAAAAAAGTATAGGCACACCAGGATCTGTGCTAGGGTTACCTATCAAATATCCTCGACCATAATGTTGCACTAAAGATAAATACGCATAAGCTCTATACGTATAAGCTTGCCCTAAAATTGTATTTAATGTTGGAGTTTCTGTCAAGTTTCCTTCTAAAATCCCATTAATCAACAGGTTCGCATGCAAAATAATGTTATATCTATGATACCATAACAATTCATTTGTTAGCGATGTTGGTTGTGTATGTGAGTTCCATTGCATTGCATCTCTCCATGACAAATTATTAGCGCTAGCACTATGAATAAGTCCTCCTGACAAATTATCTCCTAACGGAACCCAATAATGGTTATTTGCCCTTGCTGTGTTACCACCTGGAAATATATCTTGAGACTGAGAATACAATCCTCTATGCACTCCATCAAGAACTAATTGCATATTTGTTTCGTTAGCTAACGCATCAGATGCAGAAATAGCATCTGTTGGGGTTCTTTCAAGAAAGTCTTCTTTACAAGATGTTATCGAAATAAGAATAACAGCTATTAATAAGTATTTTAATTTATTTAACATAATGATTTTTTTTTAGAATGAAACGTTAATACCAAAAGAAATAATTCTTGGAGGTGAAAAATCATCACCAGGTGATACTCCTGATAAGTCATATTGAGGATCTAAACCTTTTCTCTCACTTTTTAAGAATAAATTCTCTCCAGATAAATTAAACCTAATATTATCCATTTTAAGCGCCTCTACAACTTTTTTATCTAATGTATAACCTATGTTAACATTTTTTAATGTCCAGAAAGAAGCATCAGTTAAAAACCTGTCTGATTGAGTTCTAACCAAATCAGGATTTCCATTTTCCAATCTCGGAACATTTGTAATATCTCCAGGTTGTCTCCATGCATTCAATATATCTGGATGCAAAGATCTTCCATAACTTCCACTATGCATCATAGATGAATATGCGTTGTCTAACACTTTTCCACCTACACCATAGGTAACTAAAAAATCAAAAGTGAAATCTTTATATGTAATTTTATTTAAAATTGAACCTAAAAGATCTGGTACTGAAGAGTCTCCTGTATAGGCTCTTTCTGTTTCTTGCCAATCGTTTGTCGTTTCTATGTTTCCATTTGCATCTAAAACAGGAACACTTTCTCCATTCTCATCTTGTTCATACATATAGAACAACTGATCTCCATTATCAGGGTCTACACCAGCTGTCCTTAGTAAAAAGTAATCAAACCTAGACCTACCTTCAGCCCAACGTTTTGATCCATTTATAAATGGATCTGGTAATTTTGTGATTTCATTTTTGAATGTAGAAGCTTGTAATGTTAAGTCCCATTTAAAATTTTCTTTATTAAAAAGATGAGCTGTTAATCCTACTTCCCAACCTGAATTAAACATATCTCCTGCGTTTACCGGAACTTCATTCAATCCATTACTTGGTGCAATAGGCAAAAGGTAAAGTAAGTCTGTTGAATTTTTCTTATAATATTCTACAGAACCATCTAAAAAGTTATCGAACAGCGCAAACTCCAATGCTACATCAAAATTCTCAATGGTTTCCCACTGCAAATTAGCATTACCAATATCTGTAAAAATAATTGCTGGATTAGCTGCATTGGATGTTATTGAAAATCGAGCTTGTGATAAGTATTCATCTAACAAATCATCATTACCTACTTCCCCATATGAAGCTCTTAACTTTAATCTGTTTATAAAAGATACATCTTTCATAAAGCTTTCTTGATCAATACGCCAAGAAGCACCTACAGAATAAAAAGTACCCCATCTTTTATCCATATCAAACACAGAAGATCCATCGCGTCGAACAGAACCACTTAGATAATATTTGTTATTATAGTTATAATTCGCTCTAAAAAAATACCCTTCAATGGCCTTATCAAAAGTTGCACCATCTAAATCAACAATATTTGAAAAGTTAGCAAACTCAAAAATTCCATTAGCTGCTTGTATTGTGGCTAGCCCTTCTATATTAGAGAGAGTTCTTTCAAAGCTCTCATGTCCCGCAAGTAATTCTAAATTATGATTACCAAAACTTTTAACATAAGTCAAAATTTGATTAAAGTTTTCTACTTCTCTTCTTCCACGGTCTTCACTTAGCCTTCCATCTGGCTGAGCATCTCCAATAATTGCATTTTCATATTCTCTCTCAAATAACTCATTAATATCTCTACCGTAAGTTACTTTTAAGTTAAGTCCTTCTAAAAGTTTAATATCTCCATAAAACCTAAATCCATAAGTATTATCCTTATCTCTCTCATTATTAAGTAACAATTCTTGAAGTGCATGACGACCTTGGTTAGTGGGTCTGGAACCTATATTATATTCAGCATACCCTTCTCCATTATCAAAAACAGGATTTCCAAATTCGTCTCTTACAATATTTCCTTGTAAATCATTCACATATACTGGATAGATAGCCCCCATACCTAATGCAAAACTAAATGGGTTAACAATACTTCCTGTTCCTGCTGAACTTGGACCTCTTGCTTCAGTAAGCGCAATATTCGCACTACCTCCAATTTTGATACTCTCACTTACATCAAAATCAGCATTTAACCTTGCTGTTATACGCTCAAAACCAGATGTTACAACATAACTCTCTTCATCCAAGTATGACGCTGAAAAATATACTGTATGATCATCACCTCCTGCTGATATACCTACATTGTAGTTATTTCTAATTCCAGTTTGTTGTAGTTCATCAAACCAATCAAGACTCTTATATATAACACTTGCATTAGGATTTAACTTTCCATCCACTCCAACTATTTGATCATTTGGCACATCAAACGGATTATAACCTAATTGATTATAAATATTTGCACTAGCAAATGCAGGGTCACCTCCACCAGCACTAGAATTCTTCAGAGCCTCCCACATAACTTCATAATACTGACCTGGCGACACTTGGTCATATGCTTGAACACCGTTTGCCACAACTCCAGATTGAGCAGTAAGGTTAACTCTTACTCCGCCTTTCTTTCCTTTTTTGGTGGTAATAATTACAACTCCATTAGCAGCTCTTGAACCATATAATGATGTAGAAGAGGCATCTTTTAGTACTGTAAAAGACTCTATATCTTCTTGATTTATTGTATTTAACTCTCCTTCATATTGAATACCATCCACTATAAATAAAGGGTCAGTATCTCCATTTAATGTACCTACACCACGAATTACAATATCTGGTGATGCTCCTGGACCTGCAGATGATGTAAATTGTATACCTGTTGCACGACCTTCAATAGCTGCAATTGGAGAAGTTACGTTACGTGTGGCTAAATCTTTTACACCTAAAACACTCGCTGAACCTGTAAATGCTTCTTTAGTAGTAGTCCCATAAGCTACAACTACCACTTCGTCTAACAAGTTAGCGTCCTCTTCCATTTTAATATTTAAAATAGAAATTACTCCAACTGTTCTTTCGATAGTTTTAAGCCCTACAAAACTAAAAACAAGTATATCTCCTTGGTTTACTTTTATGGCATACTTCCCATCAAAATCTGTTTCAGTACCTTTATTAGTACCTTTTATAATAACACTAACTCCTGGTAGTGCTCCAGTTTTATCAGTTACTGTTCCTGTAACCGTTTTTTCTTGTGCTAATATTGACATATTTACAAGTATTAATATTAGCAATAGGTAATTTTTTAATTTCATAAATTAAAATTTTTAAACTTAAAACTCTCACTACAAGAGCCTTAAAATTGATATCTTATAAAATTAAAAAAACAATAAAATAAAACTAAAAAAACTATAATTTTAACATAAAAAAAGTTAAAAAAATAACAAAAAAAGATAAAAGAAGATAAAAAACAACAAAACAACTATTTATAAAACAAAAAAAGCCAAGGTTAATGACTCCTTGACTTTATAATAATTAATTCAAATAATTACACCAATGAAAACAAAGTTGGTATAAGTTACAGCAAATGTATTAAGCTTAACTTTTCATTATTATAACTTTGATTTGAATCACCCCTTTTTTGAACTGAAAAACTACTACTTTAATATGAAAAGGGCTGAGTTTAAACTCAGCCCTTTCTTTTTAGGGGAATATCTAAATAAAATTACTTAAGTAATGGATTTGAATCTACTGCTCTAGTTGGGTAAGGTAAAATATAAGAAGTTTTCCCTTCTAATTTCAAATCTTCCCATCTTGTCCATTCAAATGACATCTCCAAACGTCTTTCTTCTGCCAATGTTAAAGAAGATTTTCTAGCCGCTTGCAATTCATCCAATCTTGTTGTATTTCCTGCTTCTGCAGAGATCAAATACATCTCAGCAATTCTAGAAACCAATAAGTCAGAATTGTCTTCTGTTTTATATTTCTTTGAATATATATAACCGCCATTAGCTTCTTTACCATCGAAATCAAATAAAATCTTGCGAGTATCTTCTCCTTTAACTAGAGCTGTTAAATCATCTGCTGCTGCAAAACAGTTCCATGTTCTAGCCTCTGGACTCATAATCCACCCCCAAGAGCCAACCTCTTCTGCTTTATTACCTTTATACATAAAGATAACCTCTGGATCTCTTTCTAAAGGGTTCGCCGATAAAGCAAACTTTCCTGATGTAATTAATTCTTCAGCCTCTACTCCAGCTGCTGCTATATTTCCTTGTACTCTATAAACCCTTGCTAAAAGAGCAGAAGCTGCTTCTTTTGTAGGAGTCTTTTGACTTTCTAACAAACTAAGTCCGTTAAAGCTTACACAATTTTCCTTTGCATATTTTAAATCTTCAACGATAAAGTTTAATACATCCTCTTTTGAAGATGGTGCAATAGGTGTTCTATCATAATTTTCATCAATTAAAGGAACTCTTTCAAACATATCATATAATCTTAAGTAACTTAAAGCTCTATTATAACGTGCTGCTCCTTTTTGTGCTTCATTTGCTGAAGGTACTTTTAAAATAGTATTAGCTCTATCAATACCTGCATAATAATCTGCATAGAAATAACTTAATAAAATGTCACCAGCAGGCACTTTATTTTCATAAAAGTTCTGCACTTGAAACCACTGAAACTTAACAGGCTTATAGTTGTCTCCCATAATTTCAGTATTCATGATAGCGAAATACCCATACTGATTAGGGTGTCTCATTTTTTTATACAGCCCTGTTAATAGCTTGTCTACATCTTCTGTTGCTAAGTTTGCATTTGCATCTAAAGATGCTTCAGAAGGTATATCTAACTGATCGCTACAAGATGTAGTTAAAGCCACAAACAGCCCAATGAAAAGTATTTTTGAAATTTTTTTAATCATCTTCATTTTTTTAAAATTTAACATTTAACCCTATTAAGAACGATTTAACGTTAGGAATACCACCTAAATCAACTCCAGCTTCAATTTTACTTCCGTCAGTTCTGTCTTGACCACTTTGAGCTGTTTGATCTACATAGCTTACTTCTGGATCTCCACCAGAATATTTAGTAAATGTAAATGGGTTTCTTACTTGAGCATAAAGTCTCAAACTTTTTATAAACTTCACATCTGAATCTTTTAAGAAGTTAAAGTTATATCCTAAAGTAATATCTGAAATTCTTAAATAATCTGCATCTTCTAAGTATCTACTAGATCTTTGAGTGTTCCATGCAGAAATTTCAGAAGATAAATGAGGCCTCGGATTAGAAGCATTTGTATTTGTTGGTGTCCAATAGTCTAACATTTCTGTTAACATATTTTCAGAATAAGATGGTGCTCCGACTGCTCCTCCATTTAATCCGTCCTCTTTAAAAAGTGCGTATACTTTTTTACCTATAGAGTACTGCCCACTAATTCCTAAATCAAATCCTTTGTATTCAATAGAAGTATTAAAACCACCATAAATAGGAGCTATACCTCCTTCAAATACTTTTTTATCCTCATCAGTAATTTTACCATCACCATTTTGATCAACATAAATCATATCTCCAGCAGCAACTGTTTGTCCATCAACCCCGTCAGCATCTTTATATGTATACTCTTCTGAAGCTACTCCTGCTGATTCTAATATAAAGAACGAACCTAAAGCACTTCCTTCTTTAACAATAGAAGTGAACCCTGTCGTATATTGTCCTGTCTCAGATCCAACCTTTAACACTTCATTATCGTTATATGAAAAGTTAGCTCCAAAATTCCATTTGAAATTTTCTTTTTCGATTATTCTTGCATTAATATTAGCTTCGAATCCTTTATTTGAAATATTACCTACATTTGCTAACATAGTTCTAAATCCACTTTCTTGTGGTACATTAACTCTACTTAAAAGATCTTGAGTTTCTTTTTCATAATAATCTAAATTAACATCTATCCTATCGAATAAAGTAATGTCTAAACCTAAGTTTAAAGCTTGACCTTTCTCCCACTTTAAGTCAGGGTTAAAAATAGTGGTAGCAGCTAAACCTGGTGCTTGATCATAGTTTTCACCAGAACCTATCAAGCTTTGCCCTGAAGCATAAGAAATACCTGTTTGGTTACCTGTATATCCAAAAGAAGCTCTTGCTTTTAATTCATTAATCGCCGGTACATTAAAGAATTTCTCGTTAGAAATGGTCCATCCAATAGATGCTGCTGGGAAACTTCCCCATCTGTTCTCTTTAGTAAATTTTGAAGACCCATCATATCTTGTTGACACCATAAAATGATACTTTGAATCCCAAGATAACTGCAACCTTGTAAAATATGATTCTAATGCCATTGCTTTATAAAAGCTACGTCCTTGATTTATCTCCCCTGCAGAAACTAACCAACTCAAATCACTTGAAGGAAAGTTTTCTCCAGATACGAAAGAATCTTCATATTCCCATTTCTGGAACGAGTGTCCTCCTAATAATGTTAATTTTAGCTTATCATTAGCAAACCTATCTGTATAGGTTACTGTATTCTCAATTAAATAATCTCTGTTATTCTCTGTACTATAGTAACCGTAACCTGTTGGTACTCCATCTCCATTTAAACCTCTTCTTGTGTTAGGAGCATCATATCTATTGTATCTATTACTTCTTATGTTACCACTAAAAGCTGAGTGCCATACTAAACTTTCAATAGGGGTTACATCGAAAAATAATGTACCTCCCAAGTTTTGCCACTTGTCAGTCACTTGTCTTTCAAAAGCAAATAATGGGTTTGAAAAGTTATGAACAGCTATATTACCGTCTGCATCATAAGGACTAACATCTGGTCTTGCTCCTAACGCATTTGAATAAGGTTGATATGTATTATTATCATCTGCAAAAGGTGTTGCTTCTGAAAAAGAAAAGTAAGAATTTACTCCTAACTTTACATAATCATTCATCTTCTGCTCCACATTTAACTTTATACGCCCGATCTTATAATTATCCTTTTTAATAATTCCTTCTTGATCAAATAAAGACGCTGATAAATATGCTCTTGTATTTTCTCCTCCTCCAGCAACACTAAATTGATATCTTTTAACTGTAGCATTATCTCTTAATACTAGCTTCAACCAATCAGTATTATAAGGACTATTTGGCAATGGAGTTAAAATTGTTGGATCTTTTGGCCCAGCTAAAGCTCCGGAAGCAATATCTTGCTCATAGTTTATTCTTGCTGCATCTGATACTTGCTTGTATTGCTCCGCGTTTAATAAACTAGGTCTTTTTATAATATTTTGAAAACCATAAGAAGTATTAAAAGATACGGATATATCTTTTTGATATCCTCCTCTATTTGTCTGAATTAAAACAACTCCATTAGAGGCTCTAGATCCATAAATTGCAGTAGAAGCAGCATCCTTTAAGATACTTATACTCTTAATATCTTCAGGAGAAATCCCTGACATATCTTCTTGTGGCACACCATCAATAATGTATAAAGCACTATTTGAAGCACTTAAAGAACCGTTACCTCTAATACTAATTTGAGTAGCATCACCTGCTCTACCACCTGTACTTACAATTTGTAAACCAGAAGTTTTACCTTGCAAAGCCTGTGTTACATTGGCTACTGGCTTATCTTGTAACTGTTCCACGCCTATAGTTGCTACCGATCCTGTCAAGTCCTTTTTAGAAGTTGATCCATATCCAACAATGACTATCTCTTCTAATAAGTTAGCGTTTTCTTGCATTAAAACATTAAGCTCTGATCCTGCATCTACGACTTTTTCAGTCACTTTCATTCCTACAAAACTGAACACTAAAATATCTCCCTCTTTTGCATTTAATGAATACTTCCCATCAAAGTCTGTCTCAGTACCTGTGGTTGTTCCTTTTAAAATTACATTTACACCAGGTAAAGGCCCTGAACTATCAGACACCACTCCAGTGATTTTTTTCTCCTGTGCGTTCACATTCAGCATAAAGCTGAAAAAGAATAAAACACAGATCACATTTTTTAAATGTAGATTCATAAATTATTAAATTTTTATTAATTAACAGTTGTAAATCTAAAGGCTATAAGTTTTTGTTAACAGCTATTTGAAGTTAACATCCTTTATTTTGATGCGAAAAAACAATTTTAAGAAGTGAGACTTAAAAAGAATAAAACAACCAAATACTAAATAATGTTAATTCTTTTAAAAAAACTTATTTTAGTTCAATTAGAAAAAGATTCTTCTTTATTTTTGCAGCGTCTTAATATTATAATTAAATATTGGTCCCCTTCAATGTCTATAGAGCTAATTTGACATTCTTAAATTTTGACTTTTATTTTAACTAATTTTTAACTAGCTTAAATTTAAGACCCTCATTAGGTTCGAATGTTATATCTGTTAAGAAAACAAAATGTAAATGAAATTATCTATTCTAATCGTTGATAACGAAAAAGCTGCTAGATTAAGGTTTAAAAAATTACTAAGTAATTATAATTTTATAGAAATTATTGATGAATGTTCTAATGGCTTAGACGCTATAAAGAAAATCAACACTTTAAACCCAGATGTTGTATATCTTGACACCAAAATAAACGATATGACTGGGTTTGATATTATCGAAAAAATAACTCTACCTAAAAAGCCTATTTTTATTTTCACAGCTTCTTCTAACGAACATGCTGTGAAAGCTTTTGACTACTTTGCTTTTGATTATCTTTTAAAACCATTAAAAGAAGATCGTTTTTATGCTTCTATTAAAAAGGTTATTGATTATAAGAAAATAGAAAAACTTTCAGATTTAGATAACATCATAGATCTAGTAAAAGAGAAGACTCCTATTGAAATGCCTGTAAAAGGAACCAAGATTAATATTAAATCGGGAAACAAAATAATTTTCTTAGAACGAAACGCTATTAAATATATATCCGCTTCAGGTTATTATGTAGAAATTTTCACTACTGATAATAAAAAGTATCTACTGCGTGAATCTTTATCAAGCATAATTAAAAGGTTAAACTCTAATTTTTTTGTTAGAATTCACAGATCTACTATAATCAACTCTAATTTTATTGATGAGATCATCACTTCCAATTATGGTGAGACAGATGTAAAAATTAACGATAACAAAACCTTTAGAGTAAGTAAAAGCTATAAAAAAGATTTTCAAGAACTTATGGGAGTTAAATAACAATCCTTTCTTTTGAATCATTAATTTTGTTTAATGAACACTAACAAAAAATATAAAAGAATTATTTCTTTAGTTCCTAGTCAAACAGAACTTTTAGTTGATTTAGGTCTCGAAGACAATATATTAGGAATAACAAAATTTTGCGTTCACCCAACACACTTAACTAAAACAAAAACTATTGTTGGTGGCACCAAAAACATAAAAATAGATAAAATTAAAGAGCTTCAACCAGACATTATTCTTTGTAACAGAGAAGAAAACACCAAAGAAATAGTAGAAGCCTGCCAGCAAGTAGCGTTTACCCATGTTTCTGATATTTTTACACTTACAGACTCCATAGAGTTAATTTCTTTGTACGGAAGTTTTTTTGAGAAGCAAATTGAAGCTAAAAAAATAACTAATAAATTAGAGTCAAAAATAATTGATTTTAAAAAGTTTATTAAAAATAAAAAAAGTAGAAAAGTTGCTTATTTTATTTGGAGAAATCCTTGGATGGTTGCAGCAAGTAATACGTTTATAAATCACCTGCTAGAATTAAACAAATTTGAAAATGTTTATGCTAACGAAAAAAGGTATCCAGAAGTTGACATAAAAAATATCAATAAGAAAAAACCAGAATTAATTTTACTTTCTTCTGAACCTTTTCCTTTCAAAGAAAAACACATTCTTGAGATTATAGAACACACTAACAACCTGACTCCTATATTGGTTGACGGTGAATACTTTTCTTGGTACGGTAGTAGACTGTTAAAAGCTTTTGATTACTTTAAGGAGTTACACAACAGGGCTTGACATATCTTCATCTAAATATTTTATTCTATTTAGTTTTTCCAATATCTTCATCGCTTTGAATGCTGAGCGATCACTTTTGCACTCATCTTCATATTTATAATCATTAGCTGTCTCAACCAACCTTAGATATCTCTCTTCAAGATGTTTTCTGTATCTACGTAATTGATTAATTCTTGACATTTATAATTGGGTTAACACGGATTATAAATATACATAATTATTTGATTTACAAAAACATAAAAACCTACAAATAATAAAAAAGGGGAAAACCCTCTTTTATTATAATTAACAACCCTTATTCTGTAATTTACAAATCATATTTCTACTCTTAAAATCTTCAAAAAATATCATATACCATCCAAAAATTATTTTTTTATCTAAACTATCTCTATAAAACTTCTTCTATTTTATAGTAAACTACTGAATTCTACAAAGTCATATTCTGGGGAATATTCTATCATATGCCTTAATACAGACGCATGTCCATTACCTATAACTACTAAAACCCTATCTTCTTTTGTATGGTCTATCTTCTGAATATTTCTAAAAATTCGAAGATTACGGTTATACCACCAAATAGATAAAAAATCTGCACCTCTATTATTATCCAATTTAAAATCTCCAACCAAATAAGCACCGTAGTTATTTTTGTGCCCCTCAATAGAATTCATGTGTTTAAAATATTCTAGTAAATTCACTTTAGAAGGAATTTTAGCGTCCTCATCAAATGATTTTTGAACCATTTTACTATAAGGATCATCTGATTTAAAGTCATAATCTTTCGATAACTCTTTCATGAACTCAGGGTTTAATTTAGACAAATCATTACTTAATGTATTTGCATCTATAGAGTAAATAGTATCTAAATTAAAATCATTTGCTATACGCATCCCTAACTGATAATCTTCACCTCTTTCGTTTCTGTGCTCCCCTTTTTTATATTCTTTATACCTTTTATTCATATTCCAACTTGGTTTTGCTTCAATAGCTACTTTAGTTGGTTTAAACTTTTTGATATATTCTACTAATTCTGTTACTTCTGATTTTTTTGGTTCCCTTAGCACATCTATCTTATCATTTTCTTTTGTTTTAGTATAATCTAACCCTGGATAAGAAAAATGAAAGGTTCCAACCACCAACACTTTGGTTTTACTACTTGGATAATAAGATGCATAAGGCTTCAAAATTGCCTGGTCTTTATCTAATAGTTTTTTTTCTTTATTTTGACAAGAAAACTGTAACAATACCCCAAATAACAATACTAAATATTTCTTCATTCTTTTGTATTTAAAATTTTACACAAGAGTACATTGTTAATTCAGTATACCAATTTTTATTACACCAACCTCTAATTCTTTTAAACAAACAGTTTCTTTTAACAAAGAACTCATGTTAGTTTTATAAAAACATGCTTTTGTAATAACAAAACATTGATTTATCCTATTTTTAATCTCTTAAAGAATATTCCACTTATTTTTGAATAATGAAGTTTTCAAAAGAATTAAAATACAACTTACTCATTATAGCCCTACTAATTTTATTAGATTTTGGTTGGAATTTTTTTACCTCATCTAACAGGTTACCTATAAATTACTCCCTCCTTTTTACACTAACATTTAGTATTAGTTTTTTTACGGTATATTTTCTTAACTACTACTATTTACTCCCTAGACTTTTTAATACGAAAAAGTATATACTATTTGGAGCTTCGGTTATTTTTATGGTTTTTGTTTTTGCAGGAATTCGTTTTTTACTAGAAGAAATTCTATCTCCCATATTATTCAATATTAATAATTACAACATTAACAATCAAAGTATAGTTTTTACTTATTTTTTCGATAGCTTCATTTTCAGCTTTAAAGCTTCTTTATATAGTACTCTGGTATATTTATTTTTTAGATATAGAGAAAACAAAAACAAACTTCATTTATTAGAAATAAAACATCAACAAGCACAATTAACCACTTTAAAATCTCAAATAAGCCCACATTTTTTATTTAATGTACTTAATGGTTTTTACATAGAATTATATGATGAACAACCAGAAACTGCTAACGACATTTTAAAACTCTCACATCTACTACGTTATGTTACTTATGAAACATCTGAAAATTTTGTTTTGTTAGAAAATGAAATACAGTTTCTTAATGACTATCTACACTTCTTTAAACGTAGATATGAAAGTAATTTTTATGTTAGTTTAACTATTCACGGAAATCCTAAAAGCCATAAAATACCATCGTTAATTTTAATCAATTTTATTGAAAATGTTTGTAAGCATGGAGTTATAAACAACCCGAATAAACCTGCCAATATAAACATAACTATTGATGATATTAGCTTGGTAGTTACCACTGAAAACCACACAAACACTTCTGAAAAATATATGGAAACTGGTATTGGAACCGAAAACATTCGAAAAAGATTAGAAGTTCTATATAATGACAATTTTTTACTAACTTTTCAGCAAAGTAATAATATTTTTAACGCATACCTACAATTTCCATTATGAGTAAACAACTAACTTGTATTATCATTGATGATGAACCGCCAGCTATTCGCTTGTTAGAAAAGTATGTAGATAAAGTTCCTTTTCTTTCAGTAAACAGTACTTACACAAATCCGTTAGAAGCCTTAATAGAAATAGAAAAAGGGACTATTGATTTAGTTTTTTTAGACATACAAATGCCTGAAATTACAGGCATACAATTGTCTAAAATTATTAGTAATAAAACTAATATCATTTTTACGACAGCTTATCCTCAATTTGCCCTAGAGAGTTATGATATTGCTGCTATTGATTATTTGCTAAAACCTTTTGATTTTGACCGATTTTACAAAGCTGTTTTAAAAGTTAATAAAAAAATTACCAAGTCAGACCAAAAAATAAACCAGAACACTGAAAATGATTATTTCTTTCTAAAAACAGATGGAAAAAACAAGTTTTCAAAAGTTTTTTTAGATGATATTCTATTTATTGAAGGCTTAAAAAACTACGTTTCAGTTTACTTAAAAAATGAGCGAATTATTACTTACAGCACCTTAAAAAACCTAGTAAGCAGTTTACCTGAAGATAATTTTATCCAAACACACAGGTCATACATTATTTCAATTAAGGCTATTGATAAAATTGAAAACGATTCATTATGGATACAAAAAAAAGAACTTCCTATTGGTAACACCTACAGAAAGTCCTTTTTTGAAAAAATTGCTAGTAAGCAATTATAATTTACCTATTATCTTGTAACGCAAATACCTGACGCAATAATGCTGTATTACGTAACCCTACTTTATTACGTATTCCTTTTTCTTCAACCGCAATCATAGTAAACACACCATCTAACGCTTCAGTTGTTACATAGTCTGTTAAGTCTGGATTCACTTTTTTAACAAACGGAATACTATTGTATTTCGTGATTAAGTTTGACCAAATTTTATCAGCTCCTACTTTCGAAAATGAGTTTTTAATAACTGGATTAAACTCAGCATATAACGCAGAAGTTGTTTTTCCTTCTAAATAAGAAGTTGCAGCATTATCTGCTCCTAATAATATATTCTTTGCATCATTAAATGTAATTTCTTTAACAGCATTTACAAAAATTGGAGTTGCTGTTTTTACAGCATCCTCAGCAGTTCTATTAATTGCTTTTAATCCTTCATCAGCTAAATTACCTAAACCTATCTTTCTCAACCCCTTGTCTACTGCTTGTAATTCCTCTGGTAATAAAATTTTTACCAAGTCATTTTTATAAAAACCATCTTTTGAAGTTAATTTAGTTACTTGATGCTGAATTCCGTTATCTAAAGCTTGACGCAAACCATTACCAATCTGTTCTTGTGTTAACACCCCTCCTTGTGGTAATTGATTTACTACTTTTTGTAATTCTGCACATCCCATAAAAGTAAGTGCAATAAAGAATACTGTAATTTTTTTCATGTCTACTTGTTTGATTTTATCTATTAGAAACAATAAACTATTTATTGTCACATTTATTTGAAACTATCGGTATTTTTATCATATCCATACGGACAGTGTTTACAACCACTTTTACAACAATATCCTCGTCGTAAATGATACGCTTCTTTAAAAACCCTATACCCTTGCTCATTAGTATAATACTCATCAGGAGTGGGTTTTAATATCTTATTTCTCATACTACAAATATCATAAAAAAATACGTTAAACAGACTTTATAGCTCTGCTTAACGTATTTGTATATCTTAAAAAATTTAAATCTTACTTTTTAGCGTTAGGTGGATACTCCGCCATAATCTCAGCCACAAATTCTTTAATACGAGCTTCCTTTCTTTCTACACTACTTGTACTCAAAGCTCCCGTTCCTATCCCTTGCCATACTAACTCTTTTTTGTCAGCATCTAACAAATCAATAAACAACGTACCTTCGGTATATTGAGAAACAGTTACTGGACTTGGTCCATAATACCATGGATAGTAAAATCCTCCATAGAAATTATCATTCACATTAATACGCTCACGAGACTTTGTAAACAAACTCACTAAAACATCTGGGGTAGCTGACTTTGTCATCCCTTTCGCCGTCAACTCTGCTTCAATAGCACGCATAATACGTTTTTTATCTAAATCAGAGATTGGAGCTTTGTCTATGCCTGTTTTGTAAAACGCAAACGTTTTGTATTGATTAAAATCTGTTTGTGTATCATAATCCGTTACTACTCTTACTGAACTACATGAAGTAATTAGTAAAGCTACAATTGGCAAAAAAAGTAATTTTAAATTTTTCATTTTCTAAGAGTTTACATGTTTTCTAATAACGCATCGTCCACTAAGTTTGGAAGTGTAACTTTTAGTTTCTTTTCAACTTCCATGGCACGTTTAATAGCAAAAACAGCTTCATTATTTCGTGCCCAACTACGTCTTGCTATTCCGTTATTCACATCCCAGAAAAGCATTGATTTTAAGCGCCTTGATGCATCTTTAGAACCATCAAGAAGCATGCCAAACCCTCCATTAATTACTTCTCCCCAACCTACTCCACCTCCATTGTGAATAGAAACCCAAGTAGCTCCTCTAAAACTATCTCCTATTACATTATGAATTGCCATATCTGCTGTAAAGCGCGAACCATCATAAATATTAGAAGTTTCACGGTAAGGTGAATCAGTTCCAGATACATCATGATGATCACGACCTAAGACTACTGGACCAATTTTTCCTTTCTTAATTGCTTTGTTAAACGCTTCTGCTATTTTCATACGTCCTTCAGCGTCTGCATATAAAATACGTGCTTGTGAACCTACAACTAACTTATTTTCTTGCGCTCCTTTAATCCACTGAATATTATCTGCCATTTGTTGTTGGATTTCTTCTGGAGATTTTTTCATAATTTTCTCCAATACCTTACAAGCAATCGCATCCGTTTTGGCTAAATCTTCTGGTTTTCCTGAAGTACATACCCAACGGAAAGGCCCAAAACCATAATCAAAACACATAGGCCCCATAATATCTTGTACATAACTAGGATACTTGAACTCTCTTCCCAACATCGGATTTGGGTTCATTACATCAGCTCCTGCTCTACTCGCTTCCAATAAAAAGGCATTCCCGTAATCAAAGAAATACGTTCCTTTTTCTGTATGTTTATTAATCGCTTTTGCGTGACGACGTAAGGTTTCTTGTACTTTTTCTTTAAACAACTCTGGATTATTCGCCATCATTTCGTTTGATTCTTCAAACGACATATCTACTGGATAATAACCTCCTGCCCATGGATTGTGCAACGATGTTTGATCTGAACCTAAATCAATATACACATTTTCTTCAGCAAACTTTTCCCAAACATCCACGATGTTTCCTAAATATGCTAACGAAACAACTTCTTCGTTTTCCTTTGCTTTTCTAACACGTGCTACTAATTCATCTAAATCGGTGATTTTTTCATCAATCCAACCTTGATCTAAACGAACCTGCGTTATTTTCGGATTTACCTCAGCACACACTGTAATACAACCTGCTATATTTCCTGCTTTTGGTTGCGCACCACTCATTCCTCCTAAACCAGCAGTAACAAATAAATTACCTTTTGGAGACTTTCCTATTTTTCTGAATCCGTTTAACACAGTAATTGTTGTTCCATGTACAATTCCTTGTGGACCTATATACATGTAACTTCCTGCTGTCATTTGCCCATATTGAGTTACTCCTAACGCATTAAACTTTTCCCAATCATCTGGTTTTGAATAATTCGGAATCATCATGCCATTGGTAACCACTACTCTTGGTGCATCTTTATGTGATGGGAATAATCCCATTGGGTGTCCTGAATACATTACCAAAGTTTGTTTATTGGTCATTTCAGATAAGTACTTCATGGTTAATAAATACTGTGCCCAATTAGAAAATACTGCTCCATTACCACCATAAGTAATTAATTCGTGAGGATGCTGTGCTACTGCATAATCCAAATTATTTTGAATCATTACCATAATCGCTTTTGCTTGCTCTGATTTCCCTGGATACTCTTCAATAGGACGCGCGTACATCTTATAATCAGGACGGAAACGATACATATAAATTCGTCCGTACCTCTCTAATTCTTCAGCAAATTCTGGTAATAAAGCTGAATGATGTTTTTTATCAAAATAACGCAATGCATTACGTAAAGCCAATTTCTTCTCTTCATCAGTTAAAATTTCTTTACGTTTTGGTGCGTGATTTATGGTGGTGTCATACTCCTTTTTTGGAGGTAATGTAGTAGGTATTCCTTGTTTTATTTGTTCTTTAAAAGTCATTTTATACGGTTTATAGTTTCCAATTAAAAAATGAAAACTTATTAATTTTAAATCTGTTTATAATCGTAAAAATGAAAAAACTATGGATAACGGATATCGGCTCTGTGGTACTGAGCTTCAATCCTCTTTTTATATTTTAGAGTTAAAAAATCCATTTCTTTGAAGTTTGCACAAATATAAGTCTATACAGTTAAAAACAGCATCTTTAAAAAGTATAAATTTTTCTTCTTCTTGTATTTTTACTCTTGTCCTAACAATAAATTGTACCTTTGGTAAGTTTATTGCATGAACAAGTTTATGATATTTATTTCAAAACATATAATACCAAAAGGATTTTCTGGAATGACATTATACCCTTTTATATTCTTAAAAAGAGAAGATTTAAAAGGTGATCCTGTTTTAATAAATCATGAAAAAATACACTTAAAACAGCAATTAGAGTTACTAATTGTCTTCTTTTATCTTTTCTATTTTTTAGAATGGCTTATTAAGCTATTAATTTATCGAAAAACATCATTAGCTTATAAAAACCTAAGTTTTGAACGAGAGGCCTATCAAAATGAACATAATTTAGAATATATCTCTACTCGAAAGAGATGGGCATTCCTTTCTTATTTATAATTGTTAAAACATCCGTCTATTTTTTAAGATTTCCGTAAATTGCGTACCCGAAAATTAAGACAATTTACGAATGGAACAAATAACTCCCTATAAACCTAAACACAAAGTACGAATTGTAACTGCGGCTTCTTTATTTGATGGACACGACGCTGCCATTAATATTATGCGCCGAATTATTCAATCTACTGGGGTTGAAGTAATTCACTTAGGACATGATAGAAGCGTTGAAGAAGTAGTAAACTGTGCTATTCAAGAAGACGCAAATGCAATTGCTATGACTTCGTACCAAGGTGGACACAACGAGTACTTTAAGTACATGTACGATTTATTGCAAGAAAAAGGAGCTGGACATATTAAAATATTTGGAGGTGGTGGCGGAGTAATTCTACCAGAGGAAATCAAAGAATTGATGGACTATGGAATTACTCGTATTTACTCTCCTGATGATGGTCGTGAATTGGGATTACAAGGAATGATTAATGATTTAGTTCAACAATCAGACTTTGCCATTGGAGATGCATTAAATGGAGAAGTAGATAAATTAGCCGATAAAGAAGTTGGCAGTATTGCTCGTGTAATTTCTGCTGCGGAGAACTTCCCCGAAGTTGCTAAAGAAGCTTTAGAAACCATTCATAAAAAAAATAAAAACTCCAAAACTCCAGTATTAGGTATCACGGGTACGGGTGGTGCTGGTAAATCGAGTTTAGTTGACGAATTAGTTCGTCGTTTCTTAATTGATTTTCCAAACAAAACTATCGGATTAATCTCTGTTGATCCTTCAAAAAGAAAAACAGGTGGAGCTTTGTTAGGTGATCGTATTCGTATGAATGCCATCAACAATGAACGTGTATACATGCGTTCATTAGCTACACGTCAATCCAACTTAGCCTTATCTAAGTATGTAAACGAAGCGGTAGAAGTTTTAAAAGCTGCCGAATTTGATTTAATTATTTTAGAGACTTCTGGTATTGGACAATCAGATACAGAGATTATCGAACATTCTGATACTTCTTTGTATGTAATGACTCCCGAATTTGGTGCTGCAACACAGTTAGAAAAAATCGACATGCTTGATTTTGCTGACTTAGTAGCCATTAACAAATTTGATAAAAGAGGAGCTTTAGATGCTTTGCGCGATGTAAAAAAACAATACATGCGTAACAACAATTTATGGGATGTTCATATGGATGACATGCCTGTTTTTGGAACCATTGCATCTCAATTTAACGACCCAGGAATGAATTCGCTATACAAAGCGATTATGGATAAATTAGTTGAAAAGGCGGGAGCTGATTTACAATCTACTTTTGAAATTACGAAAGAAATGTCTGAAAAGATATTTGTAATTCCACCTAGTAGAACACGTTATTTATCTGAAATTTCAGAAAACAACCGCGCTTACGACAAAAAAGTTGATGAGCAAGAAAAAGTAGCTCAGAAATTATACGGAATCTATCAAACCATCTTATCTGTCATTCCGAACGAAGTGACGGAACCTTTCCTTACTAAAAACGGAATTGACCAAGATGCTATTCAGAAACAAGTTCAGGAGGAAGAGCAACCATTTGTAAAGTTATTATTTGCTCAATTCGATAAAGTAAAACTAAATCTTGACCCACATAACTGGGAAATTATTTTAAACTGGCAAGACAAAGTAAAAAAATATAAAGATCCTATTTACTCGTTTAAAGTACGTGATAAGGAAATTAAAATAGAAACACACACAGAATCACTTTCACACACCCAAATTCCGAAAGTAGCGTTACCAAAATACCAAGCTTGGGGTGATTTATTACGTTGGAATTTACAAGAGAATGTCCCTGGAGAATTTCCTTATGCTTCAGGATTATATCCATTTAAACGTACTGGGGAAGATCCAACACGTATGTTTGCTGGTGAAGGTGGACCTGAACGTACCAACCGTCGTTTCCATTATGTAAGTTTAGGTATGCCTGCAAAGCGTTTATCTACTGCATTTGACTCAGTTACGTTATATGGAAACGATCCAGGACACAGACCTGATATTTACGGTAAAATTGGAAATGCAGGAGTATCTATTTGTTGTTTAGACGATGCTAAAAAATTATACTCTGGTTTCGATTTAAGTCATGCTATGACTTCGGTTTCTATGACTATTAATGGTCCTGCTCCGATGTTATTAGGATTCTTTATGAATGCTGCTATCGACCAGAACTGTGAGAAATACATCAAAGAGCATAAGTTAGAGAAAAAGGTTGAAGCAAAACTTAAAGAATTATATGACGATAAAGGTATAGAACGTCCTAAATATAATGGTGATTTACCAGATGGTAATGACGGATTAGGATTACTTCTTTTAGGTGTTACTGGTGATCAAATTTTACCTGCGGATGTATATGCTGAAATTAAAGCAAATACCTTAGCACAAGTACGTGGTACGGTTCAGGCAGATATTTTAAAAGAAGACCAAGCACAAAATACTTGTATTTTCTCTACGGAATTTGCATTACGTTTAATGGGTGATGTACAAGAATATTTTATTGAGAAAAATGTCCGTAATTTCTACTCTGTATCTATCTCAGGATATCATATTGCAGAAGCTGGTGCTAATCCAATTACACAGTTAGCCTTAACCTTAGCGAATGGATTCACCTACGTAGAATACTACTTATCAAGAGGAATGGATATTAATAAGTTTGGTCCAAACTTATCATTCTTCTTCTCTAATGGTATCGATCCTGAATATGCTGTAATTGGTCGTGTAGCTCGTAAAATTTGGGCAAAAGCTTTAAAACATAAATACGGAGCAAACCCAAGAGCACAAATGTTAAAGTACCATATTCAAACTTCTGGACGTTCACTACACGCACAAGAAATTGATTTTAATGATATTCGTACAACACTACAAGCGTTATATGCGATTTACGACAACTGTAACTCGTTACATACAAATGCTTATGATGAAGCAATTACAACGCCTACAGAAGAATCTGTACGTCGTGCGATGGCAATTCAATTAATCATCAATAAAGAATTAGGATTAGCTAAAAACGAAAATCCAATTCAAGGTTCTTTTATTATTGAAGAGTTGACTGATTTAGTAGAGGAAGCTGTGTTAACTGAATTCGATAGAATTACGGAGCGTGGTGGTGTTTTAGGAGCAATGGAAACGATGTACCAACGTTCTAAAATTCAAGAAGAGAGTTTATACTACGAAACCTTAAAACATACAGGTGAATTCCCAATTATTGGAGTAAACACCTTCTTAAGTTCTAAAGGTTCTCCAACGGTTACTCCACAAGAAGTTATTCGTGCTACCGAAGAGGAAAAACAATTCCAAATCAAAACGAAAGAGAATCTGAACAAAGCGCATGAAGATAAAATAGAACAACTTTTATCTGAAATGCAATCGGCTGCTATTAACAATCAAAACCTTTTTGAAAAATTAATGGATGCTACCAAAGTTTGTTCGTTAGGACAAATTACTTCAGCATTATTTGAAGTTGGTGGTCAATACAGACGAAACATGTAAAAGGCAATGCCTTTAAATAAATATTTAAAGCCTCACTTAAATTTAAGTGAGGCTTTTTATACTTTTAAATATCTTCTTTATTAAAGAGTTTCTATTCCTTAAACTTTTGTTTTAAAATAATAAAATGTTAAATAAAAAAATTACACGCAACCTTTCTATTTCTGTAGCGTCTAATCAATAATAATTTGATACAACTCCATTAATTCTATGAAAAAAATCTTTTTAATAACTACTCTTTTCTCTTTACTATTTGCTTGTAGTAACGAAACTAAAATTAATTTACCAGAAAGTCCAGAACCTCCTTTAGATAACTTAGAAGTCCACACCTTACCCGTAGTCGTACACATAATACATGATGGAGAAAGTATAGGCGGAGGCTTTAACCTAGCTACCGAACGTATTCAAGAACAAATTCAATCTTTAAATCACGATTTTAGAAGAGTAGTAGGCACTTTAGGAGAAAACAATTCCCCACTTAGTAGTGACTCATTTATTCAATTTAAACTTGCAGAAATAGATCCTAACGGAAACCCAACTAACGGAATTAACCGTATTAATTATTACGACAACACTCCCGTAAGAGGTGATAAAGACAGATTTGATTGGCTTCCTGAGTTTGAATATTGGAATCCTAATAAATATATCAACATATGGGTATATGGCGGGTATGCCCCTAATACATTTGCTGGCGCAGCTTCTTTTCCTACCACTAACTTACCTGGAATAGAAGATGAGTTAAAAACCATAGGTGATGGTATTCTAATTAATGTTCATCACTTTGGAAAATCCGATGTTTCTGGAGGTCTCAATCTTGGTAAAACATTAACCCACGAAATGGGACATTTCTTAGGTTTATTACATATTTGGGGAACTGCTCTTGAAGGAAAACCTTGTTATGACCATGACGATTTTATTGAAGACACACCACCTGTAAGTAGTTCTATTGATGGTTGTGATGGGACAATTCCTAAAGCCTGTGATGGACAACCTGCTCCTGTAAACAACTATATGAATCTTACTGATGATAGATGTATGAATGTATTTACCAAAGGACAAATTAAACGAATGAGATATGTACTTGAACATGCAGAAAGAAGAAAAACACTAATTACCTCTGATGTGATAAATAGATAACTTACTATTAAAAATTTTAACTACGTAAATAAGTAGAAATAGTTTTATCTCTACTTATTTTTTATAAAACTCTTTCAGTACGTAAAACTGTTTTGTTTTCAACACTTATTTCAGAACCTTCTAGCAAAAATACAGAGCTAGGTTTTTGACTCTGTAAAAAAGAAAAATGCGCTCCATAAGTAGCAGTAAAATCAACATCTATTTTATAATCTGTCACTAGATAATAACTCCAAGTAGGGTGCTTCACTTCGTATTCAGTAGTTTTACTTTCACTCTTAGCATATCCCCAATAATGCTCTGCTATAAATTCAATTTCTGTATTCGGTTCAATAGCTATTGATTTTGATAAGCTTTCAACTGATATTGAATTCCATTTCTTATTTATTTTCCATTGATACGATATTTTTAACTTATTATCTTTCTCTACCCAACTATGTTTCATGGGTAATGTTTGATAGTTTTCTTTATAAATAGTATTCGCTACAAAGGTTATAGCTGGCTTGGGTACTATTTCTTTTATAAAAACTACCCCTCTCTTATCTTTTCTTTTTACATAAAATCGAAGATTTACTTCTTCAAAATTTACATGAAAAGGAACTCTTACACCTAATAAGTTTGTATTTAAGAACATAAATCCCACAACACTTATATAGCATTTATTTTCATAAAAATCTAACTTAGTACCTTTAGGTATATACTCTTTTAGCACTTCTGGATTCACCTCATAATTTACCATGACCAATTTTCGCCATTCTGCTTTTAAAAAACTCATATAATTCTATTTTTTAATTAATTCACAAACCTCATAAGTAAAATACTTATGAGGTTTACTTACTCTTTTTCTAATTTGTTAAGTAATTTCCCCTAACTATTCTCTTGTCTATTTAGCTTTAAATATTCCATTTTACTTGCTTTTCTACCTTTCAAAAAGAAAATGATAAAGAAAATCATAACAATTCCCAAGTAAATAGAAAAGCCTCCAATTTTAGCACTTAGTGCTTCAACTAAACTTTTATAATTTGTCAGACTATAAACTTGAATAATTCTTAATGCAAACCCTATGTTTAATAGGTAAAAACCAATTTTAAATAGCTTGTTCGTAGCAAATGCTATTTCTTGTTTTTGATTAAAAATATCTAACATAAAAATCTTACTGTTTTTAAATAAATGCTGAGAAACAAAAGTTGTTAAACCAATGCTAATAGGTAAATAAATTAAATACGCTATTAATTCTAAATTTCCATTCATAACTATTACTTTTTTAAATGTTTGTGAATTAAATGAACCATATAGATATTACTAAAATGTAGTATTCCAATAACTAATAAAATAAAACTGAACCTTAAACATAACTCTACCAATAAAGTATTTATGCCTTCTATTTCATTTATAGAGTTTAAGCTCCAAATAGCCAATCCTATGTTTAAGCAGTAGTATGCAACAAGTAATGTGTTATTTATTGCGTTACCAGTTGACAAATCATTAGGAAAATAATTTTGTGTGTAGATTTTTCCATTTTGAAAACAAAGGCTACCTACATAAAAAACAACTGCTATAGAAAAAGTTAAATAAGATATATAAGTGAGTAGTATCATTTCGCTAATATTGATTTTAATTTTTCTATAAAAAGAGTTATGAATAAAGCCAATATTATCGGTATAGTATATAGAATATATTTCATAATTAAAATCTCTTTTTCTTTTTCATAGACTACAGTGAAAAATATAATTAAAAAATAACAAAGCACAGTGGCTAAGTAAATTATCTGAGAAAATTTTAAGTATCTATTCATCTCATTCCACAGATATAGTGTAGTAAAACCAAATAGTATCTGAAAAAAACCTAAGGGTATAGCCAATAATGCTGCAATTGCTAAACAATCATTCTCAATTACACCTAATATTAACAAAACTATAAAGGGAAGCATTAAAAATCTATTAATACAAGAGATTACAGATATTGTATATTTCATATTTTCAGAAATTTTTGAAAGTTAATGTTTAAATTTTTTTACTTTTTTATCATTTTGGTAAAGTTAGATAACAACCAATGTTCATCAGCCTTGATTGCATTCTCTAAAATGCCATTTACAGTTTTGGTAACAGATGATAAATCATTCATTACTTTTTTAAAGGCTTCTGCTTCTTCAGAGTTCTCTTTAACATCCTCTTGTAACTCATCTAACACTTTTAAAACAGGTTCAATTTCCCTTTTCTTACGCTCTTTCGTTACCTGTTTAAATAGTTCCCAGATATCCTTGTCCGCGACAAAAAACTCTTTACGCTCTCCCACTACAAACTCTTTACTTACAATTCCCCAGTCAATCAAAGCACGAACATTCATGTTTACATTACCTCTAGAAATTTTTAGAGTTTCCATAATTTCATCGGCTGAAAGTGGTTTGGTTGAAACCAATAATAAAGCATGGACTTGCGCCATGGTTTTATTAACTCCCCAATTGGTGGCTAAACTACCCCAAGTATGAATGTATTTTAATTTTGCATCTTCTAATTTCATACTACAAACATACAATATTTTATTAAACTTTCAATAATTTCTGAAAATAAAAAAACAAAGATTTTACCCTAACTAAAAACGGTCTTTTTCCTTAAAAACGAATAATAAACATAGCATACTTTACTATTTTCTAATCAAACAACATAAATATGAGTACACAATTGTATTTTATTACATCTGGTAAAATGACTATCCAATTAAACGGAATGGCCTTTGGTAAACATTTAAAAGATCCTGTAAAAAACATAAAACATTTCGGAACGAAACAACATAGTCTAGAATTAGTTTCTAATAACCCAAATAACTTTACTGATTGGGGGATTATAGAATTGATAGACCTACATCCTTCAATGGGACAGTTAACTGTATCTATTGATTGTGATGATTGGGGATGGTTCGGTACTGCCCAAATTCAATTAAAAATGAACAACCAAATTGTACTTAACGATAATTTTCAATCAGGAGTTAAAGGTCCAATAGGCAATCCACTTCGTATAAAAAGATTTCCTATTACCAATTTTTAAACTCTATTATTACACAAAAAACATTTTATTATCCTTACAATTAATTTTGTAAGGTTTTTTATTTTCAAAAAAATGAAACTTTCTTGTAATAATTTTACTTTTCAGAATACCTATCAAGAAAACCAAATTTTGAGTAACGATTTTTATATAACATCCATTTTACCACATGCTGGTATTATTATTAAAATATGTAGAGCTTATACGGACTCTCAGGAAGACTTTGAAGACTTTTATCAAGAAGCTTGTTTACAAATATGGAAAAGCAGAGATGCTTTCCAAAACAAATCGAAATGGTCTACTTGGATATACAGAATTACGCTAAATGTTTGTTTAACCTTAGCGAAGAGAAATGCTAAAAAAGAATATTCTTTAGAGAAAACTCCCAATTTATCGGAGGATAATAAAGCTTTTCAAAACGAAGATTTAAACTTGTTATATGATGCTATTAAAAAATTATCTGAAGTCGACAGAGCGATAATTTTACTGCATTTAGAAGAAAATCCTTACAAAGAAATTGCTGCAATTATTGGAACTAGCGCTAACAATATTGCAGTACGTATTAACAGAATTAAAAAACAATTAAAAATAATATTAGATGGAAAAATCAATTGAAAAAAGATGGAATGAAGCTTTCATAAATGAACAATCATTAATAGCTCCAAAAATTAACGATATATACAACCAGAAATCTAAATCGGTTATTAATAAAATTAGAAGAACCTACGAGTTTGACAATAAAGGATTGCTTCCTATGGCAGGAATTGTAGTTATCGGAGGAATACTTTTATCTGAAACTATTATAGGAGCATACGGTGCTTTTTTAATCTTAAGTTTGTATTTCTTTAATACAAAATTGTTAAAAAGATTTAAGACTATTGATGTTAAATCTGACAACTTAACATATTTAAAAAATTATAGAAGTGTAATTAACTCGGTATCTAAAGCCACAAAAAAGTTATTTGTTTTTGCAATTCCACTAGCTATTGTATCAATTTTTGCTCTGGCTTACGGTGTGAAAGAAAAAAGTTTTTTATCTAACTATATTTCTAGCGATTCATCCTTTTTAGAGATTATAGGAGTTGGACTTATCGTAGCAATTGTGACT
Source organism: Tenacibaculum sp. SSH1-16 (assembly GCF_040104435.1). Classification (NCBI taxonomy): domain Bacteria; kingdom Pseudomonadati; phylum Bacteroidota; class Flavobacteriia; order Flavobacteriales; family Flavobacteriaceae; genus Tenacibaculum; species Tenacibaculum sp. SSH1-16. Next base: position 297,499 of record NZ_JBECOV010000001.1, read on the forward strand.
GGAGTTATTGGTTTCGTAGTGTATAATATCTCAACTAGAATTTTATATCATAGCCTTATATCTAAACTAGACGATATTATTAAAGAAATGGAAGAATTAAAAACTTCTTAATTAATCATAAACCTGAATTGTTCTTTTATAATTCTGGTTTATTTTTTTGTTCTGGTTCGTTTACGAAGTTTAAAAATTCTATCGTCATAATAGACTTTTAGTTCGTCAACAAATGACATAGGATTTTTGTATGTTGTTAAAACTTTATAAGTATAACTATCTAACAAATTGGTTAATTGCTTTTCTAAACGTTCTACCTCATTTGTTAAATAAGTAGTGTTGCTAGTTGTTTTTTTTACTAATGTTATATCTTTATTAAAACTCAACGCTGTATTACCTCCAAAAATATGAGCATGAAAAGCCTCTAACTCTTCCAAGCTTCCGTTTTGATATATTTCAATCAGCTTTGTTGTTGTTTCTAATGCTTTTTGTTGCTCATTTTCTTGCATCGAAAATTTATCAGGATGCACATACAACATTGCTTCTTTATATAATCTCTTCTTCTCTTTTTGATTGACTTTCTCTACTTCTTCTTTTTTCGAAACAGGCACAATACCTGTATATTCTTTGTAATTTTTACCTTTTCGCTTTTGTACTAACCTTTTTTCCTTTTTAGCTTTCTTTTGTGCTTTATATAAGATGGTTAGCTCTCGTTCTTCTATTAACAAATCAGCAATTGAATTTCGTAACGATTGTTCAAAAGGAAGCAGCTTGGTTTTAATTGCTTCAATCTTACCTTTTAACGCTTTGATTTTCTCTTCTAAGTTTAAAATAGCGTCTGAATTAGCATCAATAGGAAAATGGTTCTCGTTCATAATACACTATCCTTTCCTTTGTAAAATGGTCAATCCTACTCGTATTTTTTCATATGGAACTTTCTCTCCTAAAAACTCAAAATAAGGTTTTAAAGCTGTTTCATTTTTCAATACTTTTTTGGCATTTGCTACCAAAGCTAATGTATCTGCCTCTATAAACTCATCCAAACTCACATCTTTTCCCTCTAGGTATAACTTAGATAAATGAGAAAAAATAGTGGTGGGTTTTAACCCTCGGTTCTCTGCTATTTCTTCAACCGTAAATCCTTCTTTATATAGCTTAAACGTTTCTAAAGTGGTATCTTTTTTAGTTTTCTTCTTTTCGTTTAAAAACGTTTTGATTTCTTCCATAAACTCAGCCCCATACACTTCTAGTTTTCGTTGTCCTACTCCACTAATGGCTAAAAATTCTTCGTCAGATTGTGGTCTTTCATTCTCTATTTCTTTAAGTGTAGCATCATTAAAAACTAAATATGCTGCAATATCTTCTTCTTGGGCAATGCGATAACGCAGTTTTCTCAAACGCTCAAATAACGTATCCTTAACTGCTTTTTTCTTTTTCTCTTTTGTTACCGTTTTTACTTCCTTTGTAAACGCTACAGGAGTAGTTAATTGTACTTTTTCTCCTTCAAAAAGCACTTTATTCGAAAACTCAGTAAGCTGTAAACTGTTGTTTAAATGAAAAGCTATTTGACAATATCCTTGATTGGTTAACTGAATTAAATAATGTTGCCAATCTCTCCAAGAAATATCGTTACCAACACCGTAGGTTTTCAATCTATCGTAGCTTTTATCTAAAACCGTGGCATTTTTGGCTCCTCTAAGTACATCAATTACAGTTCCCATAGCTTCTTTTCCTTGTAATCGATAAATAGCTGAGAGTCCTTTTTGCGCAATAACAGTTCCATCAAAAAATTGTGGAGGATTCTTACACACATCACAATTTCCGCAGTTTTCTTCAATTAGTTCTCCAAAATAACTGAGTAATATTTTTCTTCGGCAAACCGTAGCTTCCGCAAATTGCTTCATACGTTCTAATTTTGCCTCTTGAACTTCTTTATTTCCTGTGTTTTCTATAAACTGACGTAGTTGAATAACATCTGCGTAACTATGAAATAATAAAGCCTTTGCAGGTAATCCATCACGACCAGAACGTCCTATCTCTTGATAATAACCTTCAATGTTTTTAGGCATATTGTAGTGTATTACCCAACGAACGTTCGATTTGTCAATTCCCATTCCAAAAGCAATAGTCGCGCAAATTACTTCACAATCATCTTTAATAAAGGCCTCTTGAGTTTTAGCTCTTTCTTCAAAAGATAATCCCGCATGATATGCTTTAGCATCAATGTTATTTTCTTGTAACTTTTTTGCTAATTGTTCCGTTGCTTTTCTACTTAAGCAATAAACAATTCCTGCTTCATTAGGTCTCCTCTGAATAAACTTTATAATTTGTTGTACTCTATCGTTTGCAGGACGAACTTCTAAAGCAATATTCTCTCTATTGAAAGAACTTATAAACTGATTAGCATTTGGCACTGCTAATTGCTCTAAAATATCTTGCTGTGTAGCTTTATCAGCCGTTGCTGTTAATGCTACAATCGGAATTTCAGGTAATGATTTTTTTAAAAATGCTAATTGCTTGTAGGAAGGGCGAAAATCGTGCCCCCATGCAGAAATACAGTGTGCCTCATCAACAGCAATACAGCTTATATAAGATTGATTTAACACATTTTGAAGTAGTGATAAACTTTCAGGAGCGACATATAGTAGTTTTATACTTTTTGATGCTATAGCTTCAAATACTTCTTGTTGTTCTTCTGTTGATTGACTACTGTTAAAAAAAGTAGCAGGAATTCCGTTTGCTTTTAAGCTATCTACTTGATCTTTCATCAAAGCAATTAATGGAGAAATCACCAATGTAACACCTTCAAAAAATAATGCTGGTAATTGGTAACAAATAGATTTCCCTCCACCTGTTGGCATAATAACCAACGTATCCTTTTTTGCTACTATATTTTCAATTATAGCCTGTTGCTCTAAACGAAAGCTATCATATCCAAAATTTACTTTTAATTTTTCTAACAATTCTTGTTCTGTAATCTGCATCATTTGGCAAAAATAGGAATAAAAAAAGCGCAGAGTTTAAACTCTGCGCTTGATCTTTTTTTAGTTCTTATTACTTAATATCTTGTAACAACACCTCAACTGCTTTTTTTAACTGAGCATCTTCTCCTCTATCCTTCCATCCTGGTGCATTTTTCACTAAATAATCTGGTACTGCAGGAGCTTCGTTCTCCATATTTTTCCCTGATTTTTTAACATACCATGCTCTAAAAGGCATACGAATAAACCCGTTTTGTAAGCGTTTTCCTCCTGTAGAAATTACTGCTCCAAAAGTTGGTTGCCCTACTAATTTTCCTAACCCTAAATTTTTAAACGCGTGCGAGAAAATCTCTGCATTTGAATAACTATTTTCATTACATAAAGCTACCATTGGTTTTGTGTTTACTGATAAAATAGCTCGTTCGTTAAACGGATAATTTTTATTGAACTTTTTATGATTTTTTAAACTTTTTGCTGCTCCTCTCGGAACTGTATATGCATGTTGATCTACATTTAACACTGCCATTAATCTATCAGTAGTCCATCCACCACCATTGTAACGAACATCAATTACGATTCCTTTTTTACCATAACCACTTGCTTTTAGTTCACGTTCAAAACGCTCGAAACTTGGCATGTTCATTCCTTGAATATGAATATACCCTAACTGACCGTTAGAATATTCATCTACCAATTTCTTTCTAGAGTTTACCCATTCCTCATATTGTAAACTTCTTAACGACCTTTCTGGGCGTAATACTACATCTTTATCATTATCTAAACTCAATAAAATCTCTTTAGTTTGTGTATTCTTTAGTAAACTGTAAAAATTAGTATTCTTTTCTATTTGTTGTCCATTAACTGCCGTGATAATATCACCAACTTTTAACTTACTCGTTGATTTATCTGCTACTGAATTTGGTAACACATAAGAAACCTTTACACCTTTTTTAGTGTTTTCTACTTCTAAACCTAATACTCCAACTTTATCACTTGTATTTCTTGGCGCACTTCCACGGTAGCCCATATGACTCGCATTTAACTGTCCTAACAACAAATTAAACATATAGGTATAATCTTCGTGAGTGGTTGCTGACAATACCCAAGGCTTGTACTTCTTTACTAAAGCATTCCAATTGTATCCGTGAAATTCTGGATCGTAAAAACCAGCTGTTAATGCACGAATTCCTTCTTCAAAAACCTGTTGATACACTTCTTTTCTATTAGTTGTATAGGTAGCACTGTGTGGTAACTTCGTTACTTTATCTGATTTTGTGTTTAATTCAGCTAATTTTCCTCTAGAAGTGAAATAAATTTTTCCTTTGTTCTCAGTAAAGTTTCGTGCATTAGCAACTCCTTTCACTAATTTTGGCTTGCTACCATCCCATTTAACTTTGTAAGTGCTTCTTTTTTCTGTAGCAGGATTGGTTGCTGAAAAATAAATAAAATCACTATCTACACTAAACACAGGGCTATACTCATCATCTTGTAAAGAAGTAACCTGTACTAAACGATCGTAAATTTTATCTTCATCTATTTTTACAACTACTTTTTTCTTCTTTTTCTTTCCTTTTTTGGCGTCTTTATCTTTAGAAGGTTCTTCTTTCTTCTCAGGATAATAAGCTCCTTCTTCGTGATCTAGTTTTGACTTTTCCCAATCAGATTTTTCCAACCAAACCATCCAAACATCGTAATTGATTCCGCTTCTATTTGATAAAAATGCTAACTTTTTTCCGTCAGCACTCCAAACTGGATTGCGGTCACTTCTAGGATGCATCGATACATTCATTTTAGTAGAAGGTTTTGCTACAGACTGAATAAAAATTTCGCTATCAAAATTTAAATCCTCTTGAGAATACGCTATATACTTGCTATCAGGACTCCACGAAACTCCTTCAGCAGCTGCCCAAGAATTAGAGTACTCTTTAGCATTTGTTATTTTTCCTTTTTTAACATCAGCAATCATTAAAACTCCTCTTCCCACCTGGTAAGCAATCTTCTTTCCATCAGGAGAAACTAAGGAATATTCAATATCTTCTTTACTATTTGTTAGTTTAGAAACTTTTGTTTTTAAACTACGGTGTAACCCCACCAAAGTATCTGTAGAAACTGCACTGTACAATTGATAAACTCCGTCTCTATCTGAAGAAAAAACAACTGTTTTATCATCTAACCACTGTGGATTGATATCTCTATACGAATGCTTACTCACATTGTTTGAGCGCTTCTTTTCTTTATTATTCTCCTTTACAAAGATTTCTCCATTAATTTCTAATGCTACGTTTTTTCCATTAGGTGAAACTGCATAATTACCAATGTTTCCTGAAACTGTTTTAGTTTCTTCTTCTTCAAAACGATTATCTGAAACAATATCTAAGTTAATTTTTTGAGTTTTTCCATTTTCTAACTTGAAAGTATCTGCCCCACTAGTATAAACAATCGTTCCATTATTACTTACTGAGAATGTTTGTACACCGTCTTTTGTTTGATTTGTTAATTGAGTAGCTGTACCATTGGCAGTTCCATTTGCAGAAATTACTTGTTTATAAATATTATAACGTCCACTTTTTGCTCCGATGTAGTATAAATTCCCCACTGCATCCCAAACAGGAGAGTGATCATTCTTGTTACTTGTTGTTATTTGATGATATTCATCTGTTTCAGTATTATAAACCCAAATATCACGTTGCGCAGAACCTGAGTAATCTTCACGAGCAATACGGCATGCTCCTTTGGTAAAAGCAATTAATTTTCCGTTAGGAGATACCGAAGCCATTTCACCATAAGCAGTTAATAATCGACGAGGTGTTTCTCCCTTTTCATTAACTACATACATTTGTTTATCCCACTCTGGACCTCTTAACACACGACCAGTCGTAAAAACAATATCTCCTTCTTTTGTCCAATCTGTAGGAATATTGGCTGTAGGGTAGTATGTTAACTGTTTAGGAACTCCTCCTTTTATAGAAGTTACAAATACATTATCATTTCCTTTTCTATTTGATGAAAATGCAATCTCAGTTCCTTTTTCATTCCAAACAGGGTTACTTTCGTAGCCTTTATGAATAGTCAACCTTTTTGTTTGCTGATTGTTAAAGTTATATAGCCAAATATCGCCATAATAACTAAATGCCATTTGAGAAGCATCAGGGCTAATCACAGGCTTACGAATTAGTGTATGTTGGGCAAATAAAAAATTACTTGCTATTAAAGCCACCCCTAAGAATATCTTTTTAGTCATGTTATTTGATTTTAAATCACCAAATTACTTTATTATGACTAAAATTCTCTTAAAATTAGGAATATATTAACAGTTCTTAACAGTTCTCACAAAATTACTTATCTCTTCAATCCCATTTTTTTCTAATTCTTTAATAAAAGCTGAACCTATAATAGCTCCATTCATGTACTCGCAAGCTGTAGTAAAAGTTTTGTTATCTGAAATACCAAAACCAACAATTAACTTACTTTGCAAATTCATCGCTTGAATTCTTTTAAAGTAATTTATTTGTGCTGATGAAACTTCACCTTTGGCTCCCGTAATAGATGCCGAAGCAACTACATAAATAAAAGCATTGGTTAAAGAATCTATTTTACGAATGCGTTCTTCAGACGTATGTGGTGTAATTAAAAATACATTTGTAATTCCGTATTTTTCAAACAACTGTTGATAATGGTTCTCGTATTCAACCATAGGTAAGTCGGGAATAATTACAGTATCTATTCCGCAATCTCTTACTTCTTTACAGAACCTATCTTCCCCGTATTTAATAATCTGATTCAAGTATCCCATTAATACTAAAGGGGTTTTATTTGAACCTTTTATCGTTTGTAATTGCTTAAAAACCACGTCGAGATTCATACCGTTTCTCAACGCTACATCACTACTATGCTGAATAGTTGGTCCATCTGCAAGTGGGTCAGAATATGGCAAACCTACTTCTATAAAATCTACTCCACTATTACTTAACTTAGCAATAACTTTTGTAGTATCTTCTAGTTTTGGAAAACCTGCGGTAAAAAAAATTGATAATAAATTGTTTTCCTTTTTATTGAATATATGTTGAATTGAGTTCATTTTCTATGGTTTTGTCAGTTCGAGTGATTTTCGACTTTAGGAGAAAATCGTATCGAGAACTTATTACATCTCGATACAAATTTATTCGTTCCTCTCAAATTCACTCGATGTGACATTCTTTTTAACTATTAGCTTAAATGTTTTATATACGTTTCTAAATCTTTATCTCCTCTACCTGATAAATTCACCACAATCACCTGATCTTTTTGTAAATCCATTTTTGGTAATACTGCTAATGCGTGTGCACTTTCTAATGCCGGAATAATTCCTTCTATTTTTGTTAGTTCGTAAGCAGCTTCTAATGCTTCTTTATCCGTAGCATTCATAAATGTTGCTCGTTTTGTTTCATGCAAATAAGCATGTAACGGTCCCACTCCTGGATAATCTAACCCTGCCGAAATTGAATATGGTTCTACAATTTGTCCGTATTCATCTTGCATTAAGATGGTTTTACTCCCATGAATAACTCCTACTTCTCCTAATTGTGAGGTTGCAGCACTTTCTCCAGAACTCACTCCTAATCCTGCCGCTTCAACTGCGATTAGTTCCACTTCTTTATCTTCTAAATAATGATAAAAAGCACCTGCTGCATTACTTCCTCCACCTACACAAGCTATAATAGTATCAGGATTTTCTTTCCCTGTTTGTTCTTTTAGCTGTACTTTCATTTCTTCTGAAATCACTGCTTGTAATCGCGCTACCATATCTGGATACGGATGTGGACCTACCACAGAGCCTATTAAATAATAAGTATCTGGATGCTGAATCCAATAACGGATAGCTTCATTCGTAGCATCTTTCAAGGTTTTGCTTCCACTAGTTGCTGGTACTACTTTAGCCCCCAACATTTTCATACGGGCTACATTCGGCGCTTGACGTTGAATATCAGTTTCTCCCATGAAAACAACGCATTCTAATCCCATTAAGGCACATACTGTAGCTGTAGCCACTCCATGTTGCCCTGCACCTGTTTCTGCTAAAATTTTAGTTTTTCCTAAATGTTTTGCGATTAGAATTTGACCAATGGTATTGTTTACTTTATGCGCGCCTGTATGATTTAAATCTTCTCTTTTTAAATAAATAGCTGCTCCATACTTTTCTGATAACCTTTTTGCTAAATACAGAGGACTTGGACGACCAACATAGTGTTTTAATAAATCTTTATATTCCTCTTGAAATTCTTCAGATTCTATAATTTTTATATAATTATCTTCTAATTCTTTTACGTTTGGGTATAACAATTCTGGTATAAATGCTCCTCCAAATTGTCCGTAATATCCGTTATTGTCTGGTTTAAATTTCATATAATTTGTTTTAGCTGTTAGCCGTTAGCTTTTTAAACTTTTTTATTTTTTCTACTGATTTTATTCCTGGCTTGGTTTCAAACTTGCTATTCACATCAATTGCATAGCAGTATTGTGATTCTTTTCTTTTAAGAAAGGATTGTAATTCTCCTACTTCTTCTAAGCCTATTCCTCCGCTTAAAAAGTAAGGTTTGGTTGAATTGTAATCTCTCAAAACCTGCCAGTTAAAAGTTACTCCGTTTCCTCCGCGCTCTTTACCTTTGGTATCAAATAAAAAATAATCTATTACCTCTTCATAAGGTTTTAATATCTCAAAATTAAATTTGTCTTTGATTCCAAACACCTTAATAATTTCTAGTTTTGGTAAATGCCCCTTTAATTTTTGAATATATTCAACAGGTTCATCTCCATGCAACTGAACCAAATCCAGCTGATATTCTTCAACTAAAGAAACTACAATCTCCAAATACTCATTTACAAAAACACCTACTTTTTTGATTCCTTTAGGTAGTTTCGGAATGATGCCTTCAAAATTTCTTGATGATTTTTCATAGAAAATAAACCCTAAATAATCAGGTTGTAATTCAGCTACTTGCTGAATATTTTCTATAAACTTCATTCCACAAACTTTTAGTTTCATATTATTTATATTTCGTCATTTCGAGTAATTTTCGACTTTGTGAGAAAATTGTATCGAGAAGTACTTGTTCTCGATACTAATTTATTCGTTCCTCATAAATTCACTCGAACTGACATTATCTAATTTGATCGATAAACTCTTGACATGCTTGACCTGGATTTTCTGTTTTCATAAAGTTTTCCCCTATTAAAAAACCATGAAAACCATGTTCTTTTAATCCTGTTATAATCCTTGGATCTGAAATTCCACTTTCTGAAACTTTTACAACTGTATCTGGAATTTGACTTGCTAAATTTATTGAGTGTTCTAAATCAACTTCAAACGTCTTTAAGTTTCTGTTGTTAATTCCTATAATTTTATTATCCAAATCTCCAATTTTATCTAAGTCTTCTTGGGTATGGATTTCATATAAGACTTCTAATCCTAAATCTGTTGCTAATTGACCGTAATTCTTCAATTGTTCAGCTGTCAAACAGGTAGCTATTAACAACACCACATCAGCACCAATTGCTTTAGCTTCTACTATTTGAAACCCATCAACAATAAAATCTTTTCTTAAAATGGGTTTTTGTTGATTAATTACTCGTGCTTCCATCAAATCTGCCATGGTACCTCCAAAAAAAGAAGTATCGGTTAAGATTGATTGTGCTGCTACATTAGCATCTAAATATCCATTCGTTACTTCAGTAATCGTTGCTTTGTCATTGATAATTCCTTTAGAAGGCGATTGACGTTTAAACTCTGCTATAATTCCTGTTGAATAAGGCTCCAATAATGATTTTTTCAAAGAAATTGGTTGTCTTTTAAAATTCGGGCTTTCTACCAATTTTTTAACAGCTACTTCAGCTTTTATTTTTGCTACTTCCTGTTTTTTAAAGGCTATTATTTTATCTAAAATAGTCATCTTATATTCTTTTTGTTATTGCGAACAAAATGAAGTAATCTAAATTATTTTCTTTACAGAAAGATTCCTTCACTACCACTTCGACTACGCTCAGTGTCCGTTCGGAATGACGTTTTTTTATTTTAATTTACTAATTTTTCTAACGATTGTTTTGCTTTTAACCCTAATAACGAATCTTTTGCTTCTTCAAATGCGGTTTCAAAACGCTTATTTTTATTAAAAGTTTTTAAGGCAAATGCCGCGTTGGTTAATACCACATTATTTTGAGCTTCTGTTCCTTTTCCATTAATAATATCTACAAATATATCTGCAGCCTCTTTAACGGTATTGCCTCCAAAAATAGCCGATGGAGCAATTTGTTTTTGTCCTAAATCAGATGGAGAAACTTGTTGCTCTGCCTCTTTTGTAAATAATTTAAAATCTCCTGTTAACGATATTTCGTCGTACCCATCTAATGCATGTACCACACCATAATTTACTTCAGATTGTTGCAACATATAATTGTACACTCTGGCAACCTCTAAATTAAATACGCCCACCAATTGATTTTGTGGACGACTTGGATTTACCAATGGCCCCAACATGTTAAAAAATGTTTTTACTCCTAATTCTCTTCGAATAGGTGCTACAACTTTCATCGCCGGATGAAATAACGGTGCGTGTAAAAAACAAATATTTGCTTCTTCTAACTGACGCTTTAACGTAGTCTCATCATTTGTGAAATTGTATCCTAAAAACTCTAACATATTAGAAGAACCTGATGCAGAAGACACACCATAATTTCCATGTTTTGCAACTTTATGTCCTGTTCCCGCCACAATAAATGAGGTTAATGTTGAAATGTTGAACGTATTTTTTCCATCTCCCCCTGTTCCGCATAAATCAATCGTATTAAAGTCTGATAAATCTACCTTTATCGCTAATTCTAATAAAGCTTCTCTAAACCCTGATAATTCATCAACCGAAACTGGTCGCATTAAAAACACGGTAATGAATGCAGCTATTTGTGAAGCATTGTATTTTTCTTGTGCAATATTTATCAAAACTTCTTTCGATTGTTCCTTGGTCAATCGTTTTTGTTCAAATAGGGTGTTTAGTATTTTTTTCATATCAATAGCTTTAAGCTTTTGGCTTTTGGCTTTCGGCAAAAGCAATAAAATTCTGAATCATTTTTTTTCCGTCTGGAGTTAAAATACTTTCTGGGTGAAACTGTACTGCTTCAATAGCAAATTCTTTATGGCGTAATGCCATAATGCTTCCTTCTTCATCAACTGCTGTTATTTCTAGTTCCTCAGGAAAGTTGTTGTGTGAAGCAATCCAAGAGTGATAACGTGCAGCTTCAAAAGTTTCTGGAATATCTTTAAAGGTAATCGTGTTATTTTTAGTTACTTTCATTTCAGTAGCTACTCCGTGAAATACATCATTCAGGTTTTCTAACTCGCCCCCAAAAACTTCCGTTATTGCTTGCAAACCCAAACACACTCCAAAAATTGGAATTTTACCTGCATAGGTTTTTATAGTTTCCTTTAAAATACCTGCTTCATCAGGAATACCTGGTCCTGGTGACAGGATAATAGCATCATAATTTTTAATTTCTTCTATAGAAATTTCATCATTACGATACACCTCTGGCAACCTACCTGTAATGTCTTCTACATAGTGTACCAAATTATAGGTAAATGAGTCGTAGTTATCTAATATTAATATCTTCATATTTATAGTATTGAATATTGAGGTTTGAGTATTGATAAAACATGCATATCCTACATGTAAATACTAACATCTCAATTCTAATTTTATATTTCTTCTGCTAACACCAATGCTTTTTTGAGTGCTGCCAACTTATTATTTACTTCTTGTAGTTCGCTTTCTTCTTTTGAATTGATTACAATTCCTGCACCTGCTTGGTAAAACAAAGTATTATTTTTACTTACAAAAGAACGAATTGCAATTGCCTGATTTACATTTCCGTTCAGTCCAATAAAACCAACACATCCTCCATAAAATCCACGAGTTTGATTTTCGTATGTATCTATCAATTCCATGGCTTTGTATTTTGGAGCTCCACTTAGAGTTCCTGCAGGAAATGTATCTCCAACAATTTCTATTGGGTTTCCTGTAATTTTACCTGTTACTGTTGATACCAAGTGAATTACATGACTAAAATATTGAACCTCTTTGTAGGTTTCAACTGTTACATTGGTTGCATGTTTACTTAAATCATTTCTCGCTAAATCAACCAACATTACATGTTCTGCATTTTCTTTCGGGTCATTTGCTAACTCTTTCGCCAACTCTCTATCTTTTTCATCATCACCTGTTCTTCTAAAGGTTCCTGCAATTGGGTTTATAATTGCTTGTCCATCTGTTATTTTAATTTGTGCTTCGGGTGAAGACCCCATCAATTTAAAGCTTCCGTAGTCAAAATAAAATAAATATGGAGAAGGGTTTATAGAGCGTAATGCTCTGTACACATTAAATTCATCTCCTTTAAATTTTTGTTGAAATTGACGTGATAAAACCAACTGAAAAACATCTCCTCTTTTACAGTGTTCCTTTGCTTTTGTTACACTTTGCTTAAATTCCTCATCCGTGATATTCGAAGTTTCTTCTCCTTCAAAAACGAAGTCATATTTAGCAAAAGATTGAGAGTTTACTAAGTTTTCTATTTCTGATAATCGAGATTCTTCTCCTTCTGGTATATTTTCTATCAAAATCATTTCATTTTTAAAATGATTGATTGCTACAATAAATCGGAAAAAGCTATACTGTAATACTGGAATTTCAGAAGGTGCTTTATCTGATTTTAACTGAATTGTTTCAAAGTATTGAACCGCATCAAAAGTTGTATAGCCATACAATCCATTAAATGATTTTATTTCCTCTGAACAATTTATCGAAATAACATTGCTATACGCATCAAACTTCTTATAAAAATTTCTTTGAATAGGCTCTCTTTCTAATTCTTCTTTTCGATACGACAATAACAATTCATCATTTTCTGCCTTGATGGTTATCAAAGGTTCTATACACAAAAACGAATAACTATTTTCTTTACTATGATAATCTGAACTTTCTAACAGCAAACTATTCGCATACTTGTCTCTTGTTCTTAAATACAAGCTAACTGGCGTTATCATATCTGCCAATTGTTTTTTTGCTATTGTTTTAAAGGTAATTTTTTTCATTTTATTTAATATGTAAAAAACAAAAAAGGCTTATCATGAGATAAGCCTTTTCGTTGTATTATAGATATAACAAGATGGTCTCACTAACGTAAGTTATGAGTTTTCCACCACCAGTTATTTAATTGTTGTTTTATCATTATGCTACAAATGTATAAAGTGATTTTGATTTTACAAACTTTTTCGTATTAAAAATAAATAAACAATACTTAATTTACAGAAAAATCTTCTTTAGAGAAGCAAATATCTATTGGCGAGTTACCTATTCCTTTTACAGTTTTAAAAACAGATTTATCTTCATTATAAATAGTAAGTATACTTTTATCTGTATCAAAAAAATCTTCTGCACCTAAAACATGTACTTTTCCTGTAATAGGATGCTCTCTTATAACAGTTGTAAGCATTATTCCTTCTGTAGTTGGATTAATAAATTCTTCTGCTTTTTTTGTTTCTGTGTTAAAACGGTGAATCACTCCTGTTGACACTTCTGACCAATAAACATAACTACCTGACTCACTTACAGAAAGCATACTATTCTTATATAAATTCACTCCTGTTAATGTAACCATTTCATCAATACCATAATCAGTTGTCAAACTTACAAACTTAGCATCTCCAATTCTTTTCTCAGTTCCTATCCAAATTTTATTGTTTTTATCTTTTAAGATTCCTGAAATTACATCATCAAATATTACTGTGGTTTTTATTGACTTATCTTTGATATTTAATACTTTCAACTCTTTATCATCAGCAATCAATATGTTTTCTCCATCTACCAATACTCCTGATTTTGAAAACAATACTTTTGAAGAAACTCCATCAATTTTATCTTTAACTCCTTCACTTACATTAAAAAACGATAAATCATATGTTCTTCGTCTTCCTCTTCCACCAGTAGAAATGATTACTCCATCAGTTTCTGAGTACATGGCCAAGTACGAAGGGCTACTTACCTTAGATGTAGTCACTGTTACTTCTTCTGCAAGATCTTTTAAGTTTAATTTTGTAACAAAATTAGGTCCGTCTTGAGACACTATGAATAAACTATTTTCAAAGTTTGTAAAAGATATTGAATTTTTATTTAGAGACTCATATACATTTGGGGTAAAAACTTGACTTTCATCTAAATGCCCTACCACTGTTTTGTCCCCCTCATAACTTAGTATAAAAGAATTATCATAAATTGGAGTTGGTTCTTGTTTCGTTGAATCACTTGAACATGAAAAAAAAACTGATATTAAACATACCAATACAATACTATAATTACGTATCATTATTATAATTAAATTTAAAGTTTCTGAAAACAAAAAAATACAAACATTATATTTCAAATGTTCTTTACTGCTTCTTCTTTTAACCCGAAAGAAAAGCAATGAATTAAATTTTGGCAGGTCTCCTGACTAACATCTTGCTACTACCTTCCCGTAAAAACAGTGGCGTAAGAAATAACAAGTATCTATAATTTTAATAGACTAAGTTTACAGTTGCGGGTACAGTTTAGGATTCTCACCTAATTCCCTTTTAATTTTCTTTACAATAAAGAAAAACCGCGGCAAATATATTTTAGTCGTAGGAAAGAAACACTAATTTTACTGTTAAAATTATACTTCCTTCTTTTTCGATAAAAGTAAACTCTCATAATTGTTATAAGAATAATTAAAAAGTAGAATAATAATAGCTTAAAACGCAAATTAAAGTTAATTAAAATATGTTTTTCAACTTTTAAAATTACAATATATAACCAAAAAAAGCATAATTGTTTAAAAACAAAAACATCATTCAGTTATTTGCATTATAATAAACAATAAAATTAAAATTATGTGTGGAATTGTATGTGCGTTTGATTTAAAACAATCTTCAGATAAATTAAGACCTCAATTATTAGAAATGGCTAAGAAAGTTCGCCATAGAGGTCCAGACTGGAGTGGAATTTATAGCGATGAAAAAACAATTATGGCACATGAGCGACTAGCAATTGTTGATCCTGCCTCTGGACAACAACCTCTATTTAGCCATGACCGTAGATTTGTCTTAGCTGCTAATGGAGAAATATATAATCATAAAGAAATAAGAAAACAACTTAAGGAAAAACATGAGTTTTTAACTAAATCTGATTGTGAGGTTATCTTAGCTTTATACAAAGAAAAGGGAGTTGAGTTTTTAGATGATTTAAACGGGATTTTTGGTTTTGCTGTATACGATTCAATTACAGATGAATATTTAGTAGCTCGTGACCATATGGGAATTATTCCTTTATACATGGGATGGGATAAACACGGAACTTTTTATGTGGCCTCTGAGTTAAAAGCGCTAGAAGGAGTTTGTAACAAAATCGAAATTTTTCCTCCAGGACACTATTATACGCGTGAAGACGGATTACAAAAATGGTATTCTCGTGATTGGATGGAATACGAAGCTGTGAAAGACAATAAGACCTCCATAGATGAAGTTCGCGATGCTTTAGAAGCCGCTGTTCATAGGCAACTAATGAGTGATGTACCTTATGGAGTATTACTTTCAGGTGGATTGGATTCTTCCATCACCTCTGCTATTGCAAAAAAATATGCTGCTAAACGCGTAGAATCTGGTGATAAAGATGCTGCTTGGTATCCGCAATTACATTCATTTTCTATTGGTTTAGAAGGTTCACCTGATTTAGCTGCAGCTAAAAAAGTATCGGAATATATTGATACTATTCATCATGAAATAACCTTTACTATTCAAGAAGGCTTAGACGCAATAAAAGATGTTATTTACAACCTGGAAACTTACGATATTACAACAGTTCGTGCCTCTACTCCAATGTATTTAATGGCACGTGTTATTAAATCTATGGGAATAAAAATGGTCTTATCTGGCGAAGGTGCTGATGAACTTTTTGGAGGATATTTATACTTCCATAAAGCCCCTAATGCAGAAGAATTCCATAAAGAAACTGTACGAAAATTAGATAAATTGTATCAATACGATTGTTTACGCGCCAATAAAAGCTTAATGGCTTGGGGAATTGAAGGTCGTGTACCATTTTTAGATAAAGAATTTATGGATGTAGCAATGCGTATTAACCCAGAAGACAAAATGATTAATGGTGAACGTATGGAAAAATGGGTGTTACGTAAAGCTTTTGAGAGCTATTTACCAAAAGAAGTAGCTTGGAGACAAAAAGAACAATTTTCTGACGGAGTTGGCTACAACTGGATTGACACCTTAAAGGAAGTTGTAGAAGCTGCTATTACTGACGAAATGATGGCAAATGCTCCACATCGCTTTCCTACACAAACACCAAGAGCTAAAGAAGAATACTATTATCGTTCAATATTTGAAGAGCATTTTCCAAGTGAAACTGCTGCTTTAACAGTTCCGTCTGTGCCTTCAATTGCTTGTAGCACCCCTACCGCACTGGCTTGGGATAAAAGTTTTCAAAACCAAAACGAACCTTCTGGTAGAGCTATCAAAGCTGTACATGAAGACGCTTACTAAGAAAAATTCTTAGTTTTTTTTTCAAATTTTAGTTGTAAAGAAAACCTCGCTTATTGGCGAGGTTTTTGTTATTCCTTTAAATTTATTTTTTAATTTGGAGCTACATAAAAAGGAGATAAGTTCACCTTTGCATTTCTTCTAGCTCCATAATAATTATAGTAACTCTTATTTTTTTCAATTGTATAAAACGAATCTACATAATCATCATTATTGGCATACCAGCTATCAGGCATCGCTTGAATTATTGCTCCAGCAACCTGACCCAAAACATTAACCCAAGGTTGTGTTGAAACTGTTCCTATAATTTGAAAAACTCCATTTACAATAGCAGAAACTAAGTCTTTATAATTTGTATTGTCATCTTTTTCAAATAACTGAATATTTGCTGCTTGATATTGATAATCATCCCAAAACAATAATATTTGATTCGGGTAATAATCAGTATCGTCATGATCTAAATAATACATAGGTATTATCTTAATTTCAGGGTTATTTTTATCATCTTTAATACCAGATGTTATTGCATATACCTCAGCAGCACCACTTATCCAAGGCTCTTCATCGTCATTTAATCTTATTTTATCTAACTTCGTAGTTTCTAATCCAGTGTTTCTTGCAGATTTAGTACTTAAATCTAATGAAGACTTTAAAAACCTGTTGTTTTGAACTCCATTTTCTTGAAGATACTCATTCATATAAATTACCTCTCTCTTCAAGGCTTCAAAACCATCAGTTTCAATAACAATAACTGTTTGACTTGGTGCTTCTTTAGGATCAAGATAAACAACTTCTTTATCTATTGTATACGCTTCAACTCTCTCCCAAGTTTTCTCATCTCCTTCAGGAGCAAAAGAAAATAATACATTAGAAAAATCTTCTATTCTCTCTCCATTGTGCATCCAAACTTCCAAAATCTCTATCTTTTCAGGAGCGGCTTCTTTAGACGCCTTACCTTCTAACATAGTGGTTTTAGACATTAACATTTTATATGACTCTTCATCACTTACAAACTCAGAAGTTTGGTTTAAAATTTTAGACATCGCTACACTTGGTTGCTGATTATTCAACAACTCAAGAGTCTTTTCTTTAAAGCTTTGATTCTTCATCAAATCAATAAATTGAAAAGTAGCTTCTTTCTTATTTGTTAAACTAGAAATTTGCTCTTCTGTCAAACTTTCTGAACCAGTAACAAATTCTTCAGAATTGTTACAGCCAATAAACAACATAGAAGCCAATAAAGCTCCTAATAAAATTCGGGGGGTTTTCATTTTAAAAAAAATTTAATTTATTAATACTAGCTTCAATATTAACAAAAAACACAACAAAAACCTTAAAAAATGTTAATTTTTTACAAAAGCATAAACAAAAAACCATTAAACACTAATTTAAATTCATTTATTTAACACCAAACAAACAATTTTATAACTTTACTTTTATAAAACATTTTTAAAGCCAAATAAGCTATTTTTATAAAAAAAGATTAAACCAAACTATCCATTTATCTTCAAATTCTAATTTAAAAGTGTTTTTAGCCGTTTTAAGGGCTTTTTTATTTCTTAAGCAATTGTTATAAAACATCACAAAAACCTCTTAAAAACTTTATTTAAAGTTTATAAAATCGTAAATTTGTAATGTAACAATAATCGCTCCCGAGCGATTTTTTTATGATAAAGACTTTAATTTAATTCTCTTTATAATGAGCGAAGAAAAAAAACATAATTATTCTGCCGATAGTATCCAGGCGCTAGAAGGAATGGAGCACGTACGCATGCGTCCTTCCATGTATATTGGAGATGTTGGAGTACGAGGATTACACCATTTAGTATATGAGGTTGTAGATAACTCTATTGACGAAGCCTTAGCTGGTCACTGTGATGAAATATCAGTAGATATTAATGAAGATAACTCTATTACAGTAAAAGATAATGGTCGTGGTATTCCTGTTGGAATTCATAAAAAAGAAGGAGTTTCTGCACTACAGGTTGTAATGACCAAGATTGGTGCTGGTGGTAAATTTGATAAAGATTCATACAAGGTATCTGGTGGACTACATGGTGTTGGGGTCTCTTGTGTGAATGCACTTTCTGATCATTTAACTGCAACTGTACATAAAGAAGGTAAAATTTGGCAACAAGAATATGAAAGAGGTAAAACTTTATACCCTGTAAAAACTATTGGAGATACAGATTTTACTGGAACTATTGTTAGCTTCTTGCCAGATAAATCAATCTTTCAACAAACAACAGAATACAACTACGATACCTTAGCTACACGTATGCGCGAATTGGCATACTTAAATAAAGGTATCACCATTACGTTAACTGACAAACGTAATCAGGATGATGAAGGGAATAATATTTCTGAAACATTTCATTCTGAGGAAGGTTTATCTGAATTTGTGAAATTCTTAGACGGGACAAGAACACAGATTATTCAAGATGTAATTTCTATGGAAGGTGAAAAGAATGGAATTCCTGTAGAAGTTGCTATGGTGTATAATGATTCTTATGCTGAAAATTTACACTCATACGTAAATAACATTAATACACACGAAGGTGGTACACACCTATCAGGTTTCCGTCGTGGTTTAACGCACACATTAAAAAAGTATGCTGATGAGTCTGGTTTACTTAAAAATGTAAAATTCGAAATTGCTGGTGATGACTTCCGTGAAGGATTGACAGCAATTGTATCTGTAAAAGTAGCAGAACCTCAATTTGAGGGTCAAACAAAAACAAAATTAGGTAACCGTGAAGTAAGCGCTGCTGTATCACAAGCGGTATCTGAAATGTTAACAGATTACTTAGAAGAAAATCCAAACGACGCTAAAACCATTGTTCAAAAGGTTATTTTAGCTGCACAAGCACGTCACGCAGCACGTAAAGCTCGTGAAATGGTACAGCGTAAAACAGTAATGAGTATTGGTGGTTTACCTGGTAAATTATCTGACTGTTCTGAAACTGACCCTGCTCAATGTGAAATATTCCTTGTTGAGGGAGACTCGGCAGGTGGTACTGCAAAACAAGGTCGTGACCGTAACTTCCAAGCTATTCTTCCTTTAAGAGGTAAAATCTTAAATGTAGAAAAAGCTATGCAACATAAAGTTTTTGAAAATGAAGAAATCAAAAACATGTTTACCGCATTAGGAGTTACCATTGGAACAGAAGACGACCCTCGTGAATTAAACTTAACCAAATTACGTTACCATAAAGTAGTTATTATGTGTGATGCCGATGTGGATGGTTCCCACATTGCTACTTTAATTTTAACATTCTTCTTCCGTTACATGCGTGAAATGGTTGAACAAGGATATATTTACATTGCTACTCCTCCTTTATATTTAGTTAAAAAAGGGCAAAAACGCGAGTATGCATGGGATGACAATCAACGTGATTTAATTGCTCAAAAAATGGGTGGATCAGTAACAATTCAACGTTATAAAGGTCTTGGAGAGATGAACGCAGAACAATTATGGGACACTACCATGAATCCTGAGTTTAGAACATTACGACAAGTTACTATTGACAACTTAACTGAAGCTGATAGAATATTCTCTATGCTAATGGGTGATGAAGTTCCTCCACGTAGAGATTTCATAGAAAAGAATGCAAAATATGCGAATATTGATGCATAAAACAATTTCTTAACGACAAAAAAGCTCAATAAAATTATTGAGCTTTTTTTTATTTTATATTTTTACCGCTTAAAACAACATCCTCATAATTATGAAAAAAATTCTTTTACCACTTTTAACTTTAATGGTAAGCTTTAGTGTTAAAGCTCAGGAATTAGAAACTATTTTATTAGCAAAAGAAGACGCTAGCAAACTAACAAATGCTTATTTAGATCCTGCTATGAAAGGTTTTATTTATAGCATGAACAATGGCTGGTATCATACTGCTAAAGTTCACAAAAAATTTGGCTTTGATATCACTATTGGTGCTAATGCTTCTTTTGTACCTTCTGAAGATGAAATATTTAATCTAACAAAAATAGGATTATCTAGTAATACTACCTATAACCAAAATACTACACCAACAGTTACTGGAAGCAATTCCCTAACTCCTGCAGAATTAACATATAGAACAACCGTTAATGGACAAGAAGTTGAAGCTAACTTTACAATGCCTGAAGGCGTTAAAGATGATCTACCTGCTAATGCCGTACCAGCTCCTTCTGTTCAAATTGGATTAGGACTTCCTTATAAATTTGAAGCAATGGTTAGATATGTACCAAAAGTAGGCTCTGATGATGTAAAAGGAGGATTGTTTGGAATAGGAGTAAAAAAAGAAATTACCAATTGGTTTGGTCCTATGGATAAAACACCATTGCATGTTTCTTTACTAGCTGCCTACACCAATATGAATGTTGATTATACAATAGGTGATGTTTCTGGTGATGTATCAACCGAAAATGCTTCTGCAGAATTTAAACTAAACTCATATACTGTACAAGCAATCGCATCTTTAAACTTTCCTGTTATTAATATTTACGGAGGTGTAGGATATAATGGAGGTAATACCAGACTAAATATGCTTGGAACCTACATTCTTAGATACGAATTCAATAATATTCCAGTAGATGAAGAAAGAGTTACTGACCCTTTATCTTTAAAGACTAATACGGGTAGCTTTAACACCACATTAGGTGCTCGTTTAAGTTTAGGTTTCTTTAAAATCTTCGGAAGTTATACCTTACAAGAGTATAACTCTGTTAATGCAGGTATTGCTTTTAGTTTTAGATAAAACTCACTTTATAAACCAATAATAAAAAAAACCTATTTTTACAAAATAGGTTTTTTTTATTCTCTATATTCGCAACTAATTTTTTTACTTTAACAAAATTTTAACCTCTTAATTTTTAAGTGTTATGAAAACAAAATTATTCTTATTACTTCTATTAATCTCTATATTAGTATCTGCCCAAAAGGCCCCTGATCACACACTTACTCTCGATAGTAAAATTAGTGACGTTTACCTACACAACCTAACAGGGATTCCCGTGATTACAACAGACGGTGCCGTATATGGAGTTAATGGTGAAACAGGTCAAAAAATATGGGAGTTCAAAGAAAGTGGGTTTATTAAAAATCTTAATGCTCTTGGTCAAGATGGAGGCTCTTCTTTTAGTGAAGTAGCATTATCTCCATTCGGAAAATTTAATCAAACAATTTTCAACATCAAAACAGGTCATAAAATTTTAGACGAAAAGACCAATGGATACAAAGGAATTTTTGATGACAAGTTTGTTTTTGGTAAAAATGCTATTTTATTTTTTGCAAAAACTGATAAAACTGAAGCTAAACTATTTTTAACTAGCATTGAAAATGATAACATCATTTGGGAAAGCTCTATAAAAACCAATAAGAAATTAGGAAGCTTATTATTAGGAGGTGCAGGTGCTTATAACTTTATCCAAAACGAAGATAAAATTGCTTTTACAGCTGGTAAAACTGTTTTTTTAATCAACAAATCTGATGGTAAAGTTATACTATCAGAAAAATACGACGCTGGTAAATTGTTTTTTACAGAAGATAATAAGTCTTTAATCGCTGTTGAAAACAAAAGTAGTTCTTTAGTTGGGGGAGCTATTAAAGCTGGTTTTACCATGGGATTATCTCTAATAGGGAAAAAAGTAATTGGTAAAGAGCTTATTGCTTTTGATGTAAATTCAGGTAAAGAAACTTGGAAAAAACCTATTAAACTAGATGAGGGGTTTGTAGACTATCAATTTGAGGATGGAAAATTATTTTTAATCCACGAAGACGGAGCTAAATTATTTGACTATCATACTGGTGAAGATGCTTGGAAAAAAGAATTCAAAAGAAAAAAAGTTAAAGGTGTTGAAAAAACTTCAGAAGGTTATATTGTTTATTACAAAAACAAAAAGCATTTGGTAGATAATACTGGTAAAAAAGTTTGGAAAAAACCTCAAAAGGTTATTAAAAATGTAGATTTTGAAGTAGACGACGAAGAAGAATTCACTACTTTCTCTTATGATAAAGGTACTATTTTTGTAACCCCATACAGAATAGAATATTTCCAAAACGGAGAAGAGAAAAGAGTATACAAAATTAAATTAGATGAAAAAAATGATAAACTAACCTATCATGAGAAAAACAACTCTTTAATTTTATTAAGTGGTAAAAAACTATACATTTTAAACCCTGACAAAGAACTTGGAAAAGACCAAGTAAAAAAGATTGATTTTAATGATGCTAGTAAAATAACCTCTGTTGAAATAAGAGACAATGGTTATTTCATCAACAGCAACTGGGAATATGTAATTACAGACTTCAAAGGTAATGTAATAAAGAATGAATACTTTAAACAACCTGGCGAAGGGTTTAGACATTTAAAGAATTTTGGTTCTTATGCATTAGGTTTTACTGGTTTTGGAATGCAAGGACTTGGATACGCTAACGCCACATATGGGTCAGCACTAGTTGGATCAGGAGCTTTTGTAGGTAAACAAAACACAATAAATCGCGGTATAAAACATGCTAACAAAGGCGTATCTCAATTTAACGACGGAACAACGATTTCTGAAATAGGAGAGTTATTATGGGATGGAGACCGTCACAATGCTTTTAAAGCCACTAAAAATAATGCCTTCTTCTATGCAAACAAAGGAGGTAAAAAAGTTTTAGTGCAAGTTAACAAAGATTCTGGTGACACTGTTGAAACATATGAGTTTGGTGTAGACAAACCAAAATACAAAATTGACAAGCCCGCTAAAAAGATTTATTTTTCTAAAGGAAAAGACTTAAAAATATTTAGCTACAACTAACAATATAAAACCCGTTGAAATATCAACGGGTTTTTCTTTTATATCCATAGCCAAATCGCTATTTTTGTGCATCTTGTGCGGATTCCGCACTTATAAACATAATTAATTACAAAAAACATATATAAAATGAAAGTAACGGTTGTAGGAGCAGGTGCTGTAGGTGCAAGTTGTGCTGAGTACATTGCTATTAAAAATTTCGCTTCTGAAGTTGTTTTAGTTGATATTAAAGAAGGTTTTGCTGAAGGTAAAGCAATGGACTTAATGCAAACTGCTTCTTTAAATGGTTTTGACACAAAAATTACTGGAACAACAGGAGATTATAGCAAAACTGCAGGATCAGACATCTGTGTAATTACTTCAGGTATTGCTCGTAAACCAGGAATGTCTCGTGATGAGTTATTAGGAATCAATGCTGGTATTGTAAAATCTGTAGCTGCTAGCTTAGTTGAGCAATCTCCTAACACAATTATCATTGTAGTATCTAACCCAATGGATACTATGACATATTTAGTACACAAAGCGACTGGATTACCTAAAAATAGAATCATTGGTATGGGTGGTGCTTTAGATTCAGCTCGTTTCAAGTATCGTTTAGCTGAAGCTTTAGAAGCTCCTATTTCTGATGTTGACGGAATGGTTATTGGTGGACACTCTGACAAAGGAATGGTACCGTTAACTCGTTTAGCTACTCGTAACTCTGTTCCTGTATCTGAATTCTTATCAGAAGAAAGATTAGAGCAAGTAAAACAAGATACTAAAGTTGGTGGTGCTACCCTAACTGGTTTATTAGGTACTTCTGCTTGGTATGCTCCAGGTGCTGCTGTATCTGGTTTAGTACAAGCAATTGCTTGTGACCAAAAGAAAATATTCCCTTGTTCTGCTTTATTAGAGGGAGAATATGGTTTATCTGATTTATGTATTGGTGTACCAGTAGTATTAGGTAAAAACGGAATTGAAAAAATCGTTGAAATTAACTTAAGCGAGGAAGAAAAAGCTGCTTTAACTTCTTCTGCTGAAGCTGTTAAAAACAACAACACTACTTTAACTTTCTAGGAAGTTAAAAACGTAGAATCTAAAAGTCCTGAGTAATGAATTTACTCAGGACTTTTTTTATAATTTTTTGTTAAAATTCAAATAGTGGTGTAAGATTCTGCTAATCTGAACGTCTTTATTATGGAGAAGCATTAGTAGTGTTTCTTTTCATAGTTTTTCATAGCAATTTTCCCACTTCATTCTTGAAGTGGGTTTGTTTTTTTATAAAAAATTAAACTGCTTGCTGTACTACTTCAAACAATTCTCCACCTTCGCATTTAATTACTTTTTGTTTAAACTTTACAATCAATTGATAATCGTGCGTAGCCATAAGAATCGTTTTTCCACTTTGGTGAATTTCATTCAATAACTCCATCACCTCTAGTGAAGTTTTTGGATCTAAGTTCCCCGTAGGTTCGTCTGCTAAAATTAATTCAGGATTATTTAATAATGCTCTTGCAATTGCTACGCGTTGTTGCTCTCCTCCAGACAATTCAAAAGTTTTTTTATAGTACTTTTCCTTCATTCCTACCTTATCTAAAACTTCATGAATTTTATCTTTCATTTCAGTTTTATCTTTCCACCCAGTTGCCTTTAATACAAACTCTAAATTTTCAAATACGTTTCTATCGTTTAATAGTTTAAAATCCTGAAAAACGATACCTAATTTTCTTCTTAAAAAAGGAATATCTTTTTCTTTCATTTTCTTTAAATCAAAATCAACGATGCTTCCTAAACCACGTTGCAAACGTAAATCACCATACAAGGTTTTTAACAAGCTACTTTTCCCACTTCCAGTTTTACCAATTAAATAATAAAAATCACCTTTATTTAAGGTAAAGTTTACTTTTGATAACACTAAATTGTCTTGTTGATAAATATCTGCGTTTTCTAGGTGTAAAACAGGATTTTCCATGGAGTGTAGTTTTTTACAAATCTAAAATTTTATAACGTAATTCTCTAACATTTCTTACTTTTGATAAAAAGTCTCCCAACAAAAATAAAAAACTAACGTTATAGTTTCTAGATAACTAAAAAATATGAGATTTAACTGTTTCAAAAAAAGCTGCTACTTATTTCTTTTTTTAACCATTACAACAGCGGTAATAGCGCAAGAATCAGCTATAAATACTGATGTAAATGCCAATTTTCATAAAGCAATGCGCCTGTATAATAATAAAGCTTACGCTGCTTCTCAAGAAGTTTTTCGCGAAGTTTCTATAAACTCTGAAAAACATCATAACTTAAAAGCTGATGCTGACTATTATGATGCTATGTGTGCAATAAAATTACAACAAGATGATGCTGATTATAGAGTTAATCAGTTTGTTGAAAACTACCCTTACAACAATAAAAAAGAAAAAGCATTTTTAAATGTTGGTAATTATTATTTCGCCAACAGAAAAGCTGCTCACGCCCTAAAATGGTATCAAAAAGTAAATGAAAAACTATTGAGTCCAGAAGAAAAGAATGAACTCAATTATAAAATGGGCTATGCATTATTAGTTTCTAACTATTTAAAAGATGCTAAATCTCGTTTTCAAACTCTGTTAGGAAATCCTATTTATGGTAACGACGCTCGTTACTATTACGGATACATAGCCTATAAAGAAGAAAACTTTGGAGAAGCAGAAGACAATTTAAGTCAACTAGCTAATGATGCTACTTACCAAGCAAAAGCAAATTACTATATATTAGATATTAGTTTTAAAGCTGGAAGGTTCGATAAATCAATTCAAATTGGAGAACAATTACTAAAAACTACGAAAGATCAAAAAGAGATTTCTGAAATTTCTAAAATTGTTGGTGAAAGTTATTTTAACCTTAAAAAATACGAAAAAGCTATTCCGTTTTTAAAAGCCTACAAAGGAAAAAATGGTCGTTGGACAAATACCGATTACTATTATTTAGGCTATGCTTATTATCAACAAAAAGATTATGAAACTGCTGTTAGTAATTTTAATAAAATTATTGGTGGAAATAACAAAGTAGCGCAAAATGCTTACTATCATTTAGGAGAGTGTTATTTAGAATTAGATAAAAAAACGGAAGCTTTAAACGCATTTAAAAATGCAAGTGAAATGGATTTTGATGCTCAAATTACTCAAAGTTCTTCTTTAAATTATGCGAAGTTAAGTTACGAAGAAGGAAATCCGTATGAAAGTGTTCCTGATGTTTTAAAAGGCTTTTTAGCTAAATACCCAACATCTCCATACGCTGCTGAAATTAGCAATTTGTTAGTGACTTCATACTTGCATCAACAAGATTATCAAGGTGCTTTGGACTTTTTAAATACTTCAGAGACTCCAGAAAGTAAAAGTATTATTAATGAAGTTTCTTTATACAGGGGAATTCAATTATATAACGAAACTAAAATAACAGAAGCCAAACCATACTTTGTAAATGCAACTCAGTCAGAGAACGCTACTGTGAGTAACAAAGCAGCTTACTGGTTGGCTGAAACCGAATATTCTTTAGGAAATTATCAAAGTGCCCTTAAACACTTCTTATCAGTTACTGATAAGGATATTAACGAGGCTAAGATGCTTAATTACCAAATTGGGTACACAAACTTCAAATTAAAAAGTTATCCGAATGCTGCAAAATATTTTCAGCAATTTTTAGAACAAAATTTGGATGATAACGATTTAAATGATGATGCTTCCAATCGCTTAGGAGATTCTTTTTATGCTTCAAAAAGCTACACAAATGCTATTAAGGCATATAATAAGGTAATACAAGAAGGTGGTGTAGGATCAGATTATGCACAATATCAAACAGCTATGAGTAATGGTTTCTTAGGTAAAAACGATGTAAAAGTTCAAAACCTTGAAACTTTAATTAGTGACTATGATGGTTCTCAATTAAAAGACGATGCTTTATTTCAGTTAGCAACAACCTATACAACCATGAATAATGCCTCAAAAGCACAAAAAACTTACGAACGTTTATTAAAGAATCATCCAAAAAGCAACTACGTTCCAAATGTATTATTACGCCAAGGATTATTATATTATAGCAACAACAATAATAGAAAAGCTATCGAAAAATATAAAGAAGTTGTTGCGAAGCATCCTAATTCAAACGAAGCAAAACAAGCAGTAACCAACGTTAAAAATGTATATATCGATATAGGTAAAGTAGATGAATATGCTGCTTGGGTTAAAAACATACCTTTTGCTAATGTTAGCAATGCAGAATTAGATAACGCAACCTATCAATCTGCTGAAAATAAATTCCTAGAGAACGATAACACTAAGGCTATTGAAGGATTCAATAAATACTTACAACAATTTCCTAACGGGATTAATGTCTTAAAAGCACATTTTTACTTAGCTCAAGCGTATAACAATACAAAGTTATTTGATAAAGCTATCCCTCACTACACCTATGTAAACAAACAAACAAAAAGCGAGTTTACAGAAGAATCTTTAACGAAGTTAGCTAATATTTATTTACAAAAAGAAGATTGGAGCAACGGTATTGTAGTACTCCAACAACTAGAAAAGGAAGCTAACTACCCACAAAACATCATTTTTGCTCAAAGTAATTTAATGAAAGGGTACTATAAAAAAGATGATTACACCAATGCTATTACTTATGCTGAAAAAGTGTTACTCAAAGGAAAGGTAGATACTAATATTGCTGAGGATGCTAAAATAATTTTAGCACGCTCTTCTTTCAAAAACAATGACTTTTTAACTGCTGAAGAATATTTTAACGAAGCTAGTAAAAAAGCTACTGGTGAACTGAAAGCCGAATGTTTATACTACAATGCTTTCTTTTTGCATGAGAATAAAGAATATGAAGCATCTACCAAAGCTGTACAAGATTTAATTGCCAACTACTCATCATATAAGTACTGGGGAGTTAAAAGTTATATAATAATGGCTAAAAACTATTATGCTTTGAAAGATGCATATCAAGCAACATACATCCTGGAGAACATTATAAAAAACTTTACACAGTATAAAGATGTAATTGAAGAAGCAAAAAACGAGCTTCGTACCATTAAAAATAAAGAAGCAAAAACAAACGAATCAGTAACTACCCAAAACTAAAATTTGTTAATAACAAACGAAAGTTAAATGACTAGATTGATGAAAAAGCACTTAAGTTTACTTGTTTTATTTGTAGTAGCATACACAAATGCACAAGAAAAAAATACCACTAATAAAGCTAAAGACACTATTATAAAAACCGAAGTTGTAAATGTTGTAACTTCATATGTTCCTAAAATTACTGATGCTTTTAAAATAAAGCAAAAACCTGTGATTGAACACACAAAAGAAACTCAGAAAAAAGCTTTAGAATATCAAATATATTCGGTTCCTGTTGCCTCTACTTTTATCCCCAAAAGTGGAACAATGAAAAAAGTTGACTTGGGTAAAAGAGAAAAGTTATATCCTAACTATGTATCGGTTGGATTTGGAAACGTCCTTTCACCTTTTTTAGAAGCATATGTAAGACGAAATGAAAGTTATAATAGTGAATTAACAGCACATCTAAAGTTCCTATTATCATCTGACCCTGTAGCTAACACAGAATTAAGCAGTACTTTTTATAATATTGACCTAAACATAAACTACACCCAACAAGAACGTTATTTTCAATGGTCAGCAGGTATCAGTGCTGAAAAAGACAAATACAACTGGTACGGTTTACCTACAAATATTACGTTTACAGAAACTACTTTAAGTGCTATTGAAGAAGCACAAAGTTACAATCACATAAAAATATTTGGTCAAATAAAACCAGATGACTCTTTTTTAGATGAAGCTAATGGGTCAATCGCTTTTTTCTCTGACTCGTTTGAAAGTGCTGAATTTTTAGTTGATGGTAATGCACAATTTCGTTTTCCTTTAGATAATTTTCATCGCCAATTAAACGATTTGTATATAAATACCACTATTAATTACTTAGGAGGTTCTTATGCTTACGCATACGATGCAATTACTCCGATAGATTATAACTTCATTACACTTGGAGTACATCCTACTTACAAATTCAATGTACAAGATTTAGCAATTCAATTAGGAGCAAAAAGTTACTTTTCAATGGATACAGAGAATAGCGAAAATAACTTTTTTATCTACCCTGATGTGGAGATTTCTTATCCTATAGTTAAAGAACTAGCAAATGTATTTCTTGGTGCTTCCGGTGATTTAACCACAAATATGTATCAATCTTTTACAGATGATAACCCATATTTGTCTCCTACTCTTGACATGAGACAAACTAATAAAAAGTTTGATGCTTTCGGAGGAATTAGAGGTAAACTAAATCATCAATTCAGTTATAATGCAAAAGTAAGTTATGCTGACATAGAAAATAATCCATTTTTTGTACTGAATCAATCAAAATCGGAGGGTGATAACATTGCTGGAACTAATGGATTTACATTCTATGGATATGAATATGGGAACTCTTTTAAAGTAATTTATGATGATATTAAGTTAATGACCTTCTTTGGTGAAGTTGCCTTTGATGGCATTAAAAATCTTACTATTGGAGCGAATGCTCAGTTTAATAAATTTACCTTAACCAATGAAGAAGAAGCTTGGAACACGCCTAAAATAAAAGGAGAAGTTTTTGGAACCTACAAAACCAATAAATGGTTTGCTGGTGCTAACTTATACTTCGTAGGAAATCGTAAAGGAAGAATTTATGATACTTTACCTGCTGAGACCTATACTCCAATAGACTTAAAAAGTTATTTTGATGTAAACTTTAATGGGGGGTATCATTTTGATGATTCGTTCTCTGTTTTCTTAAACTTAAACAATGTTTTAAATAACAGCTATCAGCGATTCAACAACTTTAATGTACAAGGATTTCAAGCAATGGGCGGCTTAACCTGGAAGTTTGATACACTGTTCTAGCATTTAAAATATAAAACTTACATTTAGGGTGTTAAAACTAATACCCTAAATGAAAAAACTAACCTTTTTACTTCTTACAAACATGGTTTTCTTTGCTTGTAAAACAGAGCAAAAACAACCTACTACTG
Organism: Tenacibaculum sp. SSH1-16; assembly: GCF_040104435.1. Taxonomy (NCBI): domain Bacteria; kingdom Pseudomonadati; phylum Bacteroidota; class Flavobacteriia; order Flavobacteriales; family Flavobacteriaceae; genus Tenacibaculum; species Tenacibaculum sp. SSH1-16. Next base: position 327,893 of record NZ_JBECOV010000001.1, read on the forward strand.
CTTCAAACACTTATACTGAAGCAAACTACAAACAAGACTCAACACAAATAAAAAAACTGTTCAGCACCGCGCTTACCCAAGGTAAATCATATGAATGGCTACGTGATTTAACACAAAATATTGGAAACCGTTTATCTGGTTCAGAAGGGGCAGCTAAATCAGTTATTTGGGGAGAAAAACTCATGAAAGGAGTTGGTTTAGATTCTGTTTGGCTACAACCCATTATGGTGCCTCATTGGGTTCGTGGAGAAAAAGAAGTTGCTAATTATGAATTTAACGGAGAAAAAATAAATGTCCCTATTTGTGCTTTAGGAGGCTCAATTGCAACACCTTCTAACGGAATTACAGCAGAAGTTATCGAAGTAAAAAATATTGAAGAAGCTAAAAACTTAGGTGATAAAGCCAATGGTAAAATTGTATTTTTCAATGGTGCTTTTGACAACACTCTTATTAATACCTTTCAAGCTTATGGAGGTTGTGTAGGACAACGCTATGGAGGAGCTGCCATAGTTGGAAAATTTGGAGCAAAAGCAGTCATTGTTCGTTCTATGACTAATGGAATTGATGATTATCCACACACAGGTTCTATGGGGTACGGTGATATTCCAAAAGAAGAATACATTCCTGCAGCTGCTATTAGTTCTCGTGCTGCTGAAAACTTAAGCAAGCATTTAAAAGAAAACCCTAGCTTACAGTTTTATTTTAAACAAAGTTGCGAGAACTTACCTGATGCCCCTTCACACAATGTCGTAGGAGAAATTAAAGGAAGTGAATACCCTAATAAAATTATGGTTGTTGGAGGACATTTAGATTCTTGGGATTTAGGGGAAGGCGCGCACGATGACGGAACCGGAATTGTACAATCGTTAGAAGTTGCTTATTTGTTTAAAAAGAACAATATTAAACCTAAAAACACAATCCGTATTGTATTTTTTATGAATGAGGAAAATGGCTTACGTGGTGCAACGGAATATGCTCGTTTAGCTAAGGAAAATAATGAACTACATATTGGAGCTTTAGAATCTGATGCCGGTGGGCATACTCCAAGAGGTTTCTCTATCGATGCTAATGAAAGAAACTTGCAACTAGTTCAAAGCTGGAAAAAGCTTTTAGCACCTTACGGATTACATGATATTACTGCTGGAGGTGGCGGTGCTGACATCGGACCTTTAAAAGACGACCATGTTACCTTAGTAGGCTACCGACCAGATTCACAACGCTATTTTGATTATCATCATGCAGCTACTGATACATTTGATAAAGTAAATAAACGTGAACTTGAGTTAGGAAGTGCTTCTATGGCTAGTATTGTATATTTAATGGATAAATATTTATATAACGAAGAAGCTTTAAAACCTTAAAAAGTATAAGATGAGCACTAGATTAAATAAAGAATACTTTGAAACTAAAAGAAAACACAAAGAAGGTTATGGAAAAAAGAAATTTACTTTAAAAAAAGTCATTTTTAATTTAATTATCACCTTTATTATAATTACCTTATATAATATTTTTAACAACTATTTATCTAAGAAGGCTGAACAGAATAAAAAAGAAAACTCTTCATCTTATATATTAATCCAGTAATAAACTCAGTTAATGAATATATTAATATTAGCATTAAGAATTATTTTCGGAATATTTTTCGCCTTTGCAGGTATTATGCACATTGTGAAACCTAAGATTTTCAATCGCTTTATTCCTAATTTCCTTCCCAAATTAGTTGTAAACTACATAGCTGGTTTATTAGAACTGCTTATTGGTATTGGATTACTAATTAATCAAACTACCAAACAAGCAGCCTTAGCAATGTTTTTATTAATGTTAATTTTCTTACCTATTCACATTTGGGATGTTTTTAGAGAAAAACCTGCAATTGGATCTAGGAAAATAGCCATTATAAGAGTGCCTCTTCAGTTTTTGTTATTATATATTGCCTATTTAATTTACACACACTAATGAAAAAAACACTACTCCCTCTGCTCTTTTTTAGTTTCCTACTTTCTTGCAAACAAAAAGAAAAAGTAGATACTATTGTTATTAATTCCTATACATACACGGTAAACTCTAATTTTGACACCGCTGAAAGTTTTGCTATTAAAGATGGAAAATTTATAGCCATAGGAAACAATAAAGAAATACAAAAAAAATACACAGCAACTAATCTTATCGATGCTAAAAACAAACCTGTTTACCCCGGGTTTATCGATGCACATTGTCATTTTTACGGATTAGGTTTACAACAACAGAAAGTAGACTTAGTTGGAACTGAGAGTTATGATGAAGTACTACAAAGATTAATTGATTTCCAAAAAGAAAAGAATACAACCTACATCACAGGTCGTGGTTGGGATCAAAATGATTGGGAAGTAAAAGAGTTTCCCACCAAAGAAAAATTGGATAGTATATTTCCAAACACACCTGTTACTATTCGTAGAATTGATGGTCATGCAATGTTAGTCAATCAAGCTGCTATTGATTTAGCTGGAATAACTCTTGACTCAAAAATTGACGGAGGAGAATTTATAAAAAAAGACGGTAAGCTAACAGGGGTGCTTATTGACAATGCAATGAACTTTATTAACAATCCAAAACCGTCTAAAAAAGAACAGATTCAAGCTTTAAAAGATGCTGAAAAAATCTGTTTTGATTTAGGATTAACTACCGTTGACGATGCTGGTTTAGATAAAGAAGTTATTGAGTTAATTGATAGTTTACAAAAATCGGGGGATTTAAAAATGCGTATATACGCTATGATTTCTAACAATCAAAAAAACCTTGATTACTACCTCAACAATGGCATCATTAAAACGGATAGATTAAACGTTCGTTCAGTAAAAGTTTATTCTGACGGAGCTCTAGGTTCTCGAGGAGCTGCTCTTAAAGACGAGTATTCTGATAAAAAAGGACATTATGGTGCTTTGGTAAACTCTTATGAGAACTTACAAAAATTAGCTAAGAGAATTGCTGCCTCCAACTATCAAATGAATACCCATGCAATTGGTGACTCTGCCAATTATGTGATGTTAAAAACCTATAACGAAGTATTAAAAAACAAAACTGACAGACGTTGGCGTATTGAGCACGCTCAAATAGTAGATGTAAAGGATTTTAATCTATTCAAAAATGTACTTCCATCTATACAACCAACACATGCCACTTCTGATATGTATTGGGCTGAAAATCGTGTAGGTGCTGAAAGAATTAAAGGCGCTTATGCTTATAATGATTTATTAAAAGAATATGGAAAAGTTGCCTTAGGAACGGACTTTCCTATTGAACATGTTAGTCCATTATATACATTTTACGCAGCAACCATCAGAAAAGATTTAAAAGGATATCCCGAAAAAGGTTATCAAATGGAAAACTCTTTATCTAGAGAAAATGCTTTAAAAGGAATGACCATTTGGAATGCTTATGCAAACTTTGAAGAAAAAGAAAAAGGAAGCATAGAAGTTGGTAAAGTAGCTGATTTTATCATTTTAGACAAAGACATCGTGAAAATCGACGGAAAAGAAATTCCGAATACAAAAGTTTTAGCAACCTATATTAATGGTGAAAAAGTAAATTAAAAATGCATCTTTTTCTATTCGTTGTAGTCTGATTTACAAAATCAATAAATCATGACACAACTACAACGAAAACAGGAGTTTTACAAGCAGTTAACTTTAGCTAAAAAGGCACTTAAAAGCAAAAGCTTTCAGGTGTCTTTTTATCATTTAGAAAACGCTCATGTATTAGGACAAAAACATGTTTATAGACACACTCTATCTCATTATTGGATGCTAGTTTACGGAATAAAAACAAACAGTAGTAAAGAAATTATTGGGCAACTTTTTAGAATTATAGCTTCAATTTTATTCACTTTAATTTGGGTACCTACAGGGAATACAGGAGGTACAAACATTTCAGCAGTGAAGCCTATTCCTATTAGAAAAGAACTTCAAAAATATTTTTAAAAATAAACGCATCTTTTTATTCTTTTCCTAGTCTATTATACGAACACACAAAACATATAATATCATGAAAAATAATAATCAATGTACCTGCACTTGCGAAGGATGTAAAACAAATGACTGCTCAAATTGTACATGTGAAAACTGCACATGCAACAACTGTAACTGTTAATTAAATCAATTTTTAAATGTTTTGTCACGCTGAATAAAATGAAAAACAAATGTTTATTTATTCAACGTGGCATTTTTCGTAAATTTATAGAATGACAACGCAACAAGTTTGGAAAAAATACGCAGATGATATAAAACACTTTATTTTAAGTAAGGTGAAAGACACTACTGTGACTGATGACCTCTTACAAGAAACATTTATAAAAGTTCACACTAAACTTCATACATTAAACGATATCACCAAACTAAAACCTTGGATTTTTACGATTGCTCGGAATACGATGATGGATTACTTCAAGAATACTAATCAAACAATTGAATTTAAAAATTTTGAAGTTCAAACAGACATAAAAGAACAAGAGCATACCGAGAAAGATTGCTTACGTGGAATCTTACAAAGCTTACCAAAAAAATATAGAGAGCCGCTATTTTTATCAGATATAAAAGGCTTAAAACAGCAAGAAGTTGCTGACATTTTAAAACAAAATTTACCAACCACTAAATCTCAAATTCAACGTGCTCGTAAATTAATTGCTCAAGGTTTTATGGATTGCTGTGGATTTTCACTTAACGAAGAAGGAAAATTAGTAGGTGAAATTCAAGACAAAGAAGATTGTAAAGTTTGTAAGTAGGTTTTATTATTCAAATTGCACAAGCTACATTAAAAAAACAATTAAAAAGTACCTTGTTTAAAATATGAATCTATAATTTTTAAAACTTTCGTAACTTTGTGTAAATTCAACACTAAATGAAGATATCACAAAATATAAAAGTTGCTGTAGATGCTGTTGTTTTTGGCTACCAACAAAAAGAACTTTCTGTCTTATTAATAAAAAGAGGCATCGAACCTTTTAAAGGAGCTTGGGCATTGCCTGGTGGATTGGTTTTAGAAAACGAATCACTAGAACATGCAGTTGAAAGAGAATTATTAGAAGAAACAGGAGTTACTATCGATTATCTTGAACAACTATATACATTCGGAACTCCCAAAAGAGACCCAAGAAACAGAGTTATTTCTGTTACCTATTTTGGTTTGGTAAGTCCCAATCATTTTAAAATTAGTGCTGATACTGATGCCGCTGAAGTACAATGGTTTACTATTCATGAGCTCCCCAAACTAGCATTTGATCACAATCGTATTTTAACCACAGCTTTACAAAGACTTCAAAACAAAATAAACTACCAACCTATTGGTTTTGAATTACTAAAAAAAGAATTTCCTTTTTCTGATTTAGAAAATTTATATCAAACAATCCTTAATCAAAAAATTGATAGACGTAATTTCAGAAAAAAAATTATGAGCTTTGGAATACTTACCGAAACCGACAAAATACACCAGCCTTCTAGTGGTAGACCTGCAAAACTTTTTAAGTTTAATGCTAAGAAGTATAAAGAACTAGAAAAGAAAGGATTCCACTTCGAAATTAAGTTTGCGTAAAAAAAACACTAAAACATTTTTTATTTTAAAAAACCGCATTATATTTGTGTAAAAATTACGCAATATGATTTTAAACTTAGATAAAAGCTTTGCTCCTTACGGAACAGAAAACAATGTAGACTATAATTTCTTTACTTTTTCAGGAGGGGAACCACATATTAAAATCATTTCTGAACTTGAAAATGTGTCAGAAGTTACCATTACACATCGCATTCAGTCTTTTAATGATATCGGTACGCTTTTATTGGCTACTAATGCATTAAAAAACATGGGGATTACAAAGTTACACGTTGTCCTTCCCTATTTTCCAGCCGCTCGTCAAGACAGATTAATGGTATCAGGCGAACCATTATCGGTAAAAGTATATGCAGATATTATAAATGCGCAAAACTTTAAGTCAGTAACTGTTTTCGATCCACATTCTGAGGTAACTCCTGCCCTATTGAATAACTGTAAGGTTATCGATAATCACAAATTTATAGAGCTAGTTACACAACAGCTTTCAGAAGATTTGACATTAATCTCTCCTGATGGTGGTGCTTTAAAAAAGATATACAAAGTTGCTGCTTACCTTCAAAACTATGAAGTAGTTGAATGCTCAAAAAGCAGAAACGTAAAAACAGGTCAGTTGACAGGTTTTAAAGTATATACTGATGACTTACAAGGAAAAGATTGTTTGATAGTAGATGATATTTGTGATGGTGGAGGTACTTTTCTAGGGCTAGCTAAAGAACTAAAAGCTAAGAATGCAGGAAACTTATACTTAGCGATAAGTCACGGAATATTTAGTAAAGGTTTTGATGAACTTGAAAAACACTTCACCAAAATTTTTACAACAGATAGTTTTAAAACTATAGAAAACGATAATTGCATACAGATTGAATTGGGAAAATTGCTATAAAAATCATAAAAAACTACTATGAAAAATAACATTATAAAGTCAACATTTATTGGATTGGCTGTAGCTGATGCTCTAGGGGTACCTGTGGAGTTTAAAAACAGGCAAGAGTTAAAACAAAACCCTGTAATAAACATGAGAGAGTTTGGAACACATCATCAACCAAAAGGAACTTGGTCTGATGATAGTTCTCTTACATTTTGTTTAGCTGAAAGTTTATGTCAAGGGTACGATTTAGTGGATATTTCATATAAATTTATCCAATGGATGAATGCTGAGATATGGACTCCACACGGTAATGTTTTTGATATCGGAATCCAAACGCGAAAAGCGATTGAACAACTTTCAAAAATCATAAATAAAAAAGACTATAAAGAACTAGAAATTTTAAAATATTCTGATGATGAATATACAAATGGTAATGGTTCATTAATGAGAATTGTTCCTTTACTCTTTTACATAAAGGATAAAAAAATAAATGACCAGTTTAATATTATTTGGCATGTTTCATCACTAACACATCCCCACATAAGATCGGCAATTTCTTGTTTAATATATTTAAAATTAGCTGAACATATTTTAAATGGATTTTCAATTGTAGATTCATATAAAAAGATACAAAAGGAAATTACTGTCTATTTTTCAGAAAGAAGTATTTCTTCTTACGAGCAAAATCATTTCTCTAGAATTTTAAAGCAAGATATATCTAACTTAAAAGAAAAAGATATCAATTCCAGTGGCTATGTTATAGATACATTAGAAGCTTCACTTTGGTGTTTGCTCAACACTACTAATTATAGTGAGGCAGTTTTAAAAGCTGTAAATTTAGGGGATGATACTGATACCACAGCTACTGTAGTTGGAGCTATTGCTGGTATGTATTATGGAATTGATAATATACCTCAAAAATGGATAGATTCATTAGTAAAAAAAGATGATATTATTCTCTTAAGTCAACAATTCGCAAAAAAATATCGTTATGAAAATTAACCAATAAAAACGTAACAAACATTGCTTACGTTTTTGAATAAAATTGAAAAAAATGAATGAGAAGAACACAAAAAGAATAAGTAAGTTTTTAAGCCTGATATTAAGGCATCAGCCTGAAAAAATTGGGCTAAAATTAGACATCAACGGATGGGCTTCAGTAGAAGAACTTTTGAACAAATCAAGTAACAACGGAGTTACTTTTACAAAAGATGAATTGGAGTTTATTGTAAAAAACAACGATAAACAACGATTTTCATTAAATGAAAATCAAACAAAAATAAGAGCCAATCAAGGACACTCTTTAAAAAATGTAACCATAGTAACTGAAACAAAGACTCCTCCTCCCTTTTTATATCATGGAACAGTAGATAAATTTATTCCTTCCATAAAAGAAAACGGATTACAAAAAATGAGTAGGCAACATGTTCATTTGAGTTCCGATGTAGAAACTGCTAAAAAAGTAGGCAGTAGAAGAGGTAAACCTATAATTTTGACTGTTCAATCAGGTGTTATGCATAAAAAAAATTATGAGTTCTTTTTATCTGAAAATGGAGTTTGGCTAACTAATCTTGTTCCTACTGAGTTCATTAATTTTGAAGATTTATAATAGATATGGGAACATTAGTCATTGGTGATATTCATGGAGGCTTAAAAGCCTTACCCCAAGTTTTTAAAAAAGCCAAAATCACTATAGAAGATACCTTAATTTTTCTTGGTGATTATGTAGATGGTTGGAGTGAATCTGCACAAGTCATTGATTTTTTAATAGAGTTAAACAAAAAGCATGAATGTATTTTCATTAAAGGAAATCATGATTTGTGGTGTGAAGATTGGTTGAGAACTGGTGAAGGTGAAACCATTTGGTTAGCACATGGTGGAGAAGAAACCAAAAAGAGTTACGAATCTTATTCAGAAGAACAAAAAAATGAACATCTAGCATTTTTTCAACAAATGAAACCTTACCATATCGATAGTAAAAATCGTTTGTTTATTCATGCTGGATTTACCTCTATGCACGGAGTTGAAAAAGAGACATTTAAATTAAATTATCATTTTGATAGAACCTTATGGGAAACAGCGTTGGCTACTGATAAAAACTTATCTGAAAAATCTGAACTATATCCTGAAAGGTTTACACACTACTCAGAAATATACATTGGTCACACCCCAACTATACGCTATAGTTCATCAATACCTATAAACGCCTTAAACTTATGGAACATTGATACTGGAGCTGCATTTACAGGGTGTTTAACAATCATGGATATCGACAACAAAGAGTTTTGGCAAAGTGACCAAGTAAAAAATTTGTATCCAAATGAAAAAGGGAGAAATTAAAATTTTCTTATAAATTCATCTAAATAATAATACTATGAAATATAATAATGAAACAATAATAACACGTTACAACAACAATCAAAACTTAAAATTCTTGTTTTTTTGGGGGCATCAACCCAATAAAGATGGTAGCATAAGTAAAAGTTGTTTTAGTCAATGGTGGGAGTCACCTTTTGAAGTAGATGGAACTACCTACCCTACGGCCGAACATTATATGATGGATGCCAAAGCAAAAGTGTTTAATGATGAAGATATTTTACAAGAAATTCTTTCTGCTGGCACACCACACCAAGTAAAAAAATTAGGAAGAAAGGTTAAAAACTTTTCTCCAGAAGTATGGGATCAACATAAATTCGAAATCGTCGTAAAAGCCAATCATGCTAAATTTTCTCAAAATAAAGACTTAAAAGAATTTTTATTAAATACAAAAGATAGAATTATAGTAGAAGCAAGCCCTGTTGATTCTATATGGGGAATTGGAATGGCTGCTGATAACCCTAATGTTACTAATCCAGAGTTATGGAAAGGGCACAATTTATTAGGGTATGCCTTAATGGAAGTTAGAGATTTATTAAACAAAAATTCATAAGCATTTGATTACAAAATTTTGGATATAATTAAACATAAAATTGTGAATTTATACAATGTTTTACTGGGTATAGCTATAGGAGACGCTTTTGGTGCCGGTTTAGAATTTCAAGATAGAAATTGGATTCAAAAAAATGTAGACTTTACCAAGTTCATCAACGTACGCCACTTAATTAAGATCTCAACTGATAAGTTAAGTGCTTTTACAGAAAATTATTACGATTGGCAATACACAGATGATACAGAAATGACTATTGGACTTATAAAAGCTCTCTATTCAAAAGAAGAGTTTAATGAGAGTTTATTAGTAGAAAAATGGAAAGATGAATACAACAAAGGGAAACATGAAAAAGGCCACGGCAGAAATGGCCATGGGTCAATGAGATGGTTTTTCTCTGGAGAAATGACAATTGAAGAAATTAAAAACTTTCAAAGAAATAGGTCAACTCCAGGAAATGCTCCAGCCATGAGATCAGTCCCATTAGGTTTCATTCCTTCGAATCTCATTAATAAATATGCAAAGATTAATGCTAACGCAACACATCCTAATATAAATGCCATACTTAGTAGTCAATGCATTGCAAGAGCTACTGAGTACTTACTTGTAAAAAAAGGAAATAAAGAAAACCTCATAAAATACTGTATAGAAAAAGTAAATCTAAATGATGAATATAAAAATTACCTTACCTCCGTTAATAAGATAAAATCAAATGAGATATTAACTAAGGGTAATTACGAAACATTGTGCGGACATCAACCGATAAGAAAACCATATTTTTTAAATGGGATTAACGGTATGCCATCAGATTCAAAATATACCACAGGCAGTGTTCTATATATCTTAAAAAATAGTACAAGTGCTTTTGATGCTCTTAAGAAATCTATTTTTCTTGGAGGTGATGTTGACTCTGTAGCATCTATAACAACAGGAATTAACTCAGGATTGTATGGAATTGGAAGCCTTCCTGACTTTATGATTGAGAATGTTGAAGGGAAACAATATATAAAAGAAATATCTTCTCGTTTTAATCAATATTTAGAGGAAATAAACTAAAATTTCAAAAGATTTAATTGTCAGTTAATTTTAATTTGCGTAATTTTGACACAAATAAAATAACATACTATGAATCCATTATTATATACAGACGGTTACAAAGTAGACCACAGAAGACAATACCCTAACAATACTACCTTAGTATATTCAAACTGGACACCAAGAAAAAGTAGGATTCAAGGAGTTGAGAAGGTTGTTTTTTTTGGACTGCAATACTTCATCAAAAAATATATAATTGAAGATTTTCAAACCAACTTTTTTAACAAACCAAAAGAAGAAATTTGCAAACAATACAGTAGAAGAATTAATAACTATTTAGGTGAAAACTCAGTAGGTATTGAACATATTGCAGCATTACACGATTTAGGATACATTCCTATGACTTTTAAAGCATTACCTGAAGGTGTAGAAGTTCCTATCAGAGTACCTATGTTTACCATGTATAATACATTGCCAGAGTTCTTTTGGTTAACCAATTACTTTGAAACTTTATTATCTACCACTGTTTGGTTACCATGTAATTCTGCAACCATTGCAAAACAGTACAGAAAAATATTAGACAAATACGCACAAGAAACCTCATCTGTTCCTGAAATGGTAGATTGGCAAGGACACGACTTTTCTATGAGAGGAATGGCTGGTTTAGAAGCTGCTGAAATGAGTGCTGCTGGTCACTTATTAAGTTTTACTGGTACAGATACTATACCTGCTGTGGACTTTTTAGAAAAATATTACAATGCAGATTCTGATAATGAGTTGATTGGTGGTTCTGTTGCGGCAACTGAACACTCTGTAATGTGTATGGGAACTAACACTGGTGAAGAAGAAACTTTTAAACGATTAATTACTGAGGTATATCCAAACGGTATCGTTTCTATTGTTTCTGATACGTGGGATTTATGGAAAGTACTTACCGAATACTTACCTAATCTAAAAGAAGAAGTCTTAGCCAGAGATGGAAAAGTAGTCATAAGACCAGACAGTGGTGATCCTGTGGATATTATTTGCGGAAATCCAAATGGTAAAACAGTAGAAGAACAAAAAGGGGTTATACAGCTGCTTTGGGAAGTTTTTGGAGGAACAACCAATACAAAAGGATATAAAGAACTAGATAGTCATATTGGAACTATTTATGGCGATAGCATTACCCTTGAAAGAGCCACACAAATTTGTGAACGTTTAAAACAAAAAGGGTTTGCATCTACCAACGTAGTCTTAGGAATTGGTTCTTTTACCTATCAATACAACACCAGAGATACCTTTGGATTTGCCATGAAAGCCACTTACGGAGAAGTAGATGGAGAAGGAAGAGAAATCTTTAAAGATCCAATTACTGATGACGGAACTAAAAAATCTGCTAAAGGGCTATTAAAAATAACACTAGAAGATGGAGAATATACATTACACGATCAAGTAAGTTGGAAAGAAGAACAAGAAGGCGAGTTACGAGAAGTTTTTAAAGACGGAAAATTGTTGGTTGATGAAAAACTAAGTGAAATAAGACTCCGTACTAAAAACAACGTATTAGAATTTTCAGAATAACAAAAAAGCAGGAATTTTACTCCTGCTTTTTTGTTATTTAAAAACCTACTAAAAACACTAAATACCAACACCTTACAAACTACTTAATTTGCTTAACTCTTGATTTTTTCATATCTTAATTGCAACTAAAAAAGAAACTTATGACAGATCAAGAACAGAAAAGACTCGATACAATGAACTCTGTTTTAGTTAAAATGGAAGACATTAAAAACACGCAAAAAAGTTTAATTGAAAAAATTGGTGTGGTTGAAGTTCAACTATTCGATATCCAGTCAAAAGACTTAGACAAAGAACTCGAAAAAGTAATGGTAAGAGCTTCTGACACCTTAAATATTATAAAACAAGCTACCGAAGCTTTTGAAATGAAACGAAACCGTTTAGAAAACGAAGCATAAATAAAAAATCCGCCTAACAGCGGATTTTTATTTTTATCGTCTCTTCTTTTTAAAACCTTTATTCTTTCTTCTAGAAGGCTTTGATGGTTTATACGTTACAGTATCATCAAAGGTATTTTTAGCTTTTCCTGCTTTATTTTTTCGCCAAGAAGTGTCTTCTGGAAGTAACTTTTTCAATAAATCTGTACGTCCAACTTTGTTTAACGTATCTTTAATCCATTGCTTATTTTCCTTTTTATACCAAAAGAAAAACTTGTGCTGATCTTCCTTCTCCTTTTTAGTTTTCGGAGTTTTTACCTCTTTTAAAGTATACGGATGATATCCACTGTAATAAATTACCGTAGCCACAGTCATAGGTGTTGGCGTAAATCCTTGTACCTGTTCTAGCTGAAAGCCCATATCTTTAGTCTCCGCAGCTAAGTTTGCCATGTCTTCTGCCTCACAAGCTGGGTGACTCGAAATAAAATATGGTATTAATTGAAGTTTTAATTTCTTTTTAATATTAATACGATCAAACCTATCTTTAAATAAATGAAAATACTTAAACGACGGTTTACGCATTAACTTTAGTACAGGATCAGAAGTGTGTTCTGGTGCTACTTTTAATCGCCCAGAAACGTGTTTTGTCATCACTTCTTCTGTATATGCATCTAACTCTTTAGGATCTGCATTTTTATTGAACTCAGGCACTAACATATCGTGTCTAATACCACTTCCAATAAATGATTTTTTAACCTTCGGATGTGCATCAACAGCTTGGTACAATTTTGTTAACGGCTTATGCGAGGTATCTAAATTACTACAAATTACTGGCGAAATACACGACGGAGCAACACATTTGTCGCAAATCGATTGTACTTTACCTTTCATTTTATACATATTTGCCGACGGTCCTCCAATATCAGATAAGTACCCTTTAAAATCATCCATTTGAGCAACTTGATCTACTTCTTTTAAAACAGATTCCTGACTTCTACTCGCAATAAACTTTCCTTGGTGTGCTGAAATAGTACAAAAACTACACCCTCCAAAACATCCACGGTGAATATTTATGGAAAACTTAATCATTTCAAACGCAGGAATAGGTCCGCGTTTGTTATACTTTGGATGCGGTAATCGTGTAAAAGGCAAATCAAACGAAGCATCAATTTCTTCCTCTGTCATTGTTGGAAACGGCGGATTAATCATCAACTTTTTATTCCCAACCTTTTGAAAAATACGACGTGCATATAATTTGTTTGACTCCTGCTCTATCACTTTAAAGTTAGAAGCATAGGCTTTCTTATCCTTCAAACAAGTTTCATGCGAATTAATTTCTACATCGTCCCAGTTCTTATTTTTCGGAGTTTTCTCACCTTCTTCTAATAAAACTGCTGTCTGCTTAATCGTTTTTAAGCTCGAAAACGGCACACCCTTTTGCAACAACTCAACAATTTCTCTTAGTGGCTGCTCTCCCATTCCGTAGACCAACATATCGGCTTTAGAAGTTTCTAAAATCGTTGGTAATAATTTATCAGACCAATAATCGTAATGCGTAACACGACGTAACGAAGCCTCAATTCCTCCAATTAATACAGGAACATCTGGGAACTTTTCTTTTAAAATTTTAGAATATACTGAAGTCGCATAATCAGGTCTGAACCCTTTATCTCCATTAGGAGTGTAAGCATCTTTATCACGACGGCGCTTACTAGCCGTGTAATTACTAACCATGGGATCCATACAACCACCGGTAACTGCAAAAAATAATCTTGGAGTTCCTAGCTTTTCAAAATCTTGTAAATTATCGTGTACACTTGGTTGCGGAACAATTGCCACACGCAAACCGTAACTCTCTAAAATACGTCCAATTACTGCAGGACCAAATGATGGATGATCTACATATGCATCTCCACTGAATAGGATTACGTCTAATTCATCCCATCCTCTTAACTTCACCTCCTTTTTCGTAGTCGGTAACCAATCTGAAAGTCGTCTAATTCTCATGCCGCTGCAAAGGTACGGGGTTTTATTTACACTACAATACAGTAAAAAACTGAAAACTAGCTATAAATAAAGAAAAAACTATACATCAAAACATCTCTTTAACAATTAATTAAGATAATTCTGGTAGTAGTTTTGCTAAATTCCGCACTTATTTATTCAATTAATTTTTACAATGACTAAAAAAATACTTTCAACTATTTTAGTGGTATTTCTTGCTTTAGGATTTTCTTTGAATGCGGAAGCACAGCGAAAGAAGAAAAAAAACGCAAAAAAAGAAACTACTGCTAAAAAAGACAAACCTAAAAAGGGCGGTATACAACCTTATGAAAAGGTAGTTACCAAAAAACACAAAACAGACGAAGGTTTGTTTAAAGTTCACTCAAAAGATGCTAAATATTTATTTGAGATTCCAGATTCTCTTCTTAATCGTGAAATGCTTATGGTGACTAGAATTGCTAAAACAGCTAGCGGTATTGGTTTTGGTGGTGGAAAACAAAATACACAAGTGTTACGTTGGGTAAAAAACAAGAAACAAATTTTACTAAAAGTAGTTTCTCACAATGTTGTAGCAGACACCATTTTACCGGTACACGAAGCCGTTGTAAACTCTAATTTTGAGCCTATCCTATTTGCTTTTCCAATCAAAGCATTTAGCAAAGACTCAACAGCTACTGTAATTGATGCTAGCCCTCTTTTTGAAGGTGATGTAAAAGCAATTACTTTTCCACAAAGAAGCAGAAAACGTTATAAGATTTCTAAAATGGATAAAACGAGATCTTATATTGACAGAATTAGTAGTTATCCTCAAAACATAGAAGTTAGAAATGTGAAAACTTACATTGCTGGAAACCCTCCTTCAAATTCAAGTGTAGGTTCTGTAACTATGGAGTTGAGTAACTCTATGATTTTACTTCCTAAAACACCTATGAAAAGACGTTATTTTGACGAACGTGTAGGGTGGTTTACGAGTTCTCAAACAGATTACGGTTTAGATGTTCAAAAAAGTAAATCGGTTACCTATTTAGACAGATGGCGTTTAGAAGTAAAAGACGAAGATTTAGAAAAGTTTAAAAGAGGTGAATTAGTAGAGCCTAAGAAGCAAATCGTATACTACATTGACAGGGCTACACCAAAAAAATGGCGTAAGTACATCAAACAAGGTATTGAAGATTGGCAAATTGCTTTTGAAGCAGCTGGATTTAAAAACGCCATCATCGCTAAAGATGCTCCTACTAAAGAAGAAGATCCTGATTGGAGCCCTGAAGATGTACGTTACTCTGTAGTTCGTTATTTAGCATCTCCAATTCCTAATGCGAATGGACCTCACGTTAGCGACCCTCGTTCAGGAGAAATTTTAGAATCTGACATTAACTGGTATCATAATGTAATGACTTTATTACACAACTGGTTTTTTGTACAAACAGCTGCAATCAATCCAGATGCAAGAGGAAATCAATTTAAAGATGAAGTTATGGGACGCTTAATCCGTTTTGTTTCTTCCCATGAAGTTGGACATACTTTAGGATTGCCTCACAACATGGGAAGTTCTGTTGCATATCCTGTAGATTCTTTACGTTCAGCTGAATTTACAAAAAAGAACGGAACGGCTCCTTCAATCATGGATTATGCTCGTTTTAACTATGTAGCACAACCAGAAGACAAAGGAGTTGCTTTAATGCCTAATATTGGACCTTATGATAAATATGCTATCAACTGGGGATACAGACCAATCTTAGATAAATCAGCTAAAGATGAAAAAACAATCTTAAATCAGTGGATTAAAGAAAAAGCAGGAAATCCTGTGTATAGATTCGGACACCAACAAGTTCGTAATATCATTGACCCTAGTTCTCAAACAGAAGATTTAGGTGACGATGCCATGAAAGCAAGTGCTTATGGTATTAAAAACTTACAACGTATTTTACCTCGTTTAGAAGAGTGGACTACTGAAGATGGTGAAACTTACGAAGAGTTAAAAACTATGTACGGACAAGTAGTTGGGCAATTTAATAGATATATGGGACATGTGAGTTCTAATATTGGTGGTGTATATGAATACTTTAAAACTGCCGATCAAGACGGTGCTGTATATATTCACGTTCCAAAAGAGCATCAAAAAAGAGCGTTAAAATTTGTAAATAACGAATTGTTTAAAACTCCTACTTGGTTAATTGATGAAAACATCATCAGTAAAACACAACACTCTGGAATTATTGAGCGTATTAGAGGTTTACAAGTACAAACCTTAAATAGGGTTTTAAAAACTGGAAGGTTAACTCGTATGATTGAGAATGAAACTTTAAACGGAACTAAAGCATATTCTCTTATTGAAATGATGGGTGATTTACGTAAAGGTATTTGGAGCGAAGTATACGCTAACAAAACTATTGATCCTTACCGTAGAAACTTACAACGTGCACATTTAGACAGATTGGACTTTTTACTAAACAAAGCAAAAGACCAAAAAGCACCAAGAAGTGATAGAGGCTATTTTAAACAAACAGCGGTTACTATCAATCAATCAGATATTAAACCTGTGGTAAGAGGAGAGCTAAAACGTTTACAAAAAGATATTAAACGTAGTATTCCTTCTACTCGTAACACAATAACCCGTTACCACTTACAAGATGCAGCAGATAGAATAGACACTATTCTAAACCCAAACAACTAATTTTTCTTACATAACAGCAATCTAGTAGATTGCTGTTATTTTTATACTTTTATTATACATCAACAAAACCAAATGAAAAAAAACTTAATTCTATTCTTTATAGTTGCAATTTCATTTGCTAGTTGTACTAAAAAAACAACAGTAAAGAAAGCTGAAAAGAAAGAAAACACTTACGTTAAAGACCATTACACTAAAAAAGAGGTGAAAATTACAATGAGAGATGGTGTAAAACTACACGCCACTATCTATTCACCAAAAGACACTAGTAAAACCTACCCTATTTTACTACAACGTACTCCGTATAGTTGCCAACCTTATGGAGAAGATAAATTTAGAAGGAAAATTGGTCCAAACCCAGTTTTAATGAAAGAAGGAAACATCATAGTATATCAAGATGTTCGCGGACGTTGGATGAGTGAAGGAGTGTATGACAATATGCGTGCTTACATTCCTAATAAAACAGAAAAACAAACCGATGAAACTACCGATACCTATGACACTATCGATTGGCTAGTGAACAATGTAGCAAACAATAATGGTAAGGTAGGTACATGGGGAATTTCATACCCTGGTCATTATGCTACTGTTTCAACCATTGATGCACACCCTGCTTTAAAAGCTGCTTCACCACAAGCGTGTATTGGTGATTTCTTTTTTGACGATTTTCATCATAACGGAGCTTTTTTATTAAGCTATTTCAAAGCTATTTCTTTATTCGGAACTTACAAAGAACAACCAACTGATTCTGCTTGGTACTCGTTTCCTGACATGAAAACTCAAGACCAATATCAGTTTTTCTTAGATAAAGGGCCATTAAAAAACTTAAACGAATATTTTCAATACGATAAGCTAGACACCAAAGTTTCCGACAATAAGGAGCGTATTGATGATTTCTTTTGGAAGGAAATTGTAGAACACCCTAATTACGACTCTGTATGGCAAAGCAAAGGAATTATCCAACATTTAGATAAAGTTCCTTCTACCGTAGCAACAATGATTGTTGGAGGCTGGTTTGATGCAGAGGACTTATACGGGCCTTTAGAAACTTACAAAAACATTGAAAAAAATCAACCAAACAACTATAATACAATTGTTTTTGGACCTTGGGATCATGGCGGATGGTCTAGAAATAAAGTAGCTAACAAAGTTGGTAACTACTACTTTGGAGATTCTATCTCTTTAAAATTCCAAAAAGAAGTAGAAACAAAATTCTTTAACCACTTCTTAAAAGGTGATGGTTCTAAAAACTCTGGATTACCAGAAGCCTATGTTTTTGATACAGGTAAAAAAACGTGGAAATCATACGATGTATGGCCACCAAAAAATGCTCAAAAACAAACATTTTTCCTTTCAGAAAATCAAGAATTAACGGCAACTCAAAAAGGAATAGATAAAGTTAGTTTTATTAGTGATGTTAAGCGACCTGTGCCTTATTCAGAAGATATTAAAACGGTGTTTACTCCGCGTAAATATATGACAGACGATCAGCGTTTTGCTGCTCGAAGACCTGATGTATTGGTATTTGAAACAGAGATATTAACAGAAGATTTTACCCTTGCTGGTGATATTTTAGCAAAGCTACAAGTAGCTACTACAGGTTCAGCAGCCGATTGGATTGTGAAGGTTGTTGATGTGCATCCTGCTGATTTAAAAAACGACAACAAAGAAATGCAATCACATTTAAAACTAAGCAACTACCACTTAATGGTACGTAGTGAAGTAATGCGTGGACGTTTTAGAAATAGTTTTTCAAATCCAGAACCTTTTACACCAAATAAGAAAACAGCCGTAAACATTAAACTACAAGATGTTTTCCATACGTTTAAAAAAGGGCATAAAGTGCAAATACAAGTACAAAGTACTTGGTTTCCTTTAATTGATTTGAATCCGCAAACCTATGTAGACAATATTTACAAAGCAGACGAAAAAGATTTTAAAACACAAACACACTCAGTATTTACCGATTCTAGTATAGAATTTACAGTGTTAAAATAACAACAAACTTTTTTCTATTTAAAAACTCACAACACTTAAGTATTGTGAGTTTTTTTTATTTTAGAATTTATAACTCTAAATAACAATACGTACCTTTATCTTTAAATAATAATGTATTTTATGAACTGGATTTATTTAATTATAGCTGGTATTTTTGAAATAGGATGGCCTTTAGGCTTAAAGCTTTCTCAAAACGTTCAATATAAATTCTTAGGCATTTGTATGGCTATTATTTGTATGGCTACCAGTGGATATTTTTTATGGTTAGCTCAAAAAACAATTCCTATGGGAACAGCTTATGCTGTTTGGACAGGTATAGGCGCTGTAGGCACTTTACTTGTTGGTATTATATTTTTAGGAGACTCAGCCAACATTTGGCGTCTTATTTCTGCATCATTAATTGTATTTGGAATAGTAGGACTAAAACTAGCCAATTAAATTATTATTTTATTCTCAAAAAAAACTAACTGTGCCTAAAAAATATTTTTTCCTTCTTTTTTTAAACATTCATTTTATAACATACGGACAAGAGAATTACCCTTTTCCTCCTAAAAACTCTAATAGCCTTTTTTACATACAACACAGCAATAATTTTAACACATATGTATACGATGTTAATCTTAAAAACTCTAAGTTAAACACCAAAAAGCCTATCAAAGAATACAGAATACTATATACCAAAAATGCTGAAGTTAAGCCTCTAACTCCAACACAAAAAAGGCTTGCTTATGGTATGGTATTGCTTAATGCAGATGATAATTCTTTTAAATTTAGGCTAGCTGCTTCTTCAAAACTTGTTTTTAATTTAGAGAAAAAAAACAATCATTACAAAATTTTTGTAAACCATAATACAACAAAAATATACCTAGACAGAATGTTCTTAAATATTAATGGAACTGGTTTAAGTACTGAAATAAAATCGGTTATTCTTTACGGAAAAGACTACAATACCAATAAAAAAATTGAAATTAAAGTTGAAGACTTTTAAACGATAAAACAATCTTATATAAATCTAGACACAAAAATTGATCTTTGAGTTTAATTTAAAATACTAGGTGATAATCCCTCCTGTTAGAACTTTTTAACGCTACTACAGGAGAGGTGATTCACACCATTCATTCGGGCAGTATACAAATGCTGACCGATGTATAACTGGAACCTACCTCAAACGGTGATGGAAGCAAAACCTGACCCTGCTTATTCTACTTGGGGTGGTGGCTCTGGTGTCGTAGTAGTTTACGGAATAGCCAAACCTGCTCAAACTCCGCTTGCTGGTCCAGTGAATGCTGTTTAAAATCTATAATACTAAATAAGCGTCTGTTTTAAGAACGCTTATTTAACTAACCCTTTTGAATTAAACTCTTGTACTCTTTTTATTTTTTTATATTTGAGAAGTTTAGGAATTAAAAATAGTCTGGATATATTAAAAATATCCTTATATCTATGTGTTATACAACATTTGACAAAAAAAATGGAAACTGAAACAATAAACTCTTTATTACCAGCGACAATTACATTGATTGTAACTTCTCTTTTTGGATTGTTAGTTGGAATATTGACTGAGAAATTTAAGAATAGACTGAGAATTATAACCTACGAAATTTACACTCAGAATTTAAAGCCAAATTTATCAAAGAATCTTATCGGTAATTTGAAAATATCCCTAAATGAAAGAGAAATTGACTCATTGAGAACTGCGTATGTCGAGTTTGAAAATAAAAATAATGTTGACTTAGAAAATATTGCAATAAGGTTTAATATCAGTCAAGGTGCAGTTTTTCAAGGAAGTGAAGGATACGTGAAAAATAGACTTTCTTGGCTCAATTGGACTGAACAGCATAATGAAATCTTCCAAAATGTTCTATCTAAATATAATGCTCTACCAACTGATGAAAATGGGGTAAAGCAAATTCCAGATAATTTACAGAACCTAATTAATTATGTTAATCAGAACCAAGAATATTTAATCCCAGTATTTAACAGAAATGATACTGCTCATTTTAACTTTTTGTTTGAAGACCCGTTAGATGGGAGTACAGCTATTTTATATACTTCAATTAATCACAAGTCTGTCAGACTGGAAAGAAAAGTGGATGATGATAAAGTAGCCAAGAAAAATTTATGGACAGCAGTAGGAATAGGAATAGCGCTTGTAGTAATTATACTTGCGATACTTTCGCTCAATTACCCAGAGCAAAAGTCATTGATTATTGTATCAGGTGTTGTTGGTTTTTCGTATTCTATTGTTGGCTATTTAATATTGGGAATTTATAAACGAATTAGAGATTACTTTAAATAAAAACATTGTACAACAATGGTTATAAGTAATTGTTTAACCATACAACTACTCTTAATTGAGACCTTTGTACACAATATCTAACACACAAAAATAAGATTGAAAAATAAAAATATTGATTGCCATAAAAATGACTTTATAGAAAGCTGGAATTCGATTGAAGAATTTTATAGCTCTTTTTCTGATGATTGGAGTTCAAGTGGAGAAGATGCAATAAGGTTAATAAAAAAAATGCGAGAATTGGGGCTTGATGAAAAAGTAAGAGCTGGACAATCATTATGGTTTTTTTTATTATCTAGAAATAGAAATCATGGCTTAGATAAAGAACCTTATATCCAAATAACATTTCTGGGAAATAATAAAATGAATATCAAGTCAAATTTTGACGGAGAAGAAATAAGACAAGAATCTGAAGTTCATTATAATGGATACCTCGAAAAAATGATTAATAAATTATTAGAGCAAGAAATAATATTAAATGAATATGAAGAAGAAGATTTTGACTCCTTTTTTGCTTCTTTAGGTGATGATTAACACTAAGATAAGTATAGAAAGTACTGTGTACAACAATCTATAACCACAATTACGGCGGATTCGATTACGTCCAAATCCACTCGAAATTGCTAACGTCTGTGCTAAACCAAAAATAAACGCTAATTTAACCCGTAACTAACGGTTATACGATACCGTTGTAGCTAATTAAAATGATAATCAAAAAGGAAATAAGAAATAGTAATGAGCTCTACCTCTACTTCAATGGAAAGTTGATTTATAAAAGATGGTTGAATTTAGGTTACGGAAAAGTTTTTGATAAACAAGCTTTTGGAAAATATACTGATTATAGTATTACTGATTTTGACCTTGATGAAACGCCTGAATTAATTCACGTAAAAGCAAATCTAAAATTAACTCCCTCCGAAAAAGGAGGACGAAAAACTGGCATTAAAAAGGGATACAGACCAAACCACGTTTTTGAATATCAACCAAATGGACAATTTAAA
This sequence comes from Tenacibaculum sp. SSH1-16, assembly GCF_040104435.1. NCBI lineage: Bacteria > Pseudomonadati > Bacteroidota > Flavobacteriia > Flavobacteriales > Flavobacteriaceae > Tenacibaculum > Tenacibaculum sp. SSH1-16. The sequence continues at coordinate 350,209 of NZ_JBECOV010000001.1, forward strand.
TATGCATATATGGGAGATATTCAATTTGACCAAACAGAATGGATTATGCCTGGAGAAACTAAAGAGGTTTTAGTTAGATTTTTATCTAGACAACCTATCGATCCATACATGAATATTGGAAGAAAATGGTGGATTCACGAAGGTCTGAATAAAGTTGGGAAGGCTGAGATTATTAAAATTGAATTACCAAAAACAGAATGAAAAAATTTAATCTATTTTGGCATAATATTGAAATAGGAACTTTGATAGAAACGAATTGGGACATGCGAAGTTCAGGTAATATTCAATTCAAATTGAATTATAAACAAAAAGCAGATGAGAACACTCATTTATGTAATTTTATTAAGTATTCAATTCTAGCAAGTAAATATCTAGAAAACGGTGACGAGGAGAACTATAATAAGATATGTAAAGAAGAACTAATATACCTTGACCTTATTAATAGTTCGGAATGGAAGCTCATAAATGAGAAAAATGAAATAATTAAAATTTTATGTCCAATATTTCATGATAATAATGAAATAACGTGGCAACGGGATTATTAATAACAATTAAAAAATACATTTTACACAAGACATTAGTAAATGTTTGAAATGACAATCGAACAGAATATTGATAATTGTAGGTTTAACGGAAAAATTGACTCAACTGTAGTTAATGATATTGAAGAAACACTTAAAATAAATATCCCGAAAAATTATCGCGACTTTATTGAAAATTATGATTCTGGAAATAGCTGCTACAGATTTTAATGATTTAATTTAAAAAAAATTAAAAGAACAATTATAAGAACATTTGCAAACTATTATTAACTCCTTGTTCTCACAACCACCTCAAAAACTCCTCTCTAGGAATTTCTCTCGCGCCTAAACTGGCTAAATGATCGTTATATACTTGACAATCGATGAGTTTGTAGCCTCCCTTTTTAGCTAAATGGATAAACGCAACTTTGCTCATATTACTTACTTTGCTAAACATACTTTCGCCACAAAATACCCCGTTTCCTAAATCTACTCCATACAAACCTGCAACTAATTTACCGTCTATCCATACCTCAATAGATTTTGCATAGCCTTTATCGTGTAGGTTTATATAAGCATCTTCCATTTCATCGGTAATCCAAGTACCTAATTGATCAAAACGATTGATGTGTCGGCAATTAAAAATCACCTCATCAAAAGCTTTGTTTTCCGTTATCGTAAAACCACCTTTTCGCAATACCTGTTTCATTGATTTGGAAATCTTCACCTCCTCAGGAAACAACACCATACGCTCCCATGGAGAATACCAAACAATCGGCTCCCCTTCATTAAACCACGGAAAAATTCCATGTTGGTAGGCATACACCAATCGTTCAGCCGATAAATCACCGCCCAAAGCCAGTAAACCATCATCAGTAGCCAACTCATACGGAGGAAACTCTATTTTTTCAGAAAGCCAAATCATTCGTTATATTCTTTTTTACAAAAATACTATATCCGCCAATTCAACATCAACGTTTTATCAATAAAAGAGACTATTCAATAAAACAAAGTATAGTCACCATCAGCGAAGCTCGCTGACGTTTCCTCAACATAACGGAGCCATCAGCGTGACGCGCTGGCGTTTCCTCAACACAACGGAATCATCAGCGTGACGCGCTGGCGTTTCCTCAACACAACGAAACCATCAGCGTGACGCGCTGACGTTTCCTCAACACAACGAAACCATCAACGTGACGCGCTGATGTTTCCTCAATAAACTCTTAAAACAACGTAAGTCCTAACAAATAAATTACGCTACCTACCACCATTGCAATTAACGTATAGGGTAAAATTTCTTTTGCTTTTAGTTTCGTAATTCCTAATAAAGGTAATGCCCAAAAAGGCTGTAGCATATTCGTTATTTGGTCTCCGTATGCTAGTGCCATAATTGCTTTAGGCAACGGAACCCCTAATTTTAATGCACTTTCTACCACAATAGGACCTTGTACAACCCACTGTCCTCCCCCACTTGGCACAAAAACATTAACCAAACCAGCACTAAAAAATGTAAATATGGGTAAGGTCGTTGCCGTTGCTATAGGCACGAAAAAGTCAGAAATTAAAGTAACCATTCCCGTACTTTTCATCACGCCCATAATACCAAAATACAATGGAAACTGAATTAAAATTCCAGATACATCACTAATTGACTCTCCCACAGCATTGGTAAACTTTTTAAAACTTCCGTGTAGTATAATTCCTAATCCTAACATAAAAAAGTTAATTAGGTTAGGCGTAATTTTTAACTGCTGAATGTCTGCCCAATAACGATAACCAAACGCCACTAAAATCAACACACCAAAAGCAATGGCTAACCATTGAGAACTATCCAACCTTTCTGCTTGGGTACTAACCTTTTCATCAGTATGCATTTTATATTCTGGTAAATTAATCGCCGTTGGAGCTGCTTTCTTCCCTAAAAAATAAAAAGTTGCCGATACCGCCGCTACTACCACGAAAAAAATTAGCAAATTCCACCAACTAAAAATCGTTTGAGAATAATCAATCACATCAGGTATTTGAGCTAAAACCTCATCCGAAGAAACTGATTGCATAATACTTTTTATATGTCCGCTTTCGTTAATTTTTATGGGTGCAGAACCTGAAATTCCACCATGCCAAACCATCAATCCCATATAACCTGCCGCTCCAATAATTGGATAATTTAGTTTGATATTGTGTTGTTGTGCATGTTCTGCTACTTTACGTGCCAACAAAGCTCCAAAGATGAGCCCTAACCCCCAATTAAAAAAAGCTACCAACATGGTAGTACAACTTACAATAGCTGCACTATTTGCTGTGTTGGTACAGAATTTTGTTACTTTTAAAATTAAATTACTCACAGGTTTACTCAACACCAATACATGCCCTAAAACCAAAATCAACATCATTTGATAGGCAAAAACAAGTAATCCGTTAGACCAAATTCCGTTTTCCCAAAATTGTAACACCTCTAAAGAATAGTTTACTACTGAGCTTTCTGCTGGTTTTGTAAAAAACAGTGCTAGTAAAAGTGTTACGAGCGTTAATAATATAGCGATGGTAAAAGGTGAGGGTAAATATTTTTTAAAAACATTTTCTATAACCTGCGTAATTTTCATAGTGTAGGGTTTGATTTGCTAAAATAATTAAATAGACTGAATCTTATTTTAACTAGTTTTGCAATATGGTTAAAGAACTTCAATTACGTGTTAATCTAGTAGAAGAACGCAAAGACAATATATTACAGCTAAAAGCTGCTAAAAAGCTAGGTATTCCTATTGCTGATATTACTAGCCTAAAGGTATTACGTAAATCGATTGATGCACGTAAAAAGGAAGTTATTTTTAATTATAAAGTAGCGGTGTATATTAACGAACCGCAACCTGATACTCCTGATTATATTTTTGAATATCAAGACGTATCGAATGCTAAAGAAATTCATATTGTAGGTTTTGGTCCTGCGGGAATGTATGCAGCACTTCGTTGTATTGAATTAGGATACAAACCTATTGTGTTAGAACGTGGTAAAAATGTACAAGATCGTCGTAGAGATTTACGTGCTATTAACCAATTTCATGAGGTAAACCCAGACTCTAACTATTGTTTTGGTGAAGGTGGTGCAGGAACGTATTCTGACGGTAAGTTATATACAAGAAGTTTAAAGCGTGGTGATGTTCGTAAAATATTTGAAAACTTAGTATATCACGGTGCTACCGATCAAATTTTAGTCGATGCACATCCGCACATAGGAACTAACAAACTTCCGAAGATTATTCAAAATATTCGCGAAACGATTTTAAAACATGGGGGTGAAGTTCATTTTGAAACCCGTGTGACCGATTTTATTGTTAAAAACAACAAACTACAAGCCATACAGTTACAAAATGGTTCTGAAATGGCTGTAAATGCTGTTGTTTTAGCTACTGGGCATTCTGCAAGAGATATATACGAGCTATTGCATAAAAAAGACATTTTACTAAAAGCTAAATCGTTTGCTATGGGGGTTCGTGTAGAGCATCCGCAAGAAATTATCGATCAAATTCAATATAGTTGTTCAGGTAAACGTGATGAGTTATTGCCTGCTGCTGCGTATAGTTTAGTACACCAAGTAGGAAACCGTGGAGTGTATTCATTCTGTATGTGTCCTGGTGGATTCATTGTTCCTGCGGCAACTGCTAATGGTGAAGTGGTGGTAAACGGAATGTCACCATCGCGTCGTAATAACAAGTTTGCCAACTCGGGTATTGTCGTTGAAATTAATGTTGATAAAGATTTACCTAAGTATGAAAAATACGGAGTTTTAAAAGGCTTACAATATCAAAAAGATTTAGAAAAGTTAGCGTTTAACGCAGGCGGAAAAAGTCAGGTTGCTCCAGCGCAACGTTTAACCGATTTTGTGGAAGGTAGATTGTCTTCTTCTTTAAATGACTGTTCGTATCAACCCGGATTAAATTCTTCTCCGCTACATTCGTTACTTCCTAAATTAATTGGAAGCAGATTACGTAAAGGTTTTGCGGCTTTCGGACAAAAAATGCACGGGTACTATACTGCGGAAGCAAACATTGTTGGAGTGGAGTCTAGAACCTCATCGCCTGTAAATATTCCTAGAAAAGAAAACCTTGAACATCCACAAATTGATGGGCTCTTTCCTTGTGGTGAAGGTGGTGGTTATGCCGGTGGTATTATTTCAGCTGCTATGGACGGTGAACGTTGTGCTGAGGCTGCTATTACAAACCTGTAATAATTAACAACTATTTGTTAGTGTAATTTCTAATTACCTCGTACTTTTGCTATTCCTAAAAATTAGATGCTTTTTTTAGCGATGAGTAAAAAGAATAAAAAAAATAACAAAAAGAAAATAGATAAACCGCATTATAAACGTTTACACAACTATTATAATCGCACTGGTTTTTATATGTTTATATGGGTAAGCTTAAAAAAAGCTTTCTGGCCAATTGTAGGCGTTATTGTAGGGTTATTATTATTTAACAAGTATGTTTATAATATTAACGATGGTTTACAAACCATGACCGAAACCTTTTCTAGAACAGGAGTTTTAATTACTTTTTTTATCTCTGAAACAATTTTAGGATTAATTCCGCCAGAAATTTTCATCGCATGGTCTAAGAAAACTGAAGATCCTATTGTAAATATTTCTTTGTTAGCTACCTTATCTTATTTAGGAGGTTTGTGTGCTTATTTTATAGGAAGAGCTTCTTTAAAGATTGACTCTGTAAGAAATTATTTAGAGGTTAAAATGGCTAAAAACCTTAAAAACACAAGTAAATGGGGAGGTTTTTTAATTTTGGTAGGTGCACTATTACCACTACCCTTTGCCATTAGCTGTTTAACTGCTGGTATGATTAAATATCCTTTTAAAAATGTAGTTTTTGTAGGCTTATTTCGTTTTGCTCGTTTTGCTATTTATGCATGGGCTATTTTTTCAGTAGTAAATTAACTTAAAATAATTATGGGACTAACTAACAACGATATTTTTAAAAAGCTACGAGTAGCACATAAATTAAGAGATACTGATATTATTGACATCTGCTCTTTGGTAGATTTTAAAGTTTCTAAATCGGAAATCAACGCTATTTTTAGAAAAGAAGATCACCCTAAGTATATGGAATGTGGCGATCAGTTTTTACGTAACTTTTTAAACGGATTAATTATTCATTTAAGAGGTCCGATGCCTGAGAAAAAGCCAACAAAAAAGTAACCACACCACTAACACTTATAATTAAAAAACCTTCTGATTTAATATCAGAAGGTTTTTATTTTCCCCTTAAATTTTTCAATCAATAATTATTTATTGAATGATTATACTACAAATATATAACTGACTTTTAACTTATTAAAAGGGATAACCGTAAGTAAATATGTAGTTTTCCGCAAAACATAAAAAGAGCGCAAATTTTGCGCTCTTTTTTGTTGTATTCATATTTTTTCTAAGTATTCTTAGAAAGGTAGGTCATCTGGTTCGTTTGCAGATAAATCTGGAGCTGGTTCAAATTGATCAGCAGGTGGAATGTTTTGAGGAGCTGCTTGTGCTAAGTTTTCAATTCTCCATCCTTGAACAGAATTAAAGTATTTTGCTTCTCCTTGTGGGTTAATCCATTCTCTTCCTCTTAAATTAATAGAAACCTTTACATCTTGCCCTACTTGATAATTATTTAATAAATCACATTTATCTTGAATAAACTCAATCATTATCATTTGTGGGTACTGCTCATCAGTAGTTACAACCATTTCACGCTTTCTAAATCCGTTAGATCCAAATGTTTGCGTTTCGTTAATTAATTTGATTTTCCCTATTACTTCCATTTCTTATCTATTTAATTAAAAGTACCTTCCAAGCACTTTCTACATCATTGTTTTGTAAATACTCTTGTGCAAAAGTATGTTTTTTTTCAGTTGAAATACCCACAAATTGTGAATGTTCTTTTGCAAAGTTATTAACAGCTTCTTCTGTAGGTAGCTGTTCTACATTACCTAACATCCCTAAATTATTTCCTGTTAATATACTACTGTTTCTTATTTCAGCAGGTATTTGGTCTACTCCAATTCCTAAGGTAGTTAGTGGTTTTGGTATTTCAAAAAAGCCATCTCTAGCTCTACTGTAATAATTCCCTCCTGCTCTGGCTACTAAATCTATTTTATGTTGATCTATACTGCCATCTTCTGCTAACACATTTTCGTTTACGTGTAGTTTTACTACTTCACACACAATTAAGTTTCCTGCTCCGCCTTCTTCACCTGTATAAATAATGTCTTTTACTTTACACTCAAATTGTACAGGAGATTCTGCTACTCTAAACGGCTTTACCTCATCTGAAGGTAACATTGTAAAACCAGCTTTTATAAATTCATTAACTCCTTTAGGATACATCGTACTACTCAACGACATTTGCTGAACAATATCGTAATTTACAATATTAATAACCACTTCTCTGGTTGCTTCAGCATTGTCTAACGTATGTTTGGTTTTATTTCCTCTTACACTACGTGCTGGAGAAAAAATCATAATTGGTGGGTTTGCCCCAAATACATTAAAAAAACTAAATGGTGATAAATTTGGGTTTCCATCTGCATCTACAGTACTTGCAAAAGCAATAGGTCTTGGAGCTACAGCTCCTAATAAATATCCATGAAGTTTAGAAGTTGGTATATCTTTAGGGTTTATTGATAACATTCTGTATAATTTTAGTGTAAATATACTACCTATTTATAAATTTAGTTATTCTAGATAATAGTTTATATTTGATTGATGGTTTTTTTTAGAAACACTTATTGGGTAAAACGTATTGCAATTAGTATTTCCTTACTTATCGTTTTATTTATTTTATGGAATACCTACGTGTTTTTTCAAAAATTTAAAAAAGATGAACGCGCTAAGATGGAGATTTATGCCACTGCTATTAAAGAAGTGGTATCTAACCCAAATTCAGATGGTAACTTTAACTTAGTAAACAAAGTTTATGAAACCATAGAGAATATTCCTTCTATTTTGGTTGATAAAGATGGACAGATAAAGCAGTTCCATAACTTAGATTCTATAAAATCTACAGACCCAAAGTATCTTCAACAGCAATTGAGCATTATGAAAAAACAGAATGAACCAATTGCTATAGAGTACTTAGGTATTAAAGAACATATTTACTACAGAAACTCTGATCTTTTATACAAACTTAAATACTACCCGCTCGCCTTAGTACTAATTTTAGGGTTATTCCTTACTATTATTTACATGGTGTACAAGTCTAACAAAGTTGCTGAACAAAATAAGTTGTGGACAGGAATGGCTAAAGAAACTGCGCATCAAATAGGAACGCCGCTTTCTTCTTTATTAGGTTGGGTAGCTATTTTACGTGCTGAGGATGTTAGCAGTGATTATGTTGATGAAATTGAAAAAGATGTGCGACGTTTAAATACCATCGCAAATCGTTTTTCTAAAATAGGGTCTCTACCAGAGTTAAAACCTTTCAACATTGTGTCGATTACTAAAGCTGCTTATGACTACTTAGAAAATAGAAGTTCTAAACAAATTTCTTTTTCTTTTACTACCGAAGCAAAAGAAATTCGCGCCAACCTAAATACCGAGTTATATGGTTGGGTAATAGAAAACTTAATTAAAAATGCTATTGATGCTATGCAAGGTAAAGGGAGTTTATCTGTTAGCATTAGTAAAAGTTCTAAGAATGTAAAAATTCTAATTACTGACACTGGTAAAGGAATTCCTAAAACACAGTTTTCACAAATATTCAACCCAGGGTTTACCACAAAAAAACGTGGTTGGGGACTTGGTTTATCGCTCTCTAAGCGTATTATTGAAGATTACCACAACGGAAAAATACACGTGTTAAAATCTGAAATAGGAAAAGGAACTACTTTTGAAATCTTATTGAATAAGGTTTAACTGTCTCTCTTTAGTTTGTTCATTAAAAAACCGTAAAAGAAGCCTCCTGCTCCCCATATAAGCGCTCCTACAAGCATTCTTTTTAATGTAATTTCCTCTCTATCATACCACGGAAAGAATATTACCATTATTATAAACATAATTACTCCCCAGGCTATCCCCTCTTTTATCCACTTTTTCATAGCTCTTTTTTATTTATTCAAAATTCTTAGCAATATCTTCTGCTACTGCTACAAACTCTTCATTTGTTAATTTTTCTTTCTTTACAAATCGGATATCCTCCATCGTTTGTAACGGAATTAAGTGTACATGTACATGAGGTACTTCTAAACCAATTACACTCATTCCTACGCGTTCACACGGAATTGTTTTTTCAATAGCTTTGGCTACTCTGTAAGAGAAAGACATTAATCCTTCGTACTCTTCTTTCGATAAATCAAATAGTTTATTTTCTTCACGTTTAGGAATTACTAACGTATGTCCTTTTGCATTTGGATTGATGTCTAAAAAAGCAAAATAGTTGTCATCTTCAGCTATTTTATACGATGGAATTTCTCCGTTAATTATTTTAGTAAAAATACTTGCCATGTCTTTTAAATTTAATTTTACAGTAAAAGTAAAAAAGAAATCGGGTTCTAGCGAAGCTAAAACCCGAATAAATCTTTACTCTTTTTGTATTTGTTTTTTCTCTTATCGAGAAATCTCCATTACTTCAAACTTCATAATTCCGTTAGGCACTTGTATTTCGGCAACATCACCTACTTTTTTACCTAACAATCCTTTACCTATTGGTGAGTTTACAGATAACTTTCCGTTTCTTACATCACTTTCGCTATCTGCTACCAGCGTATACGTAAACTCCATTCCGTTTACCGTATTTTTAATCTTCACTATTGAGTGGATTAAAATTTTAGAAGTGTCTAACTGACTTTCATCAATAACACGAGCATTAGCCACTACATTTTTTAGCTTTGCTATTTTTGTTTCTAGCAACGATTGCTCTTCTTTTGCAGCGTGGTATTCTGCATTCTCACTCAAATCTCCTTTATCACGAGCATCTGCAATTTCTTGAGAAACACGTGGTCTTTCTACTTGCTCTAAATGCGCTAATTCTTCTTTAAGTTTCTTTAATCCTTCTTCCGTATAATATGATACATTACTCATCTCTTCTCTCTTTTTAAAATCAACAAACTTTTATACACTTTCTTTAACGTTTTGTAAGAAGCATATAACTTTTCTTCCTATAACCCTGTGGGTTAAATTTAAAAATCTCACGCCGTTAGGAATGAGATTGTCTTACAAATGTACAAAATATTTGTAACTTCGTTGCGTTACAATAACAACTTCTATACTAAAAAATGAAAAAAATATTTTATTTATTTCTTGTTATAATTTGTTTTAGCTGTAGTGATAACACTCCTATTAACAACTGTTTTTCTGGAATAAAAATGAATGCTATTATTGATTTATCACTTCCAGAATTTAGTGGTTTATTAGTTCCTGGAGGAGAATCGCAAAACGTGATACAAGGGCGAAATGTTTTTATTTTTAGAACAGGAACTTCTGGTTACAGAGCTTTTGATCAACAATGTCCTGAACAAAACTGTAACTCTTTAATGACTTTCAACGGAGTTGAAATAACCTGTCCGTGTGATGACAAAAAGTATAACTACCTTTCAGGTGGTACTCCTTTAGATGGTGAAGGCTGCAATGCTTTAATGTATTTTGTTACTCCTATTAGTAACAATCAGTTAAGAATATCTCGTTAATACTATTTGTACTAACAATTAGATTCTTATTTTTGCAGCAACAACAACACAATTAACACATTTATCGTGAAAAACTACTTTTCTTCAGACTTTAAATTGGGTGTTCTAGGAGGCGGCCAATTGGGAAGAATGTTGCTTACCGAAACGCAAAAATTCGACATTTACACTGTTATTTTAGACGGAAACGCTGACGCTCCTTGCGCTCAGATATGTAACGAATTCCATCAAGGAGATTTATTAGATTATGATACTGTTTACAATTTTGGGAAACAAGTAGATTTGTTAACCATTGAAATTGAAAACGTAAATATTGATGCTTTAGATGCTTTAGAAGCTGAGGGATTAACCATTTTTCCAAAGCCTAAGAACTTAAGAACTATTCAAAATAAAGCACATCAAAAGGTGTTTTATCACGACAACAATATACCTACTGCTGATTTTTCTAGATTTACTTCTTTAGAAGAATTAAAACATGCTATAAGTAACGAAGCTGTTACATATCCTTTTGTATGGAAATCAGCTCGATTTGGATATGATGGTAATGGGGTAAAAATAGTTCGTGCTATCAGCGATTTAGAAAACCTACCTACTGGTGAGTGTATTGCTGAAAAGTTAATTCCTTTTAAAAATGAATTAGCTGTTATTGTTGCTAGAAATGCAAGCGGAGAAACTAAAACTTATCCTGTAGTTGAAATGGAATTTCACCCAGAAGCAAATCAGGTAGAGTATGTAATTTGTCCTGCTAGAATTGAAGATGCAGTTGCTAAAAAAGCGCGCGAAGTTGCTTTAAAAGTTGCGGATGCATTTGATTTTGTTGGATTGTTAGCTGTGGAAATGTTCCAAACTGAAAATAACGAAATTTTAGTTAATGAAGCGGCTCCAAGAACTCATAATTCAGGGCATTATTCTATTGAAGCAAGTTATACTAGCCAATTTGAACAACACTTACGTAGCATCTTAAACCTTCCATTAGGAAATACCGAAAGTAAAGTAGCTGGAATTATGGTGAATTTAGTGGGGGCAGAAGGCTATACTGGTGATGTAGTATACGAAAACATTGAAGAAATTTTAAAGATTGACGGCGTTACTCCTCACATCTACGGAAAAAAGACAACCAAACCTTTCCGTAAAATGGGACACGTAACTATTGTGAATGAAGATATAAATGAGGCGAGAAAAGTCGCTCAACAAGTAAAAGAAACTATTAAGGTAATAGCAAAATAACCTCTCGACTACGTTCGAGATGACAAAAACATAAATTTATGGTAGGAATTATCATGGGAAGCGATTCAGATCTTCCAATTATGCAAGAAGCAATTGATATTTTAGAGAGTTTTGATATTCAAGTTGAAGTAGATATTGTATCTGCACACAGAACTCCTGAAAAATTATTCGATTACGCTAACAATGCACACAAGCGTGGCATACAAGTTATTGTTGCCGGTGCTGGTGGTGCTGCTCATTTACCTGGAATGGTAGCCAGTATGAGTCCGTTACCAGTAATTGGAGTTCCTGTTAAAAGTAGAAACTCTATTGATGGTTGGGATTCTGTTTTATCTATTCTTCAAATGCCAGGGGGTGTTCCTGTGGCTACAGTTGCTTTAGACGGAGCAAAAAATGCAGGAATCTTAGCAGCTCAAATTATTGGAGCTTCAGACAAATGTGTGTTAGACAAAATTATCGCTTATAAAGAAGGCTTAAAACTGAAAGTTGAAAAAGCTTCTGAAAGCGTAAAAAAATAAGTACCTTAGTACAATATTAACTTGAAGACCTCACAGATTTTTTTATTTGTGAGGTTTCTTCAATTTTTTAAACTAAATTTTCATGACCAAAAATCCACTTTTACAAGATTTTAATACGCCTCCTTTTTCTCAAATTAAAGAAGAAGATTATAAACCCGCTATAAAAGAAGCTATACAAATAGCTAAAGACGAAATTGATGCTATTGTAGAAAACTCTGAAGCTCCAACTTTTGAAAACACTACAGTCGCTTTAGACAATACAGGTAATAAATTAGATAGAGCTACTTCTATCTTTTTCAACTTAAACTCCGCTGAGACAAATGAAGAAATTCAAAAGATAGCGAAAGATATTTCTCCTTGGTTAAGTGAGTTTAGAAACGATATGATTTTAAATGAGAGGTTGTTTAAACGTGTAAAAACTGTATACAATCAATTGTCTGATTTAAATCTGACTCCTGAACAAGAAATGTTGTTAGATAAGCAATACAAAAGCTTTGCACGTAATGGAGCGAATTTAAATGAAACTGACAAAGCAGAGCTTCGCAAAATTGATGCTGAGTTAGCAAAATTATCGTTACAGTTTGGTGAGCATGTGTTGGCTGAAACCAATGCTTTTGAATTATTAATTACCAATGAAGATGATTTAGCTGGCTTGCCAGAAAGCGCTAAAGAAGCTGCTAAAGAACTCGCTAACTCGAAAGATAAAGAGGGTTGGATGATTACCTTAGATTACCCAAGCTATATTCCTTTTATGACCTATGCTGATAATAGAGAATTGAGAAAAAAGTTAGCAATAGCTTTTGGTAAAAAAGGTTTCCAACAAAATGAATATAACAATGAGAAAATTGTAAAAGATATTGTAACCTTACGCCACAAACGTGCCAACCTATTAGGGTATAAAACCCACGCTCATTTTGTATTAGAAGAGCGTATGGCTGAAACTCCTGAAAAGGTTATGGAGTTTTTAAATGAATTGTTAGAAAAAGCGAAACCTGCTGCACAACGTGAATTTGATAATTTAGAGGCCTATGCTAAAAAACTAGACGGAATAGATCAATTACAAAAATGGGATGGTGCTTACTATTCTGAAAAGCTGAAAAAAGAGTTGTTTAACTTAGATCAAGAATTATTAAAACCTTATTTTAAGTTAGAGAATGTAATTGATGGTGTGTTTACTGTGGCTAACAAATTGTACAACTTACAGTTTGAAGAAATTGACACTATTGATAAGTATCATGAAGATGTTAAGACGTATGCTGTAACTGATACTGATGGTAATTTTGTTTCGTATTTTTATGCTGATTTTCATCCAAGACCAGGAAAACGTAACGGTGCGTGGATGACTTCTTACAAATCACAATATAGGAGTAACGATACTAACGAAAGACCACAAGTCTCTATCGTTTGTAACTTTACCAAACCAACACAAACCAAACCTTCTTTATTAACTTTTAACGAGGTTACTACCCTTTTCCACGAATTTGGTCATGCTTTACACGGAATGTTGGCAAATACTACTTATAAGAGCTTATCTGGAACTTCAGTTTCTTGGGATTTCGTGGAGTTACCTAGTCAGGTTTTAGAAAACTGGTGTTACGAAAAAGAAGCGTTGGAGTTGTTTGCAAAACATTACGAAACTGGAGCAATTATTCCTATGGAATATGTTGAGAAAATTAAAGAATCTGCGAGTTTCCATGAAGGAATGCAAACCCTGCGTCAATTAAGCTTCGGATTATTAGATATGTCTTGGCACTCTGGAGATTCTCCTGAAACCATTACTGATGTAAAAGAGTTTGAAACGAATGCTTTTGCTGAGACTAAATTATATCCTGATGTAGCAGAAAATTGTATGAGTACTTCCTTTTCTCATATTTTTCAAGGCGGATACTCAGCTGGATATTATTCATATAAATGGGCAGAGGTTTTAGATGCCGATGCTTTTGAATATTTTAAAGAGGAAGGTATTTTTAATAAAGAAGTTGCAGATAAATTTAAAAACAATGTATTATCTAAAGGCGGAACAGAAGAGCCTATGGAGTTATACAAACGTTTTAGAGGTAGAGAACCAAAACCTGATGCTTTATTAAGACGTGCTGGATTAATGAGCTAAATCTCTTTATTACTTTATCTAACAAAAACAGCTTCCTCTTATTAGAAAGAAGAAGCTGTTTTTTTTAATAAAAATTAACATAATTTAATATAAAAAAATACAACAAGCATTTATTTTTGCCATTTATCAGTTATAAAAAATGAGCTTATATAAAAATAGCATATTTCGTAAAATCACCTCTTTATCATTGGTGGTTCTTCTTATGCTTCCTATTCTTATAAAAGCTACTCATCATCATGATAATGAAGCACACCACCATAACTGTAAAGAAAAATCTACTCACTTGCACGAATCGGTAAACGACCATTGTGATATTTGTTATTTTTCTTTTGCTTCTTTTGATGTACCTACACAAAATTTCTCACCAGCTTTAGCTATTCTTCCTAGCAAGACGATAGTAGATAATTACAAGTCAATTATCTTACCTTCTTACCAATGTCTGAATAGAAAGCTTAGAGGACCTCCAACTTACTCATAACATACTAAATTTAGAACATACTTAACTTTCTTGTATTAAGAATTGTTGTAAATATATATGCATATAAACCTACTAAGTCTGTACTGTATTTACCACTTACTTTTTCTATTAGTTAACTATCTGTTCTATATTATTTAATCAATAGTTGAGCGCTTACAGTTCAACTACTACAATTCGTTTAATTTTATTTACAATGACAAAACAAAGCTTAGGTGCTTTATTTTGTGTATTGTTTCATACTATTCTTTTTGGTCAGAACACTAATTCTGTTACTATTAAGGTTATTGATGCAACAACACAAAGTGAGTTACCCAATGCTCACGTGAGTATCGGTTCAAAGCACGCATACACAAACACTAGAGGAAGTAGTACTTTTTTTAAACTTTTAAACAAAGAATACCTCTTAACTGTTACTCATGTTGGGTATGTTACTTATAAAGAAAGTATTTCTCCTACTAATTCAGTAATAGTTATTCCTCTAATACAAGACAATTCAGTATTAAATGAGGTGGTTATTGCACAAAACCCTAAAAAAACACTAACAAAGTTCTCTAGCAACACACAAAGGATTGATGTTGATTTTTTAGAGAAAAACAGGGATAATAGTTTAATGCAAACTCTTAAAGACATACCAGGAGTTAGTACAATAACTATAGGTTCTGGTCAATCCAAACCTACCATTAGAGGTTTAGGTTTTAATAGAATTGTTGTTGTTGAAAACGGTATAAAACACGAAGCACAACAATGGGGAGCCGACCATGGTTTGGAAATAGACCAATATAATATTGATAATATAGAGGTTACTAAAGGAGCCGCTTCTCTACTCTATGGTTCAGATGCAATATCGGGTGTAATTAGCCTGAAAAACAATTTACTATCTGATGTTAATTCCTTTACTGGTGAACTAAACCTTACCAATAGAAGTAACAACGATTTTTATGGAGTTTCTTTAGGTGTTAAACAACGTTATAATCATTGGTATTACAAAGCTAGAATAACTCATGAAGATTATGGCGATTATAAAGTTCCTACCAAAAAAATAACGTACGATAATTACATTTTTGATTTGCATAAAAATTACTTACGTAATACAGCAGGATTTAATCATAATGTTGGAGTTTCTATAGGTTATGTATCTGATAATATAAGCTCTATAACTTCTTTTAGTAATGTTAATTCTAAAAACGGTTTTTTCGCTAATGCTCATGGTCTGGAAGTGAGAACTTCTAAAATAGACTACGATGTTGACAATAGAGATATTGATTTACCATATCATAAGGTCAATCATTTTAAAATAACAAATAATACCAGTTTTCTATTCCCCAATTATACGTTAGATGTTGAGCTTGGGTTTCAAAATAATCATCGCGAAGAACACTCAGAACCTGTTCCACATGGTTATATGCCCAAGCCGTCATCTACAATGGAACGCTTATTTAAAAAGAATACCTATAGTCTTAATGTAAAAAGTCAATTACATAACTTTAATAAACATAAAGTTACTACAGGTGTTAATTTAGAGTATCAAGATAATACTATTGATGGTTGGGGGTTTCTTATTCCTGAATATACTCGTTTTACAGCTGGGGCTTTTGTGTACGATCAAATAAAACTCAACGACAAATTATATTTAGATGGTGGTGTACGTTACGATTATGGTATAATAAAAACACAGCCATATTACGAGTGGTTTTTATCTCCTGTTACTGACGAAAACGGAAACACTACTCAGCAACAACTACAGCGTTCAAAAAGAAAGAGCTTAACTTTTGGAAGTTTTAGTGCTTCAGCTGGATTAAGTTATGGACTTAAAAATACATCATATAAAATAAATATAGGCAAGAGTTTTAGAATTCCACTGGCAAACGAATTGGCTTCAGACGGAGTAAACTATCACATGTATCGATACGAAGAAGGAAGTCTTGACTTAGAACCTGAAAGTTCTTATCAAATAGATGGAGAGTTTAAAACTAACTTTAGTAGAGGATCTATTCAAGTCACGCCATTTGTCAATTATTTTGATAATTATATTTATTTAAGTCCAACGTCAGAGTATTACGAAACACTTCAGAAGTATCAATACAATCAAAGTCGTGTTTTTAGATATGGTGGCGAAATTATGGCGCAATATGAACCTATTGATAAATTATCTATTACAGGTTCTTTAGAATATGTAAAAGCAAGACAGTTAAGTGGAAAAAAGAAAAACTTCACACTTCCTTTTTCCCCTCCATTAACAGGAGTTGTTTCGCTTGAATACACATTGAATCCTTGGTCCACTTTTGGAGAAACTAAAATATTCTCTAGTGTACGATTAGTTTCGGATCAAAACAATATTGTTCCTCCTGAAAAAACTACAGGAGGGTATTCTTTATTTAACATCGGTTTACATACTAGTGTAGATCTTTTCTCAAAAAAGCAGCCTCTTAAAATTCAAGGTAGGCTAAATAATATTTTAAACAACAAAGTATTCGACCATACAAGCTTCTACAGACTGATAGAGGTTCCTGAACCTGGAAGAAACTTTTCAATAACAATTATACAAACATTTTAATTATTTAATTTTTTTAATCATGAAAAACACATTTAAATCAGCAATCTTATTTTTCGTAAGTCTTTTAATCATTTCTTGTAGTGATGAAGATAACATCCCAGATACTTTTGATGAAAATATTAATACACAAAATTTCAAAGGCTTGGAGTTAGGTAATTCTGATTTTGTTTTACCACAATCGAACATAGATGTTCATATTGAATTTGGCTATGAGGGTACTAGCAAAGTTTCTAAAATTTATTTTGACGTAGAAGCTTACGATGTTCCAAAAGTTAAAAACGGTGAACTAATTTGGGAGTTAAAAAACCATTTAGTACCTGTTGACCGATATGAAGGCCAATTAAACCCTCACATACATTACCATGTATATTTTGATGAAGAGAACAAGTACACTCCTTCTTTTACACCTGCTGAAGGGATTTATAAATTCAAAATTACTGTTGAACATGAAGACGGAACTAAAAGTGCTATTACTAAAAAGTTACATATCATTCAAAAATTTAAAGACTTAGAAATTGGTGAGAACAACTCAATCGCTTTTGGAAAAGATGAGTTACACACAGAGTTTGAATATGTTTCTGGTAATAATACTGTTACTGAAATTAAATATGAGTTTTGGTTCGAAGAATGGAGAGAAGGACAGAATGTTGAAGTTGGAAAGTGGGACAAAGTAATTACTGTTTTACCTAAAAATTTATATGAAGGAGTTAAAAACCCACACATACATTATCACTACGATTTAATTCCTGGAGCTCCTGTAGGAAACTACTGGTTAAACATTTACGCTAAAGAAAGTGGTGAAAGTGAAACAGTAAAGCTGTCTATTCCTCTTGAAATAAAATAATTATAACTAATTAAAGACTACTTGATTTTCTCAAGTAGTCTTTTATAAATAATAAACTACCATGAAATTATTAAAAATAACAAGCGCTTTACTCTTCTTAACTTTGGTAAACTTTGGTTGTAGTAGTGATTCTGAAGAACCAGATACTGAAAAACCAACTATTACCATAAATTACAACGAAGGGTTTCCTAAATCGTGTGCTGTATTAGAAAAAGGAAAAGAGTACACAATACGTGTAAAAGTGTCTGACAACATAGCTTTGGCCACTTATGCTATTGATATCCACCATAATTTTGATCATCACACGCACGATGACCAAGGTTCTAATTGTGAATTATCTCCTATAAAAGATCCTGTTTCTCCTTTAATTTTTATGGAAAATTACACAATTGATAATAATCGTAAAGAATATGAAATAGCACAAAACATTACAATTCCTACTGATATTGATTCTGGTGATTACCATTGTCAAATTTCTGTAATTGATGTTACTGGATGGCAAAGTAGAACCTCTGTAGATATTAAAATTGAATAAGTTCTATTTTTTATTCTTCTCTTCAATCCACTTGCTCATAAACTTAGTAGTCTGTAAGGTTTGATGTTGCAACAAACTTCCAAGAAAATTTTGTGTACGATGTATTTCAAAATTTTCTTGGATTTTTTTAATCCCCCTAATAAAAGAAACACCTAACTTGTCTTTATCATATAGTGAATTAATTATTTCTATACCTTTTTGTTGAGACTTTTTCCAAAGAATATCATAAGTATATAACTCTATAGCTTTGTTAGCAAACTTCTCAAAATTATCTTCTATAAATCCGTTCCAAGGTAAGTTGTCATACATTCCTTCTGCTCCTATCGAAGTAGTAACACTTGGAGTTCCACATTCCATTGCTTCGGTTAACTTTCCTTTAATTCCCGCACCAAAACGAATGGGAGCTAACACGACTCTAGCATTTTTAACTACTTCGAGCGCATCTTCTGCAAAACCTTTAATTATAAATCCTTCTTTTGGTTTATGCAATTGTTGAATTTGTTGCGTAACATAGGCTCCGTAAATATGTACTTCTGCTTTGGGTAGTTGTTTTCTGATCTGCTTCCATATTGTTTTTAATTGCAAAACAGCATCAACATTTGGAGCATGAAAAAAGTTACCTATAAACACAAAATGTTTTCGTTCTTCAAAAGATTTCCATTTCTGAGTAGTTTCAGCATCTATTGTATCCAACAAAAAAGGTAAATGATATAACAAAGCTTTATCAATCTTAAAAACTTCCTTCAAAAGCTGGATTTCATAAGCTGAAATAATCAGGCTCATATCGCAACGTAAAATAGCAGCTATTTCTCGTTTTGCTTCATTCGATTTCAACAAAGCTTCTGTTGAAAATTGTTTTCCTTTTTTTAATTGTTGATGACGTGTTTTACGTAAAAAGTGTAAATCTTCTGTATCTAAAATTCGTAAAGCTTTCGGGCAATATTCTGCAACACGCCAACCGAATTGCTCTTCCATCATAAAACGATCGAACAACACAACATCAGGTTGAAGTTCCGTAATAAAATTATCAAAAGAACTTGAATTCAATTCGATAGATTTTTCTTCAATTCCTAATTCAGCTAAGTTTAAAGAGTTTTCAGTTTTTTGAGCTGGTGTGGCAAAAGTAATGGTATAATTATGGTTTTTAAAAACATTGATTAGCTGTAGCATTCGGTTACCAGCTCCTGTTGTTTTTTCTACCCAAACATACCCAATAATTAAAAGTTGTTGCATTAATTTAGTTCGCTAATTGCGTTTGGTAGTTATTTTGAACGCTTTTTGCCCACTCAGTGATTTGTTGTACTTCTTCTTTAGACAAACGAGCATCGGCATGCATCCAAGTATATGAATCTAATGGCATTTTTCCTTTTTCAACTTCTTCCCAAACTTCTTTCATTTTGTGTTCCTTTCTTTTTAAAGAATAGGTAGCCCATTCAGAAAAATTCAATTCTTCTTTTCCGTGATTTACATGATCAGCCAACCAATAATTCACAGGCGTAATACTGCTATACCAAGGATAACGTGTTGAGTTACTATGACAATCAAAGCAAGCCGTTTTTAAAATTTTATGCACTGCATCATTTGGCTTGGTTTCTTCTATAAAATACTGAACAGAAGTAATTTCTCCTTCATTTTTTTCTGGTTGAAAAAATTGTACTATTACTGACAATAGTAATAAAACTATGATTATTTTTTTAAAAATTTTCATACAATGCGTTTAAGTTTTAAAGATATGAAAACTAATTTTATCGACAAATAATTGTACTTTTGTACTTCATTTTTACGAAAGCCCAAAATGGGCAATTGCAAACAATGGTTAACATAAACACAAATAGTTGAACTATTAGTAATGGACATTGTGCAATATAAATAGATGAAATTATAAAACACAACTCATGAAATACGATTTAATCGTTATTGGTTCTGGTCCAGGAGGATATATCGCTGCTATCAGAGCCGCTCAATTAGGTTCTAAAGTTGCTATCATTGAAAAATACTCAACTTTAGGTGGAACTTGTTTAAATGTTGGATGTATTCCTTCAAAAGCTTTATTAGATTCTTCGCACCATTACTATGATGCAGTAAATCATTTCGAAGAGCACGGTATCTCTGTAGAGAAACCTTCTTTTGACTTCGGAAAAATGGTAGCTCGTAAAGCAAATGTAGTAGAAACTACTACAGGAGGTATCAAATATTTAATGGACAAAAATAATATTGAAGTTTACGAAGGTTTAGGATCTTTTGAAGATGCTAAGCACGTAAAAATCACTAAAAATGATGGTACTGAAGAAGTAATTGAAGGTACTAACATTATTATAGCTACTGGTTCTAAACCATCTTCTTTACCATTTATTACTATTGATAAAGAGCGTGTAATTACTTCTACAGAAGCTTTAAAACTTCCTGAAGTTCCTAAGCACTTATTAGTTATTGGTGGTGGTGTTATTGGTTTAGAGTTAGGTTCTGTTTACAAGCGTTTAGGTGCTGAGGTAACTGTTATCGAGTACGCTCCAACAATTACTCCAACCATGGATAAAGATGTTTCTAAAGAACTGACTAAAGTTTTAAAGAAACAAGGAATGAAAATTAATGCTAGCCACGGAGTTACTTCTGTTGAAAGAAATGGTGACGAGGTTGTAGTAAAAGCTACTAATAAAAAAGGTGAAGAGGTTACTTTCACTGGAGATTACTGTTTAGTTTCTGTAGGTCGTCGTCCGTATACTGAAGGATTAGCTTTAGAAAAAGCGGGTGTAAAAGTTACTGAAAGAGGAATGGTTGAAGTAAATGGTCATTTACAAACTAATGTTTCTAACATTTATGCAATTGGAGATGTAGTTCGTGGAGCTATGTTAGCGCATAAAGCAGAAGAAGAAGGTGTTGTGGTTGCTGAATATTTAGCTGGACAAAAACCTCATATTGACTATAACTTAATTCCTGGTATTGTTTACACATGGCCAGAAGTAGCGGCTGTTGGTAAAACTGAACAAGAATTAAAAGATGCTGGTGTTGATTATAAGTCTGGAAAATTCTCAATGCGTGCATTAGGACGTTCTCGTGCAAGTGGAGATTTAGACGGATTTGTAAAAGTATTGGCTGATAAAAACACTGATGAAGTATTAGGAGTTCACATGGTAGGTGCTCGTGTTGCTGACTTGATTATGGAAGCAGCTGTAGCAATGGAATACAGAGCTTCTGCGGAAGATTTAGCTCGTATTTGTCATGGACATCCAACCTACTCTGAAGCTGTAAAAGAAGCAGCGAAAGCAGCTTGGGATGGTAAACCATTAAACGCTTAATAAAAAAGCTTTAAACATACTTTAAAAAGCAATCTCGTATGAGGTTGCTTTTTTACTTTACTTCAATTGGCTAACTTTTCT
The DNA here is from genome assembly GCF_040104435.1 of Tenacibaculum sp. SSH1-16. Lineage (NCBI taxonomy): Bacteria > Pseudomonadati > Bacteroidota > Flavobacteriia > Flavobacteriales > Flavobacteriaceae > Tenacibaculum > Tenacibaculum sp. SSH1-16. The sequence continues at coordinate 372,039 of NZ_JBECOV010000001.1, forward strand.
AAGTTTTACTAAATTCGTCTTTTTTATAAAAATATAGACAGAAAACACCTAACTTATAATTAATGAATAATGTCTTTGAAACTTTTAGACCCAAAAACCCTATAATAGCACAACATGTCCATTATTATTATTTGGATGTAAAACCACAAAATAAAAAAATAGAGTTTGATTGCTATCCACATTTCAATAATTCCATCTCTCTTTACAACTCACATTTTAGTCCTGAAATTGGAAAAATAGTTTTTAAAAATGATACTAATCCTCTTCAAATTTTCACTCCTTTAAGAGAAAATATTTTTAATGTCACACAAATTGGTAAAGTACATAGAATTGTAATAATTTTCAACCCTTTGGGTATTCATCAATTTTATAGGGGGTTATCTTTTACATATTTTATAACAAAATTCAATTTCTTTTCTGAACTTGAACTTAACGCTCTGTTTAGCTCACAAAATATTAACACTATTGCAGGATTATTAGACCAATTTTTATTTCGTAGATATGTAGCCTATAACAATACTATTTTAAATAATGCTATCGAGGTAATTTTTAACAATTTTGATGCTATAACTATTGAATGTTTAGCTTCTAAATTAAACGTGAGTAGAAGGCACTTAAATAGACTTTTTAATTCTCATTTTGGTGTTTCAGTCAAAAAGTTCAACAAAATTGTACTTTTTAGAAAAACTTTAGAAAAAAAACTCTTAATCGATTCGGAACAAAGTTTTACTTCTTTGGCACATGAGTTCAATTATTTTGATCAATCACACCTTACTAAACTTTTCAAGAGCCTTACTTTAAGTTCCCCTAAAAACCTTATAAAAAAAGGAACACAACTTGGTAATGAAGATACTTTTTGGCATTTAAAATAGCTACCGTCCCATTTTTACAAGTTTCATTTCTTTTTTGCAATTACATTTGTAAAAAAAACAATAATGAAATTACTATTTTACACCTTCTTCTTTTTAGCTTTTATATCAACTAATGCTCAGACCACATATTCTGAACTAGTAAAAAAAGCTATGAAAACAATGAATACTTCAAAAGACACTACCTCTTACAAAAAAGCATTAAGCTTATTTGAAAAAGCTTTTGAAAAGTTTCCTGATAGTATTACCGATACTGAATTATACTATTCTTCTATTATTGCTGCTGATTTAAAACAAAATAATAAAGCCTTCAAATACTTAACTCCTCTATCTGAATTAATAGAAGATGAAGACGGTTATCCTGGTTGGGACTATGTTGTTGGTGAATATGCAGATGAAGATTACAAAAATATTCAAAACGACAAAAGATGGACAAAATTAAAAACTAAGGCTTTAAAAAGAAAAACTAAATTCTTTAGTAATCTAAAAAAATCAGAAGTAGAGTTTTTCAATACTTTAAAAATAAGTATTCCTGAAACCTTAAAGAGCGAAACACTTTTTAAGTATTTAAAAGAATTTAATCCCTATATAACAAAACAACAACAAAGTTATTCTATAAGCTTTAAAATAAACGATTCTTTAAAAACATCTTATTACGTTCATTTACCCCAAAACTATACTCCTAAAAAAGAATATCCTGTCCTTATTTTTTTACATGGAGCTGTAAGACATACTAAACTTTCTGACTTTGAAACAAAGAAAAACCTAAAGTATTGGAACAGATATTATACAAAGTATGCAGATAAAAATAATGTTATTTTAATTTTTCCTAAAGGAAACAAAAAGTATAATTGGATGACCTCTGATGCTGGTTTTTTTATGGTGCCTTCAATTGTAAGACAATTAAAAAAAGCTATCAATATAAACGATGATAAAATTTTTATTTCTGGACATTCGAATGGAGCTACTGGGGCATTTTCATATTTAATGAAACAGCCTAATATATTTGCTGGATTTTATGGTTTTAATACTGAACCAAAAGTGTATACGGGTGGAACTTATATTGAAAACATATTAAATCGTTCATTCATTAATTTTTCTACCGACCAAGATTACTATTATCCTCCAAAAGCTAATGATAATTTAGTTAAGTTAATGAAAAGTATAGCCGCAGATTATAAGGATTATCGATATAATGGTTATCCTCATTGGTTTCCTCAATTTGATGCTTCTGAGTCTGCTTATAAAATTCTTTTTTCAGATTTAATGAAAAGGAAAAGAAATCCTCATCCAAGAAAAATAACTTGGGAGTTTGATGATAATAATTATGGAAGTATTGATTGGTTAACTAACATACAACTTGACACTTTACAAAAGAAAACCTCTTGGCATAATAATTTAAATTTTGACATTAAAAAGTGGCTTACATATAATGAAAAAGATAGCTTAATAGAAAAAATTGTAGATAAAAAAGCCTTTGACTTTCCAAGAAAATCAGGAAAAATAATTGCTTCATACCAAAACAATACCTTCACCATTAAAACTTCTCGAATCAAATCTTTTAGAATTAATCTTTCTCCAGAAATGGTTGACTTAAGTAAGAAAATAACAATTTATGTTAATGACAAGTGTTACTTTAAAAAAAGAATTATATACGAAAGAGAGTTCATGATAGAAAATTTTAAAGAGAATATGGATTATAAACGGATTTGGGTAAACTTTATCAAAATCACTATATAAAAAATCCCGAACTGAATAGTTCGGGATTTTTTTATTGGTATGACGTTATTTCTTATTGAATTCCGTAAAAAGAACTCATGTTATCTTCAATTTCAGACGCTTTTTTAACCGCCTCATACATTTGAAATGTCTTATTCTGTCTTTCAGCAACAATACGCTTTCTATACGTGTCGTAGTTAGGTAATGCTGTTGGCTCTTCTCTCTTTTCTACTACAAAAGCAAATACACCTTTATCTCCTGCAACATTTTTAACCATCTTGTTTTCTTTAGCGTTCATCATTGCTCCTACTACTTTAGGCTCAAATCCTACACCAGAAATTGTTGGTGATTGTAAGTTTACATCGGTTGCTGCTCTCACTGACTGATTCACAGATTTTGCGATTTCTTCTAAAGTAGCTCCGCTCATCTTATCTTCAATCATTTTGGCTTTTCTTTCGTTTGTTAATATAGGACGAACTGAAGTAATTGCCTTATCAACAGGCATTAAACCTTTAGCTGTTTTTGCTGTTAGTACCGCTACAATATATCCTCCTTCAACATCAAAACGCTTGTAACTTCCTTTTTCAGTCTCTGGTTCAAAAGCCCAAGTAATAATTTGTCTTTCGTTACCAACTCCTGGTACGTTTTCATCTAAAGATTTTAATCCTACTGCTGGTAGTGAAGTTAAGTTTTTTTCTTTTACAGCTTCTTCAAAAGCTTTTCCATTAGCTAATTCTAAAGCAAATGTTTCTGCATTTTGGAATACTGCATTCTCCGTTTCTTCTGAAGCTTCTATCTTACGTCCAAAAGTAGCTAACTTCACTACTGGTTGAAAATTCTTTTGCCCATCAATTTTAATTACATGGAACCCAAATTGAGTCTTTACAACTCCCATATCTCCTTCTTTACCTTCAAAAACGAAATCTCTGAATGATGGTACCATTCTATTGTAAGCAAACCAATCGTAAAATCCTCCTTTTTCAGCAGAACCTTGATCAGATGACATTTTTTTAGCTAAATCTGCAAACTTAGATTTATCTGCTTTAACAACAGCTAATAAGCTATCTGCTGTTTTCTTAGCTTCCTCTTCCGTTTGAACAACAGTAGCATCAGCACTAGCAGAACCAACAAAAGGAATTAAAATATGACTTGCTTTCGCAGAGTCTGGTAATTGTTTTACCTCAGTAATTTTAGATAACTTAAAGAATCCTGCATCTTTGTATGGTCCGAATACATCACCTTCATTTCCATTGAAAACCTCTTCTGCAATTACTTGAGGAACTTGTATTTTAAATTTATAACTATTATCTAATCTTAAATCAGAATCATTTTCTTCTAAAAATTCATTGTAGTTAGTAGTATTTTTTAACCCTTTAACTGGAGTGTTATTTACTACAGAATCATCAATTAATTTGGCCACATTAGCTTTAATAGCTTCTTCATCTTTTGTTGAAGGTTCGATATTAAATTTTACAAAGTTAATGTCTCTTGAAGCTTCTACTTGAAAAGCATCTTGATGTTGGTTTATATAATTTTGAATATCGCTTTTCTTTAAAGTTACTAAGCTATCTGCAATTGTTGTATAAGGTACATATACATACCTACCAGATACTTTTGTGTTTTCAGTTAAATATCTAGACTCCCCTTCTTTTAAAGAAGCTCCTAAACCAGCAGCTACTAAGTTGTCGTATGTTGTTTTTTCTATGTTACTTTTAATAGAAGCCATGTAATTTTGCCATGCAGCCCATTCTTGTCCATTTTCTTCTTTTATAGTAGCTAAATGTTCTTTTAACTTGTTTTTATCGAAAATACCTGAGGTTTGGAATCTAGCATCATTTTGAACTACAGGAGTTTCATATAAGGCATTTAAAATATCTACATCTCCTACAGTAATTCCAGCTTCTTCTAATTGTTTTTTGTATATTTTTTGACGGATTAAATTATTCCATACTGCCTTTGCTGCTTGCATCTCAGACATACTATTTCCTGTTTGCGCTTTGTAAGCTTCTAGTGCTTCAGCAAACTCTTGACGAGAAATGGCTTCTCCATTTACTTCACCTATTTCGTTTACTTTACTTGCGCTGAAAAAATCTGATATTGTAGAAGGGTCTAATACAAAAGCAAAAAGTGCTAAACCAATTACAAGAATTAAGAACATTGAACGTTCTCTAATTTTCGATAAAATTGCCATACGTAATTTATTTTATTAACAGTGTGCGAAAATACAATTTCACATTAAATAATGCAATGTTTTTTTACGCTGTTTTTGAGGGAGTTCTAAGTAAATGAGGCTAGCTTAATCTTCTTTGTAAATTACTTTAAAATAAATTTCATCAATCTTAGTTGCACTTACTTTTAAAATTTTGATTTGGAAGTTTTCTATATCTAATACCTCATCTTGTAATGGTATTGTTTCTGTATGGTTTAAAATAAAACCTCCTAAGGTTTCATAAGCTTCTTCTTTAGGAATTCCTAAACCATATTCTTCATTTAAATAATCTACCTCTAAACGAGCTGAAAAATTAAATTCATACTCACTAATTCGTTCTTCTAATAATTGTTGCGTATCATGTTCATCTTCTATTTCTCCAAATAACTCCTCTACAATATCTTCAACTGTAATAATACCTGAAGTTCCTCCATACTCGTCAACTACAACTGCAATACTTTTACGCTTTTTTATTAAATTATTAAGTACATCATTAATAATCATTGACTCAGGAACAAACTCTACTGGTAACAAAATCGACTTAATAGTACGTGGTTTTTTAAAAAGCTCAAAGGCATTTACATACCCTAAAATATCATCTAATGAATTTTTATAAACCAAGATTTTCGATAACCCAGTTGTAATGAACATTTTTTTGAGATTACTTACCGTTTCGTGTAAATCAACCGCAACAATTTCTGTCCTAGGCACCATAATTTCACGAGATTTAACCTTATGAAACTCTAATGCATTTTGAAATATTTGAATTTCTGAATCAACTTCTTCTTCATCGTTTCCTGAATCTAATTGTTCTAAAATATAATTTCCTAATTCTTCTTTACTAAATTCGGTCTGAATTTCATCTTCTTTTGTTCTAAAAAATACATGTAGAAAAAAATCTGATATTCTGGTAATTACCCATGTAACCCCATAAAAAATAACATAAAAAATATAAGCTGGTAGTGCAAAGAACTTTAGCATTTCGTTTGCATAAATTCTAAAGATAGCTTTTGGCAAAAACTCTGCTGTTACCAATATAATTACAGTCGAAATAAGGGTTTGAGTTAATAAACTTACGTCTGATAACACATAGTTTACAACCGCATAATCTGATGGTAAAAAAGATTGAAACCATTTCATTAACAGCTCTCCCATAAAGTAACTATAAATAACTAAAGCTACATTATTACCTACTAACATAGTGGTAATAAACTTTGAGGATTTTTCAGTTAGCTTAGTTAGAATTTTAGAGAGCAAACCGTCTCCCTTTTTTTCTAACTCTATGTGAAGTTTATTTGCAGATATAAAGGCTATTTCCATCCCAGAAAAAAAGGCTGAAAATAAAATAGAAGTAAGAATTATTAAGAGTTCGGGTTGCATTAACGTTCTTTGTTTCTTTTTTCTACTTTTCTTCTAAAGTGTCGTTTGAAGAAGAAAATTAATATGATAAAGATAGCAAATCCAAACATAATAAATGCTTCTTGTCTGTCTGAATTCCATTTAAAGATTCCTTCAACAAAAAAGATTACTCCTATAATCAAGTATCCGTATTGTAAATATTTCCAAAGTGCGTTCATTATATATCTTTTTGTGTAGTTTCTACATCTCCAGTAATATCTTTAGCTATCCATTTAGTTAAGTCTTCGCTCGACTCAAATCCAAAACCATTAATTACAGATTCAGGTGTTGTAAATCGAAAACCGTCTTCTGTAAAAAAATAATGCTCCTTTTGATCCCAAAACAACTGGTTAGTTTCTAATTTTGTTTGATTGCTATGGTTAGTGATAACAACATTACCTCTAATTTCAGATATTTTTGTTTTATTATAGGTTAATGCATAATTACCAGAAATTGTTGTTGAATCTGCTCCTTTTTTTTCTATTGTTACTATTTCTATTCCTTTTGGAAACTCACTGTAAGGGTGTTCTTTTCTATTTGAATAGTCATAAAAAATAGGTGCTTTTGTTTTTGAACTTATTCTTCCAGAATCTTTGTGAACATGATAAATATTTACTGCTGAACCTACTGGTAAATTTTTATCAGCAAGAAAATCTCGCACCTCCTTTTTAGAATTAGTACAAGAAAAAAACATTGCCACCAAATAAATGGTAGCAATGCTATTGTATATATGTTTTGCTCTTTTAAGCATTAACTTCTATTAAGGTACACGAACAGTTTCTCCAATCCAACATCCTACTCTATAACTTGCACCAGAAGACATTCCTTTTTGGAAAATTAACTTTTTAGATGGTACATTTTTTTTGTAACTAGAAATATATCTTCCTGCTCCACATCCTGGATCAACTTTTTGTGCTTTTAAAGCTTTATTTAAGGCTGCTACATATACCATTCTTTTTTCAAACTCGTCGCTACCACATGAATTTGCGCTTCTTTGGTATAAACTTGCAATAAACAAGTATGCTTTACCCATATTAGGGTTATACTTTAGTGCTTCATAAGCTAAAGCTCTAGCTCTACTTCCACCAGCATTTTGTGCTTCTCTTAACTTGTACTTAGCCTTTTTAAACGGGTCTGTTTCTAAGTCGAATGCTTTTTTTCTCATTTCAGCAGCTCCACCATTGTCTCCGTTTTTAGCTAACACACCAGCTAAGAAGTTATATGCATCTGCAGATTGTGTTACCTTTGCGTACTCATTTGCTAATTTTTCAAATAAAGGGTCTGTTTGGCACTCTTTATTATACATTCTTGATACTGCTCTTTTTAACCAAACACCATCAGTTTTGTTTTGTTCGAAATCTCTAGAGTAAATTGGTATTAATCTTTCACAAGTTGCTATTTTAGATATTTTAGCGTCTAAACCACCTTCTACTTGACCTAATGAAGAAGAGTTAATAGTATATGCTCTTAAAAGACTCTTTTCTCTTGATGTAATAGTACCCACAGAATCTTTCTCTTGTAACTTTGCTATCTTCTTACTGTAATCTTCCAGCTTTTCATCAACTGACTCCATTACATCATCATAAGTATCAAATACTTTTTGTGGATTTGTATCTTGATACTTATCAGCTATCATTTGGAAGTATCTAAAGATATTTTTTACCCCCATATCTTTAGGAGAAATATCATAAGCCTTTTTTAAGATTTCAAAAACTTCATCATCAGAAGCTAATTTATTATCTATTAAAAACTCAGCGTAATCACTATGCGCTTTTGCTGCCCCTTTCTTTGGATAATTAGCTAATCTTGTTTCATATACTTTTTTAGCTAAAACAGGATCTTTTAAGTTCTCTGCAACTTTTGCTCCATACTTGTATATGTTAATAGACAATGTAGCACAGTTATCTAATAAGTATTCTAAATTAGGTTTTGCTTGGTCATATTTTTTAGTTGTAGCATCTCCTTTAAAAAGATTGTATTTAATATGACACTCTTGACTTGCTTGCGCTTTCGCTCCACTTACGGCTACAAACAAAAATAATCCTGTTAGTAAATACGTAATTTTTTTCATCGTTCTCAGTTTATGTTAATCTATTCGTGTTTTTTGGAACCACTTAATACTATTTAAAGATAAACTTAATCTTACATTAAAGTAGTCTTCTTTTATTAAGTTATTGTTAGTAGTACCTCTTTGCCCATACTCAAACCCTATATTAACGTTTGATAGTTGTCTTGGCAACGGTAATCCTAATCCAACATTTATGCCAAAGTCTTTCACAGAAGTAAAATTATCGGTAGTTTTAACTAGCAATCCTGTATCTTCAAAACGCAAACCAGCCCTATAAGTAACTCTATCCCAATAACTTGAAATAGAATTTATTTTCGGTATAAAATATCCTCCTATTGCAAATTTATTTGAATCTTCATATTTATGAGATGATCCATCTGCTATAAAAACACTATTACTTTCTAAAGCTGTTTGAAATTCTTGATTAATTCCTACATACCATTTATTTTCTTTTCCTAAACCAAAACCATAAATACTTTTTAAAGGCATGTTGATATTACCATTTAAAGTTCTATTGAATAGTTCATTTCTAGGAACTTCTTGCCCTGATCCATTAAATGACAATGAATACATTTTCTCAGATCCTTTAGCAGATAAATCTGTAGACAAAATAAATGATGCTCCTGTAGATAGTTGTAGTTTATTTTTAAGTTCTGTTTTATATTGTATACCTAACTTAAACTGTCCTCCTCTTAAATTGAAAGACTCTTCATGTTTAGTTGCTAATGCTACATCTGCTCTTTGATTTAAAACGCTATTATCTATGCTTCCAAAAATAAATCCCGCTTCAGCACCAATAGACAAGCCTTTATAAACATACATACCATAACTAGCATATATCTTATTGGCTCCTCCTTCACCTGTGAATAAAGTAACATTATCAGCATTTTCATCATTTAGCAAAGAGTAGCCTACAGATGAAAAAGGTTGCAAACCAATAGATAAACCTGCATTTTTTCCTACAGGAAAACCTAACGATATATATCTTAAGTTTGTTGAGTTACCTGTTTGAGAAGCATTTTGTTCTTTGACTGTTAAAAAAGTCAAACTACCACCTATTGCGTAGGTTGCTGCTTTTAAATCAGCATTTGAAGCTGGGTTTGTAAAATTTAGGTGATGATAATCTTTCATTGCAACACCTATACCTCCCATAGAAGCTTGTTCTACTGTTACTGCCTCAAAACTCTCACCAATACCAAAATAAGAATAAGGTGATGCACTATTTCTTTGTGCTATTATTACTGATGAAGTAAGTACAAAAACTCCTAATATAAATCTCTTAATCATTCGCTAAATTGTGTATCAAAATAGTATGTAACCCCTCCAAAACAAAATTTGGATGGGCAAATATGACACTTTTTAATTGTTTTGACAAAAAATATGTATCTCCTCCTGTTAAAACTACTGTTAAATGTGGATATTTTTTTTGATATTGTACTATAATCCCGTCTATTTCATTACAAACTCCATTGATAATCCCTGAATGAATTGAACTTTCTGTATCTGTACCAATAAAGTTTTCTAATTCTTTTGCTTTTAATAACGGTAATTTAGAAGTAAAAGTATGTAGTGCCTTATACCTCATAGTTATCCCCGGTGAAATAGCCCCTCCAAGATAATTTCCTTCATCTGTGATAAACTCATATGTTATACAAGTACCAGCATCTAGTACCAATACATTTTTATTTGGATATTTTTTTATCGCTGCTGATGCCAATGCTACCCTGTCTACTCCTAATGTTTTTGGCGTTTTATATAAGTTCTTAAATGGAACTTTGGTATTTGAGTCTAAAAAAACCGGATTCAAAAGTTCAGCTATTTTTTTCGTTTCCTCATCTGTAAAATTAGCTACAGACGATATAATACTATTCGAAATTGAAAAATTTGAAATTATTTTTTTTAGCTCTGAAATTATATTTGTTTTTTCAAAAGTAAAGACTTCTTTAATAGTATCTATTTCAAAAACAGCTACTTTAACTCTTGTATTTCCTACATCTATAATTAGGTACATATTTCATTTCTTAGAGCTTGTAAATTTACGTTACATTTTTTTAAAGTTTTTACTTTGTATAATTAAAAAACGATTGTATATTTGCATCCGCTTAACGAAAGTAGCAACTGGTGCCTTAGCTCAGTTGGTAGAGCAAAGGACTGAAAATCCTTGTGTCCCTGGTTCGATTCCTGGAGGCACCACAATAAAACTAGTAAAATTAGTTGCGAGTTTTATTTTAAAGATGTTACTTTTTAAGTTATGACTGGTGCCTTAGCTCAGTTGGTAGAGCAAAGGACTGAAAATCCTTGTGTCCCTGGTTCGATTCCTGGAGGCACCACGATAAAAACCCGAACAAAATTGTTCGGGTTTTTTAGTTTTAACAATAAATCAAAATCTTCTCATACATTTTTATTTTTAATACAAATTCTTGCAAAATTCTATCATCTAAGAGGCATTAAGGTTTATTTCAGTTTCAAAAAATCAGGATATATAAGTAAGACTATGCATCTACCGCTGAACACCTCACTAAACATGATTTATAAATACTTACTTTTTTAAAAAACTTATATATTCTTTAATTTTCTTTAATCGTTTTTGTAATTATATATTTGTTTATTTTTAAATTGGTCATGTTAAAACAAGACCAATAAATACTTAGGAACCTTGTCGTATGAAAAGAACAATGAGTCATACTCTTGAGATACTTCTCAGGTAGTAGAGTATTGAAAGTGTGTTAATGAGTAAGGTTAAGGAAGAAGAAAAAATTGCAAGACATAAAAATATTAATCAACTCATTTAGTTTCCAATCTAAATACAGTAAACGCTATGATACTTTAATTAACAAATTAAGCGATATATAACAGTTAATTTAGATTAAGTATTAAACGCTTTAGAAATTGTAATAAATGAGTTAAAACAAAAACAAGAATGAATAACACCAAACCTCGATGGCTACAAGACTTTAGAAGGTTTGTTCCTTTAAAAAGTCAATTTTTTCTTTCGGGTAATATTAAGGATTTTCAGTTACTGGAGAACGATTTTGGCAGCTACAGTTGGCATCGATTAGAAAATGTAATAGATTCTGAATTAAAAAACATAGGGTATACACATGTGGTTTACTATAACCCGTTAAGTGGTTTTGACATTCCCTTTTTTACAGGAAATTCAGATGAAAAAAAAGTGTTTTTTCAAAAACTTCAAATTCCTCTTCAGCAAGAAGGTGTCTATAACGATTTACAAACCTTTAATACGGTATTACAAAAGATTATTCACTATCCTGATGAACCCATTGGGTTAATTGTCGATTTCGCTTCTCAGTTTTTAATAAACCCTGAAAATTTGGTAAAAGCAGAACACGATTCTTTTAGTATAGCTCATATCTTATCTCAAACTACAGAAACTAAACCTTACGGTAACCCTCCTAATCCGTATTACAACATTGTAATATGGTTAGTTGATAAAGAGGGAGACTTACCCGATTGGATGGTGGTTAACAACCCTAAAATAAGACATATACCTATTGGAAAACCTAATCACATTGCTCGTAGAAGATTGGTTCACCCGATTGTGGAGAGCCTAAGCAAAGATAAAGCTAATGTAGATGCTTTAGTTACTGAATTTGTGGAAGAAACTGAAGGTCTTTTATTGTTAGACTTAGTGGCGATTATAGAATTAGCAAGATCAGAAAACATACCAATATCTATGATAGCAGATGCAGTACGGCGATACAAAGTAGGTGTAACTGAAGACCCTTGGATGAAAATTCAACGTAGCAAAATTGAAAACGGAGAAGCTTTTATCAAAGAACGTGTTATTGGACAAGATCATTCTGTACAACATATCATGGATATTGTAAAGCGAGCCATCACTGGAGTGGGGAATTCTAAAAGAAATAATCGCCCAAGAGGTGTAGTTTTCTTAGCAGGGCCTACTGGTGTTGGAAAAACTGAATTAGCTAAAACCTTAACCAGTTTATTATTTGGTGATGAAAGTGCCTATATTCGGTTTGATATGTCTGAGTTCAGCGCTGAACATTCCGATCAACGCTTAATCGGTGCTCCTCCAGGATATGTGGGTTACGATGTTGGTGGCGAACTCACCAATGCTATAAGAGAAAAACCATTTAGTGTAGTCTTATTTGACGAAATTGAAAAGGCACACCCTAGAATATTAGATAAATTTCTTCAGATTCTAGATGATGGGGTTCTTACGAGTGGACGAGGAGACACCGTTTATTTCTCTGAGACACTAATAATTTTCACATCAAACCTTGGAATTTATAAAAATTCAACTACTGGTGAACGATTACCAAATGTGACTTATAAAGATAGTTTTGAAACTGTTGAAAAGAAAGTACGACATGAAATTGAGCGCTATTTTAAGTTTGAACTCAATCGACCTGAACTCCTCAATAGAATTGGAGACAACATTATTATTTTTGATTATATACGTAAAGATGTTGGTGAAATGATTTTTGATATGATGATGAAAAATAATATAAAGGGGATTCAAAAACAATTAAATATTACACTAAATATTCACCCCACAGTGATGCAAACATTAAAAGAATTATCTGTTACTGATTTAAACAATGGTGGTAGAGGCATTAGAAATAAAATTGAGTACCATTTTATCTCACCTTTCTCTAGAGCTTTGTTCTCTTTAAATCCAGACAAGGGAGAAACGGTAGAAGTAACTTCTATTTCTTTTGAAAACCGAAGTACTACCATTCATCTAACTAAAAAATAATTGAATGAAAATAGGAATCTCTCGTTTACACTTTCCAGTAACTACACTTGGTCCAGGGCAAAGAATTGGCATTTGGTTTCAAGGCTGCTCTCTACATTGTGAAGGATGTATCTCAGCAGATACCTGGCAATTCAAAACCAATTCAATAAATATAGAAGAAGTAAAAAATCTATTAAAAAAGTGGCTTCCAACATGCGATGGAATTACTATTTCCGGCGGAGAACCCTTTGATCAAGAACCTGCTTTACAAAATTTGCTAAAATTTCTTAAACCTTATAAACTTTCCTTGTTAGTTTACAGTGGATACTCTTTCCAAGAATTAAAATATAAAAAAGTTGTTCAGGAGAAATTAATCGATGTGTTAATTTCTGAACCTTATGACTATACAAAAGCCCAAACTCGAGCTTTATTAGGAAGTGACAATCAACAAATTCATTTTCTTACTAATTTAGGAGCGCAAAGCTTTGCTAAATATTTAAACAAAAAACCCGAAAGTAAATTAGACATTCAGTTTAATAATGAGACTCTTTGGATGGCAGGCATACCTATTAATGGAATGAATAAAATAACTGAAAGTTTTCGACAAAACAACGTTGAAACAACCAATACTCAAGCGGTGATAAAGCAACATAAGAAATGAAACACATACGACTTTGTCCTGCATGTAATACTGAACGACCAGTAACCGAAATGTATTGCCAAAACATAATCAGTAATTCAACATGTAGTTGGTTATTAATGAATGTACCCCAAACTCCAGTAGGCGGTCGAATCGAAATTCATCCTGAAGCTGAAGAATCAATCAAACGCCTTTGTGAAAACGGGCATGAAGTTGGAAAAGACGATTTTATGTGCATGGAATGTGGTGCTGACATTCAAGAATTAACAATTAAAGAAGAAGCCCTCAAGAAAATTGATGCATACACCATTATTGAACCTATCGAGATTTCAGGAGCTACCAAAGAATGTTTTTTAGTTAAAGACACTAATGAAAAACACTTTTTTTTAACTTATTATCATGAAAATTCTGAGCCTGATAAAACAATTTATGATGTACTGCACCGAGCGGATGTTGATCATATTGCTAGATTAGTAAAAACAGGTTATTGGAACAATCGATTTTTTGAAGTTTCTGAACATATCCAAGGAGGATCACTCAATGATTTAGGATATATAAAAGAAAACAGACTCGAAACTTTAGTAAACGAAATCGGTCGAGCACTACGAGATTTCTCAGAAGCTGGTTTTAGACATCGTAATTTATGTCCTAAAAACATTCTAATCCGTGATAATGAAACCTTCGATTTGGTAATTATCGATTACAGTTCTGCAAGGTTATCAGATTATGATCTTGATACCGATACCCCTATACAATTAACTCGGTATACAGCTCCGGAAGCTATCATTGGTGGAGTAAGTCCTGCCTCGGATTGGTGGAGTTTAGGAATGATAGTTTTAGAGCAAATTACCAAAGGAGCGTTCTTTGAAAACATTAATGACAAAGCGTTCATGATCCATTTGGTAACCAGAGGCGTTCAAATTCCAGAAGGTATTGATGAACATATACTTTTATTGCTAAAAGGCTTGTTATGTAGAGACCCTCTTAAACGTTGGCACTGGGAACAAGTAGAAAAATGGCTGAATAAAGAATATGTTGCTCCTCCTATAAAAGCTACTTCGGGGACTGATCAAAAAAAGGAAAAAACCATCCAACTTGGAGATACAACTTACACCAATGTAAGCTATTTTGCACTTGCGGCAGCAGAGGAAAATAATTGGAAAAAAGGTTTGACCTTATTTACTTCTGGTGAAATTTCAAATTGGGTAAAAGAAATCCTTGGAGAAGGAAAAATAGCTGCTACTATTAGAAACTTACGCTCTAAAGAAGATATCGATTTGGAGTGGAGGTTTTCCTTAGCTTTAATGCACCTCAATGAAGCTTTACCACTTACTTGGCGAGGACAAATTATTATTCCTGCATGGTTACTTGGCAATCCAACACTCGCTTCAGAGCTTATAGAAGGAAACATTCCTGATTATTTAAACACACTTTCACGTGAAAAATGGTTGGTTAACCTCAAGAGTAGAAAACAAAATGTTTTGCAAAAAGCAAAGAGTTTAGGTATTGAATTGGATAATGACAAGCTCAAGATTAATACACTAAGTACTTCTAGGGTACGATTAAAATCTGAATTGAATCTTTTACGTCAAATTTATCCTGATGCCAAAAACATCAGTTTATCTGATTTAATGGGAGACATCCGACTTAGTGAAGAAGATTTGATACTTATTTTAAGCGCTCAACAAGATCAATTTATCTCCTTAAATCAATTAGTAAAAGAAGCTGCTAATTTGGCAAGAGAAATAAAAATTGAATCTAATGAAAGTTTTTTTAGAGAAACTCTAATAAAATCCAGGCTAGAAATTTACGAATCTCTACACGAGCTTTTAGAAGGGTTTTCACTAAGTAATAACAATAACTTAAATCGTTGGGCAGATCGTTTCAGGATAGAAAGACGATTACCCATATTGCAATCAATTTTATGTTTATCCATTCCCAAAGACAAATGGATTACACCACCAAAGTATGAATATGCTTCTAGTTTATTAAACTTTTTTGAAAAAAAGATTATTCATACTTCCTCTAGAGGTCCTTTAGTTAGATTAGTTATTTCTAAACATTCACCTCGTTTAGATTTAAAGACATTAGGAACCTCATTAAAACCTTCAGAAAAAATACTCAATAGTATTATTAATCGCTCATCTAGTACGGAAAAAATAGATCCATTAAGTTTCAGCCAAAACCCATTACTTAGTTACCGAACAAGGAGGTTAGTTTTAAGAACAGCAAACTTTAAACGCGATACCGGTTTAGACTCTTTGTATTTAGGGTTTCCATTCCTAATTAGTCAGTTCAAAAAAAATAATCGTCCCCGAATATTACCTATTATTTTATGGCCAATTACACTGGAATTTAAATACCGATCAAACCCTACACTAAAAATTGGTTTCGACAAAGTTCGTGAAGAAATTCGACTAAACCCAGCTCTTTCAAGCTCCTTAGAACCTGAAAATTACAAAAGAATAACACAAATTTATAATGAGGTTTTAAGTAGGCAATCTCTAAGTGTTTCTGAGGTTATCGATGCCTTCGGTTCATTTGTAAAACACAAAACTTCAAAACTTGTTACTCATCCTGAAGTTACTTACATGATGGAAGATATAGGTCTTGAACTACATAGCTCTGGAGTAATTTTTAATGCCAATTTTACAGGTCAATCAATTAGTGAAGATTTGCGTTTACTTCAAAAATTACCACATTCGGGAACAGCTATGGAACCAATTTTAAAAATAAGCACGCCACAAACACCCGAATATAAGCCCATACAATCAGAAAATAATCGATTTACTGTCGTTAATGTAGATCCTTCACAAGAACACGCAGTAATGCATAGTCGATTAAAACCAGGTATTGTCATTGAAGGTCCACCTGGAACAGGGAAAAGCCAGACGATTGTTAATATTATTTCCGATTGTATTGGTAGAAAGGAAAAAGTATTAGTAGTCTCTCAAAAAAGAGCAGCAATTCAGGTAATTATGAAACGGTTAGAGGCTGTAGGTCTAGAAAAAAGAGCTCTTTCTATCACTGATATTGCTAAAGATAGACAAGAAATTATTCGAAGTATTCGTGAACAGGTTTCTTTCGATTTAAACAAATCTGAGCAACAAAATATTCTTGAAAAAATCACATTCAAGCGAAATAACTTGGCAAAACAAATTGATAGAATCGAATCGAAATTGAATATAATTTCTAAAGAGATTCATGTACTGGACGAGCAAGCAGGCGCAAGTTATCGAAACATTTTATCTGAACTTATTGAAATTCAACATAGTGATTATATTGATATTCCTGAAGCCCGAAATTTTCTAGAAAATACTTCAGCAGATGATTTGAACATTCTTGAAACGGAAATCAGTACGTTAATGCGTGAATGGGTGCCTTCAAAATATGAAAATAATGCGCTTTCCAATTTAAAAATAACACAATATGATAACGCAACAAAAAAAGCAATTAAGCAAGATATAGAGCTTTTTAATGAGATTGAAGAAAAAAGAGTAGATTGTATAAAACAAACCACAGGAGTCTATGATAATGAACACGCTCAATTTTATAAAGCATGGCTGTATAAAAACGAACAAAAACTCCTAAATATTACTGATACAGAAGCTAAAAATGCTAAAATTTGGCTTGATTTTATTTGGGATGAACTCAATGAAAAGTCCATTGGTGACGATATTCTTGATGAACTAAAACAATTACTATCAGACCTCAAAATACTGATTTTCAAATACAAAAAAATCTATTTTTCGAGTTGGTTAATACAAACTGATAATGAAATCCTAGAAGAAGTAATTCGAGCTTGTGACAGCTATCTAAATACATCCATTTTTAAGTTTCTTAATCCTTTAACATGGAAACATCAATTTCTATTGAAGAAAGTCTTAAAAGAACTTGAACTTCACTCCAATAAAGAAAATATAAAACTATTAAAAACAAATTCTGAATACGAAATTACTTTTAGATCTTACCGAAATCACTTTAATAATGTATTAATAAAGTTAGACAACACAGTAGAAACCATTACAAACCCTAAGTTTCTTGCTGTGAAAATTAGTGATAAAATCAGCGAACTATTAGACACGATTGTTTTAGTAAAAGCATTAAAAAAATGCCCTTTAAAAGATGAAGCTAAAAAAGTTTTAAAATCCGGAAAAGAATCTGAATTTCAAAATTTCATAAAAGAATTAAGCAGTGCTAGTAATCGTTTTGAAAAAAGACAAGAATCCTACGAAAAACTAACTGACTTAAAACAATGGTTAATAGATTCTAGTTTTAATTTTTTCCATTCAAACATAAAAAATAACAATACCGATTTATCTGTCATTCAAAAAATGTCCCAAGACATAAACCACTTTATTCCATATCAAAAATTTAGGATAAGACTAGGAGATAAACTTCAAGAAGACAAAACATTACAACTTTTAGCAATTTTTAGGAATTACGAAAATAAAATTACTCAATATACCTCTGAACGTTGGCCTAAAATTATCCAAAAAACAATACGACGAGAAGGTTTATTGGGTTGGAAACAACGTATTGAAAAAGAAACACCAGCCTTACTAATGGCTGATAGTGAAATTGACCAAAATGTACGATTGTTAGAAAATAGTTTAGCTGAAATAAAAACATTAAACAAAGAACTACTTAACTTAAACTATGACTTTGGAAAAATTGGCTCAAAGTCACAATGGCATGGTATTACACGTCTACGAGGGCAGAACTATAAAAAACTACGAGAATTTATTCATTTAGGCAACAATTTAGGCTTAATGAATATTCGTCCAATTTGGTTGATGAGCCCAGAGGTAGTTTCACAAGCTTTACCTTTACAAGCGGGATTGTTTGATGTAGTAATTTTTGATGAAGCTTCTCAAATGTTAATTGATCATTCAATCCCTTCACTTTATCGTGCAAAACGTGTAATTGTAAGTGGTGATGAAAAGCAAATGCCTCCAGCAAACTTCTTTGGTCATAAAATGGATGATGACGAAAGTGAAGGCATAAATATCGAACTCAGTGAGGATAATTCCGAAGAAGAATTAACTCTATATGAAGAGGCTTGGAATAAAAAAGAAGTCAAAGATTGTCCAGATTTATTAACATTAGCCAAAACGGTTCTTCCCACCACTACACTTCAAATTCATTACCGTTCTCAATACAAAGCGCTTATTAACTTTTCTAACCATGCCTTTTATGCTGGTCAATTACATATTCCTGCTTATCACCCTAAAAACGAAATTAAGAAAATAAAACCTCTAGAAGTCATTCGAGTAAATGGTGTTTATAATGAACAAACCAACGAAACTGAAGCTGAAGTGCTAATTGAATACTTATATAACCACTGGCAATTACCTGAAAATGAAATTTTAAGTACAGGTATTGTAACCTTCAATAAAAAACAAGCAGATCTTATTGAAGATAAAATTGAAGAAAAAGCGCTTTCAGATGATGCTTTTATGGAAGTTTTAAATCGTGAACGTAACAAACAACAAGAAGGAGAAGCCATGGGCTTTTTTGTTAAGAATGTAGAGAATGTTCAAGGAGATGAACGTGATATGATTTTATTCAGCACTACATTTGGTTTTAATAAACAAGGAGTTTTCCGCCGAAATTTTGGAGCTTTAGGGCATCGTGGTGGAGAAAGAAGACTCAATGTAGCTATTACAAGAGCAAGACATAAAGTAGTTATTGCCACCTCAATGCCCATCAAAGATATTTCTGATATGCTTTCTACAGGACGATCTCCATCAAAACCAAGAGATTATATTCAGGGCTATTTGAAATATACCGAAACACATTTTAGTAATCAAATAGAGGTTGCTAATCAATCGTTAAAAAGGCTTTCATCAAGAAAAATAGAAGAAAGTAAAACACTAAATAACGATGGTTTTAAAAATACTGTTAGAAATTACATTCACAGCTTGGGTTATGAAACCGTGGAAAATAATGATAACAATGTTTTTTATTTAGATTTAGCCATTGAAGATAAAAACACAGGACGATTTGTTATTGGAATTGAATGTGATGTACCTCAAAACTCATTACTTAAAGATGCTAGACATCGTGAAATATGGCGCCCATTGATTTTAAAAAAATCGATTCCTCATATACATAGAACTACCTCTTATAAGTGGTTACAAGATACAGATAATGAAAAATTAAGGCTGAAACACGCCATACAAAATGCTTTAAACAACACACCATGAGCGGACCAAAAGTTGTACGAATCGTTACCCCAGCTGAGCGAAAATTGATAAAGAAAAGGTGGTTAACTAGATTAAAAAACAAAATAGAACACGTGAAGGCTTATGCCATCAAACATAATATGTTTACAGAAGAACTTCAAGGTGCTTTGGATGAAACATTGGAGTATTACCAAAATATTTCAGAAGATGATTATAGAAAAATAGAGCGAGAAGTTTCGGGACATATCGAGTTTCTAGATAAGGAAAAAAAGAATTTGGTAAAAAAAGTAGTTAAAATTAGGACTTCTAAATGGGAATCTTTTAAGAACCTAAAGAGTACACATAACGAATTACGCTTTTTACTTAAAAATAAAAGCATTGATTTCCAAGATTTCGACACTCCTTCAAATATAAATGAAATAGAAGAATATCGTGAAAAAGTAGATTATTTGTACAGCCTTTTAAAAGAAGCTTCTTTTAATTCTCAAACACTGACAAATGAACAAAAAGTAATTCAAGAACGATTATCTTCTGGTGACAGTTTGCTGTCTGTACAAAAATGGCGTTCCAATCGTCCTAAAGTAATTTCCAGACTAAAAAAGTTAGAAAACGCGTTAAAGGAAATGTATATTTCTGAAATTTCTCAGAACAAAATACACGAATTTATGAATCGTTGTGCCGAATTAGAAGAAGAAGCTCCTAATTACGATTTGTTATTGGATTCATTAACTATTCAGGTAGCCGAGTTCAGTAAAAATCAATTGGCATTACGGGAAGCTAAAGAAAAGCTCAAAACAGCCATTGACCAATTAGAATCTTTAGAATTGAATCTGAGTTTTATTGATAAATGGATAGCCTTACTTAATTCAGATAATCTAAATGATGTAAAAGATGCCTTAGAAAAAGCCAAATACTTGTATACTGAAGTTTCGGAGAAAATCATTATTGAAACTCGACGAAAGGCTATTAAAAAGGCATTACAAAATGCAGGTTATGAAGTTAATGACACAATGGAAACTGCATGGGTTGAAAATGGGAGCTTAGTGGTAAAAAAAGCTAAAAATTCGTTATATGGTGTAGAGTTTATGAGTCCCAAAAACCTAAGCCGCATTCAAGCACGAGTTGTTGCCGATAAAAATAGAAATAATGAACGCAGTCCAAATCTAGACAAAAATCAGGAAGAAATTTGGTGTGATGAATTTTACGATATTAAAACTATTTTAGAAAGCCAAAATTTATCTATTGTTGTGGATAAAGCAGAAGAAGCAGGTGCAGTAAAAATGAAAGAAATTGCTCTAGGTAATGATTATGTAAAAAGAGAAAATCAATCCAAGAAAAGAAAAAATGTTTAAATTCAATACAAAAATATGTATAACTACATACCACTATAGACAGTATCTTATTGTAAGGTAGCTTTGAAAACAACTCTATATTTAAATAAAGAAGCTTGGAGCTTTACCAAGCTTCTTTATTTTTTTAATTTAAACTTCATTTCAATAGGCAAATGATCTGATGCCTGTCCGAACTTTTTTAATACACTTCCCTCTACATACTCTATAAAATCCTTGGTGTAAAAAATATAATCAATACGTTCTTCTGGATTTTTTGTATCAAAAGTATTCTCAGGATTTTCAGTTGAGAAAGCAGCATTTCCTACTCCATCCATTGCAAATATTTTTTGAATAACGGCTTCACTGTCTCTAGCTTTTGAGTTAAAATCTCCTAATAAAATTGTAGGGTATTGACTCTTATACTTATTAAAAAGATTCAATACGTACTCAAACTGTCTTACTCTCGTTGCTTTATCAAATGCTTCTAAATGTAAATTTATTACTACCACTTCTTTTCCTTCTACCTTAACTTTTACCACTTGTACCAACCTGTCTAAATACAAAGCGTCTCTATAAAAAGGGTTATCAGCTACTCGTTCTAAAACGATACGCTCATAATCTTTTAACTCATATTTACTTAAAATTGATTGACCTGAAACTATTTTACCAAAGTGCATACTTGGTGGCCAGTATGGAAAAGGCACATAATTCTCATCCCAGTTTACACCTCTTGCTACATAATTATAACCTAGTTCTGCTAATTTTTCTTCTTGGTTTACTTTATAAGATCTAGCTGCATTGTAATCAACTTCTTGAAGCGCTATAATATCTGGATTTACTTTTTTTATTTCAGTTAATACCTTTTTCATATTTCCTTCAAACAATTGCTTAGGTTTTGCTACTGCTCGGTTATTCGTCATTCCGCTTAAATAACCAATATTATAAGTTACTATACTATATACTGAATCAGTATCAATTTTACTCGCATACTTATGCGTAATAATTTTAGCATATTCTGCTTCATCAATTGTTGGTGAAGACGCCCAAAAAAAGAAGATTACAAACACTCCTATAGCTACCAATAAAAACCTTACAGCAATTCTGAAAATTAACTTCATAAAAAATAAAAAAATGTTAAATATAGTTTCAAATTTAAACTTTTTTAATCTGCAACGGTCTTAGAAGCGTAAATAATTAATAAACCTTAAAATTTAACAACATGAAGAAAGCGCTAACACTCTTGATTTTAGCAGTTGGTTTTACTGTTACTACTCAAGCTCAAAAGAGAGATAAAACTAAACATGAAAAATTAACTGTAGAGCAAAAAACAGAATTAGCTGTAAAAAAAATGACCTTACAGCTTGATTTAACAGAGTCTCAACAAAAACAAGTGAAGCCTTTAGTAGCAGAGCAAATTTCTGAAAGACAGGAAATGTGGGCTAAAAGAAAAGCTATGAAAAAAAGCGGTACTAAACCTACTGCTGATCAGAAATATGCTATGAAAAGTAAAATGCTTGACAAACAAATTGCTTACAAAACTGAAATGAAACGTATTTTAAATGAGCAACAATATGAACGTTATGAAAAAATGGCTGCTCGAAAAATAAAGAGACATAGCAAGAAAGGTGATCGCAAAATACACAAAAAAAGAAAGCATCATAAATAAAATAA
The DNA here is from genome assembly GCF_040104435.1 of Tenacibaculum sp. SSH1-16. NCBI lineage: Bacteria > Pseudomonadati > Bacteroidota > Flavobacteriia > Flavobacteriales > Flavobacteriaceae > Tenacibaculum > Tenacibaculum sp. SSH1-16. The sequence goes on from NZ_JBECOV010000001.1 coordinate 394,852, forward strand.
AAGCGATAGGTAATATCGATTTATAGTAGATTAGTTTTTGATTGAAAAAAAGCTCGGTTTTGGAAACAGAACCAGGCTTTTTTATTTTTCATTACTCTTTAAACCAACTTGAATATTTCACATAATTATTGGCAATTCGATCAATTTCATCTGAAATAAGTTCTTTGGAAATATCTTTTACTTTTTTTGCTGGAACCCCAGCGTACACACTTCCACTTTCAATATGTGTATTTTTAGTAACTACAGCACCTGCTGCAATAATAGAATTTGACTCTACTACACAATCATCCATGATAATACTTCCCATACCTACCAACACATTATCATGAATAGTGCACCCATGTACTAAGGCATTATGACCAATAGACACATTATTTCCAATAGTTGTTGGTGATTTTTGATATGTTGCATGTATTACTGCACCATCTTGTACATTTACTTTATCTCCCATTTTTATATAGTGTACATCTCCGCGAATCACCGCATTAAACCATACACTACACGACTCCCCCATTTGCACATCGCCTACAATAGTTGCGTTTTCTGCAATGTAACAATCATTTGGAATTTGTGGGTGTTTTCCTCTTACTGGTTTTATAATTGGCATAAATTTTTATTTAAAATATGATAATAAATTTGCTTTTTTGGATGCTGAAACCATAATTTCTTTCTCGTTTGATAGCACAACACTTCCTCCTTTTCCTTTTTTATACTTTACTATTTCATTAACGTTGACTAAATACGATTTGTGTACCCTAACAAAAGAACTGTCTTTTAAAGCTTCTTCAAAATATTTAAGTGTTTTACTTACCACTTTTTTAGAATTATCAAAATAGATTTCCGTGTAGTTATCATCTGCTTTGCAAAATAAAATTTCCTCAACAGCTACTACTTCAAATCCATCTTGTTGCGGAATCGTAATTTTCCCATTTACTTGATGAGTCATTTTTGGAGTTAACACATTAGTTTCTAACTCATTTTCTTTCTCTTTAATTTCAGTTACAATACCTACTGCTTTAATCAACTCGTCGATTGAAATTGGTTTTAACAAATAATAAGTTGCTTGATTATTTAATGCCTCAATCGCGTAATGATCGTAAGCAGTTACAAAAACTGTTTCAAAAGTTTGATTTTCTACTTTTTCTAACAAGTCAAAAGCATTTCCAAAAGGCATTTCTACATCTAAAAACACCAAGTCCAATTCGTGTTTTTCAATTAGTTTTAGTGCTTCTTCAATATTACTTGCTTCTCCTAACAAGGTTACATTAGGACAGTATTTAGTAATATAGTTTCGTAAAATATCTCTACTTATTTGCTCATCTTCAACTATAATTGCTTTTATTTTCATTGCTAATTTTTATCCTTTTTTAGTGTCAATGCTACTTTAGTTCCGCTTCCATCTTCAAAAGCATTTAAAACCACCACAGATATTTTATCCTGATACATATTATTTAAAATAGCAATTCTATTTTTTATTGTACTCATTCCTTTTGATTTTTGTTTGAGTTGGTTCTTCGTCTTCATTTCTATTGATTTCTCTCTTCCAACCCCATCATCTTCAATTAAAATAGTAATAGAATCATTGTTTTTTGGAAGCATTGAAATTTGAAGTTTTCCCTTTTCTTGTTTGTATCGAAGTCCATGCCAAATTGCATTTTCTATATACGGTTGCAATAACATTGGTGGAATCGAATATTCATCTAAAGGTATACTTTTGTCTATATTAATAGTATAATCAAACTTATCTTTAAACCGGTTGTGCTCTAACTTCACATACAATTCTAACAACTCAATTTCTTTGGTTAACGGTATGAAATCTTCATCTGAATTTTCTAATACCGAACGCATTAATACCGAAAACTCTGACAAATATCTATTTGCGCTTCGCTCGTCACTTACTGCAATAAAACTGTTAACTGAATTCAATGCATTGAAAATAAAGTGCGGATTCATCTGTGACCGCATCGATTTTAAAGCCAGTAAATTATTGGCTAACTTTTGTTGTTTATTCGTTCTAAACATAAAATACACCAACAAAACCATTAATAAAAAACCTCCAATTAATGAATAAATAATCCATTTTTGACGTCTATTACTCTCCTCTACCAATTGCTGGTCTTTGTATGCTAAACTTATTTTACTATCTGTTAATTCTTTGTCTTTTTCTAAACTTACTATTCTGTTTTGGTTATCTGAAATTCGTTTACTAAAACGTTTTACTTGTTGAATTTCCTGTTCTTTTCGTGAATATAAAGTATCTACCAATTTTACATAATCTTGATACGTTTTTAGAGCTTCTGTGTAATCTCCAACCGTAGCATATACTTCCGATAAACGCTTAGTCGCGTCTTTTTGAATAATTAAATCTTTATTTTTACCAGCATCTGCAATACTCTTTTTTAAATACGGGATTGCCTCTTCATATTCAGATTTTTGCATGTAGGCATTTCCTATTTTATAGTTGATTTTTTGTGAGGTAATTGAATCTACCAAAGATTCGTTGCTTTCCGCTTCTACAACTATATTATCTGCTTCTTTTAGGCTTTCTTTTCGTAACTGAATTTCTTCATCGTATCGTTGAGATTTATTATAAAAATCGGCTACTTTTTGCTGTTCTTTTAACGAGCGCTTTTTGTTTTCTTCGGATGCTAATTTTAATGAGTTTTTAAAATAGCCATCTGCTTTTTGTGTGTTTCCTTGGGCTGCAAAAACTTCTGCTAGCTTAGAGTTTAAGTCTGTTATTTTAGGTGTGATTAAATTCTTTTTCGCAATTTCTAATCCTTTTTCGTAGTTTGCTTTAGCCTTGTTATAGTTTTTTTGAGCTAAGTACACATCTCCCAATCCTTGGTATGCAGTTAAACGTAAGTAATTATTAAGCACCCCGCTTTGTAGGCTTTGTATATAGTTTTGTTCACTACTGTTATAATCTTCCGATAAAAATGCTGCTTTTGCCAGTTTCAAACGAACCCTAGGCGAGTTTACTTCTTGTAAGGAAATTTGATAATTCTCAACCGCTAAATCGTACTGTTTCCAATAAAAGTACACCTCAGCTAATTCTTTAAACACAGTAGCTCTTTGGCTTTTATTTGGGTCTATCAACAACGTCTTTTCAACAAAAGACAAGCTCTTATCAATATTTTTCTTTTTGTAAAACTGAACAGAATCTAAATATTGTGAATATAAACCTGTTTGTTTTCTTGTACTATAAGAGCTTAGTTTTGATTTTTTTTGGGGCGTAAAATCTTCTACTTCCACCTTTATATCTTCATCATCTCTAATTGTATAAAAAACACGATTAAAACTAGGATGTGATACTTCTAGTTGACTTCCCGCTGTGGCTTTTACAGTATAGCTTCCCGTTATTTCAGAAAATCGATATGTTCTTCCATTTACTTCTACACTCGCATCTTTTATAGGCTCACGCGTCTCTTTACTAACTACTTGAACTTTTACTAAAAAATCTTTAGCTGTATTTTCCTCTATTTGAGAAAAAGCAGCGAATGAAAGGAAAAGAAATACTATGTATATTTTTTTAATCATTTACTGGAAAATATTCAACCACATTAAAATTTTCATTAGTTAAATCAACATAAAAATAATGTATTTGTAATTTATCTTCTTCTGATTTTATTTTTTCTGTTGTTTTAAAATACAGTCTTTTATTTTCAACTAACTCCTTAACATTTATTACTTTTTGTTTTTGAGGTGAAATTTTAATAAAATTTGTACCATCAATTTTACTTAAGTACAAACTTATATCATCCTCATAACCGAGTTTTTTATCATCATTAGTATCGCTATCAATAACTTTATACATTAATATTTGCTGTTTTGTAACATTAAATATCTCTCTTAAAAAGCTTACAGAAGATATATGGATATTTTCTTTCGTTAATGATGTAAACTTATCTGACCCTAATTTTTGAAATTTAAGGTTAATCATCATTCCATTAATTTCATTATCATAGAAATCTGTCAAATGATATGTTTTTCCTCCTTTACTTAATGAAAAATAGCTTTTATTTACTTCCTTATTATTTCCATATCCTACAGGGTGTATAAGATAATTTGTACTATCAATATGTATAGGTAAATCAGCTATTTTAATTAAAGAAGTATCAACTTTAATTTCTTTTTTAGTTTTATCTAAAACAGTTATTTCATTAGTTTCATTTCTGGTTTTCGGCTCACAACTCAAACATATAATTCCTAAAAAAAGGAATATTAAAATTACTTCTTTTCTCATGTTTATTAATTTTTTATTTGTGTAAACATACTCACAAAAAGCCATACAAAAAAACACCTAAACCATTAAAACTCCACAAAAAACAGTCAAAAAATAGATGTTGCTCATTTAACTCGTTATTTCCCTAAATGAAACAACCTGTTCACTCATTCTGGATTTTTTAAGAAGAAAGTTGGAAGTAATTTTGAATAGAAATTAACACCAATCAAACTTATACCCAATTAATAACTAAAAATAAAAATTATGAAAACGCACACATTAAAAGTATTTTTCTTTTGCTTAATACTACTAACAACAACTACGTTTGCCAACAAAAACACCCCTATAAGAAAGGTAAAAAAACAAACTGTTAAAGTTGCTTTGTTACTGGATACCAGTAATAGTATGGACGGACTCATTAACCAAGCAAAAGCACAACTATGGGAAATTGTTAATGAGTTATCATATGCTAAATGTAATGGCATTACTCCTAACTTAGAAATTGCTTTATACGAATACGGAAATTCAAGTTTATCTCCTAAAGAAGGATATATCCAACAGGTTTTACAATTTACGAGTGATTTAGATGAGATTTCTGAACATCTTTTTTCTTTAAGCACTAATGGCGGAAGTGAATATTGTGGTCAAGTAATACAAACTTCTTTAAACGAATTGGATTGGGGAACTAATAAACGTGATTTAAAAATGATTTTTATCGCCGGAAACGAGCCTTTTACTCAAGGAAAAGTAAACTATAAAGATGCTATTACTAATGCTAAAGAAAAAGATATTATAGTTAACACAATATTCTGCGGTGATTATAACCAAGGGATTACTGGAAGATGGCAAGACGGAGCTATTTATGGAGATGGTGATTATATGACTATTAATCAAAACAAACACATTGTACATATTGTAACACCTTATGACAACGATATTATTATTTTAAACAAACGTTTAAATGCCACCTATATTCACTATGGTTCTTATGGATATTCTAAATATAGTAACCAAGCGAAGCAAGACATGAATGCTGAGAGTTTAGATGAAGCTGTAGTTGTAAAACGTGCCGTAACTAAAAGCTCTAAACTATATAAAAATGCTGAATGGGATTTGGTGGATGCTTCAAAAGAAAAAGAAATTGATTATGGTTCTTTAAAAAAGAAGCAGCTTCCTAAACAGTTACAAAACAAATCTGCCAAAGAAATTAAAATGTATGTGGAGAAAAAACGTAAAGAGCGTACTGAAATTCAACAAAAAATTCAAGAACTAAATAAAAAAAGAAAAACGTATGTAGCTAAAAAACAAAGGGAAAGTTCTAAAAAAAATGAGTTAGAAAGTGTTATGATTAAAGCTATTAAAAAACAAGCAGAAAAGAAAAATTACTCTTGGTAGTTTTAATTGGGGTTTGGTTAGTTAAAGCGGAGTAAAACTCCGCTTTTTTTTATTTTACCAATAGATCTTGCCCAATACTAATGTTATTATCACTTAAACCGTTCATCTTTTTCAATTGTTGTACCGAAACATTATATCTTCTTGATATAGAGTATAGCGTATCTCCTTTTTGAACTTTATGTGAAGTCGTTTTATACGTTGGCGTTTTTACTGCTAAAGAACCATCTCTTCTTACTCTATCATATTTATCTAAACCATACTTTCTAATAATAGAAATTAATTTTTGAGGATATTTTCTGTCCGTTGCATACCCTGCTCTTTTTAACCCGTATGCCCAACCTTTATAATCTGTATGCCTTAATCTAAATAAACCTGCATATCGTTTACGAGTTAATAAAAACTGTGAGTGATCTTCATACGAAGTTTCAGGATATTTATATTTTCTAAAACATTCTCCTTTTTCATCATCATCATGAGTTACACTATTACCTTGCCAACCTCTATGACATTTAATACCAAAGTGATTGTTTGATCTTCGAGCTAATTGACTTCTACCACTCCCTGATTCTAATACTCCTTGCGCTAAGGTAATACTAGCAGGAATACCATGTTCGTGCATTTTCTTCACTGCAATTGGTGCAAATTTTTGAATATAGGCCTCGGTATGGTTTGTAGTTGTTGATATTGGCTTTTGTATTTGCTCTAACTGTGGTAACTCAGGCATTTTTTCTTCTCTAGGTTCTAAAACCACCTCTTTTGGTGTATTTTTTACCACATTTTTACCCGACCCGCAACTTGTAAATATTGCCGCACAAACTACTAAAAAAACTACCTTTATTTTCATTAAACCTTTATTAACTCTTTATTTTTATCCTTTAATTTCTGGTTTACTCCTGCTATTCCTTGTAAACCTCCTGTATGAATTACTAGTATTTTACTGTTTTTCGAAAACATATCTTTTGCTACTAAATCTAGTATTCCAAATAACATTTTCGCTGTATAAACTGGATCTAATAAAATACCTGTTTGCCCTTTAAATTCATTTATAAAACGGATTAACTCTTCAGTATATTTTCCGTAGCCTCCAAAATGATAGTTGGTTTGCAAGTTCCAATTTTTACTTTCTTTTGCATAAGGTGTTATTTCTTCTGCTAAGAAATCACCTTTTAGTGCAGGAAACCCAATTACCTTTTGATTCTTTTTGGCCGAATTTATCAATCCAGAAATCGTTCCTCCAGTACCTACTGCGCAGCAAATATAATTGAATTTTTCATCTTCATTTGTTAAAATCTCCTCGCAACCTTTTACAGCTAAAGCATTTGTTCCTCCTTCAGGAATTAGGTAAAAATTACCAAATTCTTTTTTTAACTGATTAATAAATTCTTCAGATGTTTTACTTCGGTAGGCTTCTCTAGTAATAAACTTAAATTGCATACCACTTTCGTAAGCTTTTCTCAAGGTTTCGTTTTGTAAAAGTGTTTTGGCTACATCCTTTCCAAGTTCATCACCTCTAATAATTCCTATTGTTTTAAAACCTGCCATTTTTCCTGCAGCAGCAGTAGCTGCAATATGGTTTGAAAAAGCGCCTCCAAAAGTTAATAAGGTTTCTTTTTTTTGTTGTTTTGCTTCTGCAATATTATACTTCAGTTTTCTGAATTTATTGCCTGAAACGAATGGATGAATAGTATCTTCTCTTTTTATAAAAAGTTCAACCTCTTTTGTTGTTAAAATAGGTAAGTGAATTTGTTGGTTTTCTGGTATGGGAATTTCTAGTTTAAACAGCATTTTAAAAAGTTATCAATGCAAAAATAAGCCTTTAATCTATTTTAGTTTATCCCCTACTATACCAATAGTAATTTTTAAAAAAAATAACAACATAGTAGTGAAAAGTATTAACTAATCGTGCCGCGATGTCTTCGGAGCACGCCGTGATATCTGCGACCCGTGCCGTGATGTCAACGGAGTATGCCGTAATATCAGCGACCCGTGCCGCGGTGTCTTCGGAGCACGCCGTGATATCAGCGACCCATGCCGCGGTGTCTGCGGAGCACGCCGTGATATCAGCGACCCATGCCGCGGTGTCTGCGGAGCATGCCGTGATATCAGCGACCCGTGCCGTAGTGTCTGCGGAGCACGCCGTGATATCAGCGACCCGTGCCGTGGTGTCTGCGGAGCATGCCGTGATATCAGCGACCCGTGCCGCGGTGTCTGCGGAGCATGCCGTGATATCAGCGACCCATGCCGTAGTGTCTTCGGAGCATGCCGTGATATCAGCGACCCATGCCGCGGTGTCTTCGGAGCATGCCGTGGTATCAGCGACCCAATAAGGAGACCATTCAATAAAGTGTGTGGGAGTATTCAATGAAGTGTGTCAACTTGTTTAAAGTTGCTCCTATTACTGAAGAAGGAAGACAACCGATTAGGCTTCGTTTGTAGTCCCGATAAAAAAGTTGCACTTTTTTATCTTATTTCTTTATATTTGAAAGTGTTAATAAAATTGCTAAAAGTTCCGCATATCTTACCGTAAAAGGAATATATAAGTGATTTTATTACGTATATAAACTAGTTGCCAGTAATATTGACCAATCATACCGAATTAAAAAAATTGAAGAAAAAAGAGTATTTCTATTACGAAAAAAAACATAAAAATTGGTCTGAAAAAAGAGCAGAATATTCTTATAAACTAAAACAAAAAACACTTTCCTTTCTCACTAGAAATAAATATTTAAAAAAGAAATTAAACGTAATAGACAGACACACTGAATTAAGGAATGCTAAAGAACATCATATATATCTAAATTACTACACTGATAGAATAATCTCAAAAAACCAACCTGAACAATACAAAAAACTAAATCTAACTTATATTAGTTTTTTTGAGGTAATTGAGATAGATAAATTTGACCAATTCAAAAAAACTATTATTTCAAAATTTTCATCTAAACATGCAGGCTTTGGAAAAGAAATTAGATTTAAAGATGAATTATCAAAAAAATTGTCCAAAATAAAAATTGATTTCAATTCATCAGGATTTGGAAGACTAATCAGTTTAGATTTTGAAAAAATAAATAATTCGCATTCAGATTATATTGACCGATTAACTATATCTTACGTCAAAACAAATGAATCCTATTTCATATTACATATTGATGTTAAACCAAGTAAAGTGTTTAAAAAAGTTGCAACGAAAATTCTTAAATCATCCGAGACAAGTTTGTCAACACGACATTTTCACTCATTTAAAAACATATTGAAACATAGACTTTTCACTAGCTATACATCATTTAAAAGCAGTCTTTTAAGAGAGAATGTTGACAATTTAATTTCCGATTTAGAATATCAAATAACTAATAACATTTTAAAACCTTTGAACGGATATTTTTACACCTCAAAACTTACCTCTCAAATCCCTAAAATAGAACATTATACAATTAGAAAATTAAAAAAGCATAAAGACAATAATAGTTTACATTCGTTTTTTAATTTTTCAAGTATTGTTCAATTTACTTCTAAAGATGAATTAGTAGATATCTATAGCAACAAAGAAAAAAATACAATTCATATAATAAAAGAAGAAGAACACGGAAAAAGAGAAAGAAAAGGAAAAGACTATACAGATTACGATTGGATTGAAAGTTATTATTTAATTCAAAGTATGGCGTTTCCTTGTGTATTTGACTCAATTCTGAATCAAGAATTTTCAAAGTTAAATCACATAAAAAGAAAAATGTACGATTTTTTAGAAAGTACAAGCAAGTGGCAGTTTTACAAATATTTTCTACTATTTCACCAAAACAGTAAATATCTCAAGCTAAAAAAAGAAATAACTAAACTTAATCTTATTACCAATAGATACAAAAATGAATTTAATGATAGAGCTTTAAATTTTTTAATAAATCACAGTGGTAATATAAATGAATACGATTATTCAAGTAAAAATCGAAGAAAGATTAGTGAATCCAATTTGTTAAGTTATTATATAGAAAAATTTAAAAATGATATTAAATATTTGACAAAGAAAAAAGATGATGTTAATATAGTATTCAAGAACATTGAAGAATTAAATAGTTATAGAACAAATTTTATTTTGCAAATTGTATCATTGATTGTCGGAATTCTGGCTTTCATTTTCGCATTCGAAAAAGTTCGTGATTTTATATTATCGTTATTGAATAAATAAAAATACTACTGGCAACAATGTATAACCGCAATTACGGCGGATTCGACTACGTCCGAATCCACTCGGAATTGCTAACGTCAGTGCTTAACCGAAAATCATTAACTTTAATCCCGTAACTGACGGTTATACGAGACCGTTGGCGGTAATATAACAGAATCCGAGAATGCTAAATACGATAGAAAGAGAATTTCATTTAACAGAAATATTAGTAAAAACAACTTATCAAGTAATTATAAGTAAAGAATCTAGCTTTCAGAGTAATCCAATTGCTTTTGGTTCTGGTTTTTTCATTAACTATCGAGATAATCTATTTTTTATTACAGCCGACCACAACATTCATATTGATGACCACGAATTGAATGAAAGAACTGGAGTTGATAATTATTTAGCTATTTTGAATAATATTAGTGACAGGAATACACTTTCGACTATCTTAACGCCTATAGGTGGCTTTTACTTTATGGATAGTTTTGATATATCCAAAGAAGACCTAAACCCTGAACTTATAGACGTTGCAATAAGTCTAGTGAATAGAGAAAAAATTGAAGCACCATTTTTAACTGATGAAGACATAAAAGATGAAAATTCTGAACCCATAGTTTCACCTAAAGAGCAAAAGTTTGAATTTATGGACGAACATATAGTTTCACCGACTAAAACAGATTCTTATTATATTTTTGGGAAAATCAAACCAAACTTAAAGGGATTGTTCTTACATAGGAGTAATACATTTAAAAATGATTTGAAATATATTGACGCATATGGAAACTATTTACTTTTAAATACAACTGATATTATTTCAGACTATAAGGATTGGGCTGGATTAAGTGGTTCGCCTGTATTGAATCAAGAGGGTAAATGTATCGGTGTTTTATGTTCTGTAAATGAAGGCACAAAATCTGTTTATGTAAAACCATTCAAAAAAATTATACCTTTTTTAGATACAATAATTTTACAAGAAGAAATAAAAAAATAAAATACTACCGCCAACAATGGCTATAAGTAATTGCTTGTTCTCGCCTACTTCTGAAAATCCTCCCGGATTTTCAGTTTGGTGCGTACTTGCTAAAGTTAGTGATAACCCACGCAACTACTCATAGCCGAGACCGTTGCCAGTAATTTAAAATGACCGAAATTTTAAAGAAATATTTAGTTACAAAATGGTGGATTCCAATATTGCTTTTCGGAATTTCTATTATTCTTTTTATTAGTGGAGCGATTTTGCCAAATACCGATTTCGGATTTTATCTTCTCATATTTTTTGGATTTGTATTACTAATTTCATCGGTTTTGCAATTTTTCAAAAGAAGAATCTTAATTGGATTTTTTCAATTATCATTTTTGGCAGTACCAATTTTGTTCTTTGGATTTATGGCATATATGTTTGCTGGAATAATGAACAAACCTGATGGAGAATTAGCTTTGGACAGAATTGAACCGTTAATTGAAGAAAAAACAGACTTAATTATCCCAGAAGATTTTAAGGTTTTGGAAAATCTTATTGAACACACAGAAGGAGCTTTTGATTCTGATTATTCAATCGGACTGACAATCGAATACAAACAATCTGACGAGAAAAAAATTGTAGAACAAATTCTAAAAAGTACGGAACTGGAATCGAACAAAGGCTCGTGGAAAAAATACGATAGTGGATTTAATTTTGAACATAATAACAACGAAATAAATAGAGCTGAACCGTTTTATTTCAAAGTAGATACTTTAACCAACATAATGGAATTGAATTTAAGTCACTTATGAATAAAAAACTACTGGCAACAAAGAACTGAGGTAAAAAACAAGTAAATTTTATACTTTTTTAAACCAACGTACTTTTATATTTACTACTTTTTACTATGGCAAAAGATTCTTTTAGTAGCTTATTACACACCGTTATTAAAACAAGTTTTTACTTTTATTCTTAATATTAAAAATCAACTAACTGCTCCTCAACTTGTTCCCATTCTTCCATTAGTGCATCAACTTTCGCCTTTTTTGCTTTGTAGTTTTCGAAGAAGTTAGGACGTGAAGATACTTCATCGTAGTTCTGTGCTAATTCTAAATCTATTTTTTCTATTTCAGCCTCTAAATTTGCTATTTGTGTTTCAATTTTATTAAGCTTATTTTTTAACTTTTTTAATTCTTTTTCTTGCTCTCTTGATAATTGATAAGCTTCTTTTTTAGAAGTATCTTTTTCTTTAGTAACTACGGTTCTTTTCTCAGCATCGCGCAAACTTTCCATTTTGTGTTGCTCTAAGAAATAATCAATATCTCCTAAATATTCTTTTATTTCACGGTCTTTAAATCCGTAAACCGTTGTGGTTAATCCTTGTAAAAAATCACGGTCGTGAGATACGACAATTAGCGTACCATCAAAGTTTTGTAGTGCTTTTTTTAATACATTTTTAGAAGCAATATCTAAGTGGTTGGTAGGCTCATCCATTATTAAGACATTAAATGGCGATAGCAACAACTTACATAATGCCAAACGATTTCGCTCACCTCCTGATAGTACTTTTGCTTTTTTATCTACTGCCTCTCCTCCAAATAAAAACGAACCTAACATATCTCGCACACGCATTCTATTACTATCGGTAGCAGCGTCTTCCATAATTTCTAACACTGTTTTCTCTGGTGGTAATTCTTCCGACTGATTTTGTGCAAAGTAACCTATTTCTACATTGTGTCCTAGTTTTAAGTTTCCTTCAAACGGAATTTCCCCTACCATCATTTTGGCCAAGGTAGATTTTCCCTGTCCGTTTTGTCCTACAAAGGCAATTCTACTATTACGTTCAATTAATAAGTTTACATCTTTTAACACCTCTTTTTCTCCATAGCTTTTTGCTAAATTTTCAGCCTCTACAATAATTTTGCCTGGTTCTTTTGATATAGCAAAACGCACATTCATTACCGCATTATCATCTTGGTCTACTTCAATACGTTCTACTTTTTCTAACTTTTTAATTAACGATTGTGCCATGGAAGCTTTGCTTGCTTTTGCACGGAATTTCTCTATTAATTTTTCGGTATGTTCTATTTCCTTCTGTTGATTTTTCTGTGTTTGCAGCTGCTTTTCTTTAATCTCTGCTCGCAGTTTTAGGAACTCAGAGTACGGTTTTTTATAATCGTAGATTTGACCTAACGAAATTTCTATAGTACGATTGGTTACATTATCTAAAAACATCTTATCGTGCGATACTAAAACGATAGCTCCTGCATAGTTTTTTAAAAAGTTTTCTAACCAAATAATCGACTCAATATCTAAGTGGTTTGTGGGCTCATCGAGTAATAAAATATCATTATTCTGAAGAAGGAGTTTTGCAAGTTCAATACGCATACGCCAACCTCCAGAAAAAGTATCAGTTAACTTATCAAAATCTTCTCGTTGAAAACCTAACCCTTGTAAAATCTTTTCGGTTTCTCCTTGATAGTTATATCCACCAAGTAACTCGTAACGTTCAGTTTTCTCGTTTAAATCAATAATTAATTGATTATACGCTTCACTTTCATAATCAGTTCTTTCCGCTAGTTGACGATTAATTTCATCAAGTTCTAGTTCAATTTCTTTAATTTCAGTAAATGCTTGGTATGCTTCTTCTAAAATAGTTCTTCCATGTACAAAATCAATATCCTGTCGTAAAAACCCTATACGTACATCTTTATCAAATGCCAGTGTTCCGCCACTACTTTCAATATCTTTTGATAAAACTTTTAATAAGGTAGATTTTCCTGCTCCATTTTTTCCAATCAATCCAATTCTGTCTCCTTTTATTAATTTAAAAGTGATTCCAGAAAACAAATCTGTTCCCATAAATGAAACTGATACATCGTGTACGTTTAACATATTTTTAGCAAATTACTTTAGTTTTGTAACTAGAGTTACAAACGATAGTTTTATTTTTGTTGAAATTTGTACAAACTTACAAAAAGCAAATAGTTAATCGAACTTAATACCCATAAGAAATGTTTGGAAAAGGAAGTAAATTGTATAGTATTTTTAATAGTAAATGTCCTCGATGTCATGAAGGAGACTTCTTTAAATACAAACTTAACTTCAACCCTAAAAAAGTAACTACTTTACATGAAAATTGTCCTCAATGTAATTTTAAGTACATGATGGAGCCTTCTTTTTTCTTTGGTGCGATGTATGTAAATTACGCGCTTGCAGTAGCTCTTTTTGTCGCTATTTTTATTATTGCTAAAGTTTTTATTGGCTTATCTATTTTACATAGTTTCATAGCTATAATAGTTGTTTCTTTAATATTAACACCTATTACATTAAGACTTTCAAGAATTATTTGGATTAACCTATTTGTGGGTTATAAAAAGAACGCCAAAGAATTACAATCAGAAAAATAACTCTACTAGGAATAAGTTTATTATTTCTTAAAATATAAAAAGGTTCGTTATTCAACGAACCTTTTTATATTTATTTCTTTATCCAACTCTTCACCCTTCTCGAGATGATTATATAAGTTTTCTGCAACAGTTGGGGCAATCATTACACCACGTGTTCCTAAGCCGTTTAAAATAGCTAATTTTTGATATTCTGGATGTTTCCCTACTAAAGGCCTTCTATCTTTTACTGTAGGGCGTATTCCTGCTGATTGTTCAATTACTGTATATGGAACTGATATTATCTTTTGTAATTTTTCTTCCAACTCTTTTCTTCCTTCTTCTGTTGGAACTGATGTTTTATCTGTCCAATTAAAAGTAGCTCCTACTTTATATGTATCGTCACCTAACGGCATTATAAATACACTGCCTTTTAATAAAAAATCTATTTTTAGTTCGGGAGCATGAATTGTTATCGTTTCTCCTTTCGTTCCATTTAAAGGCAAATAATTAAAAAATGGGTTTTTCTTTAAACCAAATCCTTCACTAAACACAATTCTTTTTGCTGTAATATTATCATAACTTACTTTATCTTCTTGAATAGTAACTTTTGAATAGTCAAAGGCTTGTTCTAGGAGACTTTTTAATGATTTTATATACTCTTTATAAGACTTTACTAATAAAGGGGTATCAATTCTTCCTGTTCCTTTTAATTCTCCAAATCCATAATTACCTATAATTCCTTTTATTTTTTTTTTTGATATTTTTGGATTCATATAGTAAGACAACATTGGTTTATCTGATGCAATGAACCAATTGTTTTCATCTCCTACACTTGAAAATACTTTTTTAGTAGTAAATTTATAATCTAAGTTAAGTTGTAACTTTTCTTCTAGTTCTTCATAAAAAGGGATTGCCTTTTCTAGTTGTTCATGTCCATTCCAAACTGGCGTAAATCGTTTTAAGATTACAGGATTGTATACTCCACCAGCAACTACTGAAGATACTTGTGAAGTATTTTCAAAAACAATAAAACTTTTATTGTTTTTAATTAATTGTTCTGTAAAGGCTATTCCTGATAACCCTAAGCCAACGATGATATAATCGACATTCATTTAACAAAAGTGCTATTATTATGTCTCATTTATATACTAATACAGATATTCACTATTTGAGAATAACAAAAGGGGATTATTTTTTTATTAAAAAATCATTTTTTATACGTATATAAAAAATGATTTTATTAAAGTTAAACGATGATGATATATTATGAACCGTGCTGTACAGGTGATAATACTTCCTTTCCTGTACTAGCATCTCCTTGGTAACAAGTTGTTTCACCTGTAGTTGTGTTAGTACTACAACGATGGTATGCCGATCTAAATTCTGAAACACGAACACTATTGTCATCAGCACTCTTATAATTACTAAATGACATAAGACCAATAGTAGTCAAACTAATTAAGATAATTTTTTTCATATGTAATTTTTTATATGTTATTATGTTCTTCAAATATAATGTATTTAAATTATATTAACTAATAAATGATTAATTTTCTTTTTTATCGAAAATACAATCCTATTTTCAGGTAATTGATTACTTTATAAAGATTCTTTTATAATTGTAGTTATATAGTTACTTTTCCTCTATAAATTTATGTATAAAAGACAATACTTCAATTAGATTCTATCTGGTATAAAATAGTTTTGGTTATATTGTATAAGATTTATAACACATGAACTGGATTCAACAATAAATCAGTACCTTATCATAAAAATCGTCTAAAAATTACTTTTTAGACGATCATATATTTTATTTAAAAAAAAAAATTAATAATTCCACATATCCATTTCTCTATTACGAATACCTTCTTTAATTCTATTTGCTTCTAACAATTGAAATAAAGAGTTACCACGAACATAATCAGAAATAGCTCTGTCTCCATAAATGTTCTCTTCTTTCAAAATGGTTGAGTTAAAACGTCTTGCATTTAACAAGTTGTCATAAGAAAGTGGTTGTGCTGAATTTTCTGGGTTGAATACTTTTGAATTGTGTAATGTTTCACGAGCATCTGGGAAAAACACCCAAAATAGTTCATACACATTTTCACTGTCGTCAATTTCTTCAACTCCCATTACCTGTACATCTGGTCCCATAGGTGCTAAGGCTAATAAACGATATTTTAACTCACCTTGGCGTTTGTCAAAATACCAAATACCTTTTAACTTAAACCCCTTAATATCTTGAGACTGTACATAATAAGGATCCACATAGTCTCCATTTTGACGTTCATTAAACGTCATCATATTAACTTCTTCCATTCCTATTTTAGTGGTAAAATAAGAGTCGTTATAGACCTCTGTTATTTCACCATTTTTAATACCTTTTAATAAGGTATCAAATAAAGAACGTCTTGTAAGACCTGCATTCATAGTATCAATTGGGTAATAATAAGGTAGATTTATTTTCTGGTTTAAATCTACATATTCCCACACCACCTTAGACCATAACACATCTCTATCACTAATGTAGCCATAAGGAAGTGGTTTGTCATCTTCTGAAGCTATTTGAGCTTCAGATTTAAATCCAATTTCATCTACCTTTTTAGCATTTAAAAGGTTAGCTTGTGCACTTGCATAGCTTGTCGCAGCAAATGCGAATAAAACCATATAAAAACGCTTCCAATTCATACTTTCTTATTTTTTACTTATTAATTTGTAATTTCTACGCTAACAGGTAATACTTTTTTAATTTTATAGTTAGAACCTGATACTGATGCTTTGATATCAAAAATTGTAATTACATCATTTCTTCTAGCCTTACTAATAGCTGCTTTAGCTCTAGAGTTTAAACCTCTACCACTTACAGGTATCGCTACTTGTCCTGGTACTTTAACCTTAAAGCTAGATACGTTTAGTTTTAAATCAAATAAGAAGTCTGGTAATCCTGCAGCTACGCTTATTCTTCCTAAACTAGCTTTTGGCATTTTTACGGTACCATATTGACCTCTAACCATACCTACTGCTGGTGGTATGTCTTTAATTCTAAATTTCTTAACAGAACGTACACCTTTTGATGCACCCGTTGGAGTTCCTGTAACTACGATGTTTACCTCACTGCCTTTTCCTGGATACATAGTATACTTGTCTCCTCTAACTCTTTTCAATCCTGGAGCTTTTGCAGAAACTTTATTTCCTGGTACTCCTGGAATAGAAATAGTTAACGGGTTAGCTAAACCACGGTATACTACATTCATTTTATCTGCAGAAACTAGAGCTTCATTTGGTCTAGGAATAACAGCATAAGCTCCTTTAATATCTATTTTTACAATAGAATCTCCTTCTTTAAATTGGAACTCTCCTTTTAATTCCTTATCTCCTACATTACCTGCTGGACCGTCTAGAATAACTTGTCCTGCTTGAATTTTTTCTTGCTCAACTTCTTTATCATTAATAATAACTTTCTCTGCAGTTAAATTAGGATCTTTTTTTCCTAATACAATTCTACCTGATAAGTTTTCTCCAGGATAATAAGCACTCTTATCAAAAACAACCATTGCTTCATATTTGGTCATAGATACAGCACTTTGTAATTCTCCTTGTAATAAAGCTGTTAAAGCATCAGATTCTGTAGCTTTAATGTCTGCTTGGATTTGAGTTAACTTAGTTAAAGATGCAATTAAAGGGAAACCTTCAAAATGATATTTTAACCAGTCAATTTTTTTACCGTCTTTATTTTCTACTTTACTTGTATTAAAACGAGCGGCTATTACATCTGCTACTTCTGTACCTTCTAAAGCAGCAACAGCATCATTTCTGAAAGCATCTATCTTAGCAACAAATTCTTGTCCTTTTTTTGATATTTTACCTCCTTTAAAGAACAATTCATCTAAAAATTTAGACTTATCCATTGTTTCATATGCTTTTTTATCTTCTAAATCACCAGTCATTTGGCTCTTTAAATCTCCTACGTAAGCATATAATTCATCAGCTGCTACTTTTAACTTATCTGTTTTCTCCTTAGCTTCACCGTATTGCTTAGCTTGTTCTGCTGCCTTTTGAGCTAACGTTTCGTAAGCTGTTTTATTTTTCTCTGTTGCTTTTTGGTTAGCTACTGTTAACTTTTCATTCATTAATCCAAAGGCAGATAATACTTCCTTACTCATGTTCATTGCTAACATTGCAATAAACACTAAGTACATAAGGTTAATCATCTTCTGCCTTGGTGATAGTTGTCCTCCTGCCATATTAATTAGTTTGTTTAGTTAATAAATTAGATTAAACTAATTAATTATTTGTTAGACATTGCAGTTAACATTCCTCCATATACTCCATTTAATGAAGATAGGTTTGTTGCTAACGATTGCATTTGCTCTTGTAAACGTTGAGAATTTTCTACCATAGCTGAGTTTAAATCGGCTTGTTTACTAGCATTTTCTACTTGAGTTTGGTATAAACTATTTAATGATTCCATTTGAGCTGCTGCTCTAGACATTTGCTCATTGTAACTATTAGTAGCTGAAATTGATTGAGAAGCTGAAGCTAATGGCTCTACTGCTCCTTGAAAGCTTTTAATACTGTCTCCTAAACGAGATACTAATTGAGCATCTAATTTAGCTTCACTTAGTATATTGTCTAATTTTTGAGATAACATGCTCTGTGCTTCTTCTGGTGAAGCAGAAACTTTTTTATCTCTTTTGTTACCTGATGATTGTCCATCTGCTAACTCTGGGTATACTTTTGTCCAATCTAAATCGTCTTCAACTGCTTCAAACGCTGACAATGCGAAAACTGCTGCTTCAACAATCATACCTACCATTAATACTTCATTTCCAAAAGGCCAGTGTAAAATTTTAAATAATGCTCCAATAATAACTACTGCGGCTCCTAAACCGTAAGCCATGTTGAACATTTTTTTAGTTGATTTTGATTGTGCCATAATTCTTGATTTTTAAAATTTGGGGATTAATATTTATTCTTGTTTTCTTGTTTAATTACTTTTATTGGTACCTAAATAATCTTGTACGGTTCTAAATCCGATATAACTTCTTGCGGTGTCAGCGTATTCCCAATCACGAGAACTTACCTCTAAGAAATATGCTACATCTTTCCAAGATCCTCCACGTATTATTTTTCTTCTATTTTCTTTTATTTCAACATTAGGGTTCATGGTAGATCCCATATAATAAGACATTTGATTGTAAGCTGTATTTGTCCATTCTGAAACATTACCTGCCATATTAAACAATCCATACTCATTAGGATTATAAGACATTGCTTCAACTGTGTAAAGGGCTCCATCAGCTGCATAATCTCCACGAACTGGTTTAAAGTTTGCTAAAAAACATCCTCTATCACTCGTTGTACTAGGTCCTCCCCAAGGATATTTACCATAATCTAATCCTCCACGTGCTGCATATTCCCACTCTGCTTCTGTAGGCAATCTGAAAGCAGGCACTAAACCTAACTTCTTTCTAGATCTTTGAAAATTATTTTTTGTTTGGGTTCTCCAATGACAGAATGCTTTTGCTTGATTCCATGTTACCCCTACTACTGGGTAATTCTCATACGCTTTGTGTCCGAAATACTCTTGATGCATTGGATCATTGTATGAATAATTAAAGTCTTTTATCCATACTGTTGTATCTGGATACACATTTATAACTTCGTCTTTTAAGAAATCTCTTCTATTCTTACCTGTTCTTGCTGCAGCTTCATTATCAAACCAATAATACCTATAGTTTAATAATTTTGTATTAAATGTTCTAATTCCATTTAAAGCCTCATCTTTTCTAATATATAAAGAGTCCATCACCTCTACATAATCAGCATCAGGATATTCTTGTGAATCCCAAATTAACTCTTCTTCCCAGTTTAATGGTTTTAGTGAATCTAACCCTTCTCCTAATTCGTAATAATTTTCACGCATGTACTTATCATACGGAGTTTCATTAACAGTATCTTTTGATGCAAAAGCATATAATTGTATTCCTTGTGCATTTTTACCTGTATTAGCTGCATCCTCTCCTCCTAAAGAAGCAAATTCTGCTTGATAAGCTAATTTGGTTCTTGTTATGGAATCTCTTACCCAATGAACAAAAGCTTTATACTCACTGTTTGTTATTTCAGTCTCATCCATGTAAAATGGTTGTACCGTAACTGTTTTAGTTGGAGCATTCATAGCCCCCATAGGGTCTTCATCTTGTTTTCCCATAGTGAAAGATCCTCCTGGGATTTTAGCCATACCATATGGTTTTTCAGCAAACCATTTCCTTTTAGATTTCACTCCTACTAACTCTCCCCTATCACCACTTGAACCACAAGAGTAAATGATAGATGCTAACAATGCAAGTACTGTTATTTTTTTCATATTAAATCTTTCTTATAAAAGAGGCGTAAACCTATTATTTTTTTTATTAAAAAACAATTACGAATTATTTTTTTTTACAGAACATACAACTTTCTTTTAAACAAGCTTTTGCAAAGCCTTATACCACCTTTCTGGTATTTTTTGTTGTAATGCTTGTTCATAATCTCGATAGTTACATGGTATTAACGCATGTCTTTTGTGTTTATTATTTGATATTAAATTTATTTCCATCCACCAACGACCGCTTTTATCACTCTTATAAAAGTTTATTGGATCATCATCATTTAAAAGTACCGTAAACTTTTGGTAACTTTCTTTGGTTACAAATGGGTAATCTTTAGCTCTTGAATTTACTCCTTCTATGAAATACCAAATTACTTGAGCTATTAATTTTGCTGTTTGATGATTTAAATCTAAAAGGCTATTGTACTCGTATATTCCAAAAGATGTTACCTTATCACTTATCCCTGCATAACGTGCAACAGCACATAACTCTTCTCCATAAAATCCATTTGGCGAAGCATTTTTATTTGCAGGAGCATCGCTTTGACGTACACTGCCTATATCTACGCTTACAACATCTGCGTCACGCATTATTGGTTCTACCAATGTTATGTTTTTAACTTCTCCTAATCTGTAGGCTTCAAAATATAATTTATCTAATAGATTTATTTCTTCTTGAGAATTAAAGTAGGTTTGGTACCCTATATTACTGAAGTTAAACAGATTATTAGGCTCCTCCATTACAATTCTACTTAAATAAGATTGAGAGCTTAATTCTTCTTCTAATGAGCCTAGATCAAACCGACTATCAACAACTACTAAGTTAACTGTTTGCTCTAGTTCGTCGTAAGCTCTATAATTTGCGTAAGTTAAATCTTGTCCTCCTCCAATTATTACAGGAAGTATATTTTTTTTTAGTAAAAATGCTACTGATGATTTAACAGCAAAGTAGGTATCTTCTAATGTATTTCCTTTCTCTATGTTTCCGAGATCTGCTATACGAGTATGCCAGTTACCAGGAAATAATTGATACAAATGTTTACGAATTTCGTGTAATTCTTTACCACTCCCTAAATTACCTGCTGCTCCTCTATCATCTTTAACCCCTAAAATTGCGATAGTTACTTCTGTTAAATCTGGAAAACCATCTTGAACAGTATGTAGTTGAATAGTTCTTCCTAATACAGAAGAAGGCTGTAAAACTACACGAGTAGCTACAGAATCTTCAATAGGGGAAAAGAAGTCTATATTCATTTATTAGGGGAATTTTTGGAGTCGCAATATACTAAACTATTTTTTTTCTGAAAGCTTCTTTATTTTTTTTTGGTTGCTTTCTTTTTAGCTGTTTTTTTCTTAGGTGTTTTTGCTTCAATCATTTTAACAGCCTCTTCTTGTGTTAGTTTTTCTATCTCTGTTGTCTTTGGCAGTTCTACCTTTATCTTTCCTTTTATTACATTAAAACGTCCCCAGCGTGCTTTTTCTACACGAATACCAACCTCTTCAAAATTGTGGATTAGCTTTTCACGCTCTTTTCTTTTTTTATCTTCTATTAATTCTTCTAAATCTGTTTGACTTAAATTATCAAAGTCGTATTTTTTATTTACGTTGATAAAAATAGAGTTCCATTTAATAAAAGGGCCAAAACGCCCTACTCCCTTTTGAATTGGCATTCCTTCATATTCTCCAATAGGAGCATCTGCTTTTCTTTTTGCTTCAATCAATTCAATAGCTCTATCCATATCTACAGACATTGGATTTTCTCCTTTATCTAACGATACATATTTACCATCAAATTTAATATAAGGACCAAATCTTCCATTAGCTACAACTACTTCTTTCTCTTCATAGTCTCCCAATGTTTTTGGCAACTTAAATAAATCCATTGCCTCTTCATAGGTAATTGAATTCATTGTTTGGTCACCTTGTAAACTTGCAAAACGAGGTTTCTCTTCATCAGTTGCCTCTCCTATCTGCACCATTGCTCCGTAACGCCCTAAACGCACATACACATTCTTTCCACTTTCAGGATCTACACCTAATAAACGTTCCCCTTTTGCTCTTTCTGCATTTGCAGCAACATCTTCTACAACAACATGAAAGTTTTTATAAAAGTCTTTAATCATTGCTATCCAATCTTCTTTTCCTTCTGCAATTTCATCAAATTCATTTTCTACTTTAGCTGTAAAACCATAATCTAAAATTGCATCAAAATTTTCTACTAAGAAATCATTTACTATATTTCCTATATCTGTTGGCACGAGCTTTCCTTTATCTGAACCTACTCTTTCAGTTAAAATTTGCTCTGACACTTCTTGATTGGCTAAACTTAATTGAGTGTAATTTCTTTCTTTTCCTTCTACAGTTCCTTTTTCAATATACTCCCTTCTTTGAATAGTTGAAATGGTTGGTGCATACGTAGAAGGGCGACCAATACCTAACTCTTCTAATTGTTTTACCAAAGATGCTTCAGAAAACCTTGCTGGCGGACGTGTGTAACGCTCAGTTGCTGTTATCAACTCGTTTATTAATTCTTCATTTACTTCCATTTTAGGTAACATTCCTGCCTGTTCTTCCTCTTCGTTGTCTGTACCTTCTAAATATACTTTTAAAAATCCTTCAAAAGTAATTACCTCTCCATTTGCAGTAAACTGCTTTTTATTCTTATTGTTATCTATTTTTACGACGGTACGTTCTAGCTTAGCTTCACTCATTTGTGAAGCTAATGTGCGTTTCCAAATTAAGCTATACAACCTTGTTTGATCATACTCACCTGTAATTTCATGATTCTCCATGTTAGTCGGACGAATTGCCTCATGCGCTTCTTGTGCTCCTTTAGACTTAGTTGCATAATTACGTGGCTTGCTATATTCTTCACCATAAGAAGCTATAATTTCTGCTTGAGCAGCTTTTTTTGCATCATCAGATAAGTTTACACTGTCTGTTCTCATGTAGGTTATTAACCCTGCTTCATACAAACGTTGTGCTACCATCATAGTTTTGGCAACTGGAAAACCTAATTTTCTTGACGCTTCCTGTTGCAACGTCGATGTAGTAAATGGCGGTGCTGGAGATTTTTTTGCTGGTTTTTTTTGTAAATCAGCAACAGAAAATTCTGCTCCTAAACAAGAATTTAAGAAATTTTCAGCTTCTTTTTTTGTTGAAAAGTTCTTTGCTAATTTTGCTTTAAACTTTTTTCCTTCTTCATTTACAAACTCCGCGTCAACACGATAAGAAGCTACTGGTGTAAAACCTTCTATCTCTCTTTCACGCTCCACTATTAAACGGACAGCAACCGATTGTACTCTACCTGCTGACAATCCTGGTTTTACTTTTCTCCATAATACAGGAGATAATTCATATCCTACAATTCTATCTAACACACGTCTTGCTTGTTGAGCATCAACAAGATTGTAATTAATTGTGCGTGGGTTTTCAATTGCTTTTAAAATTGCATTTTTAGTAATAGAGTTAAAAACAATACGCTTAGTGTTTTCATTTTTCAACTTCAATTGTTCCGCTAAGTGCCATGCTATAGCTTCTCCCTCGCGGTCTTCATCGGATGCTAACCAAACAGTTTCTGCTTTCTTTGCTAAGTCTTTCAGTTTTTTTACTACCGCTTTTTTATCGGTAGAAACTATATACTTCGGTTTGAAATCTCCTTCTACATTTACTCCCAACTCCTTAGATGGTAAGTCTGCAATGTGTCCAAAACTCGATTCAACCTGAAAGTCCTTTCCTAAAAACTTTTCTATCGTTTTCGCCTTAGCAGGTGACTCAACTATTACTAAATTTTTTGCCATACGTCTTATATCTCTTATCTCATTTTACACTTTTGTAATATAAGTGTAATTCAGTTTGCAAAAGTATATAGTTTTTTTTTAATGGGTCTTTTTTAACAAAATTTTACTTTTTCTTAAAAAAACAATCCATGTCAATTTGTCACAAATTACACTTTTTGGTTGTATCTTTGCAGCCTATTTTAGTACGATTTAAGGATTTATGGAACACGTAGAGAAAGTAATTGATGAAAAAAAACAAGGAAAAGCCCTTGTTACAGAACACAAAGAAGGAAACAACAAAAAACTTTTTATAGAAAGTTATGGTTGCCAAATGAATATGAACGATAGCGAAATTGTGGCGTCAATTTTAGCAGAGCAGGGTTTTAATACCACTCAAAATTTAGAAGATGCTGATTTAGTATTGGTAAATACGTGCTCTATTCGTGAAAAAGCAGAAACCACTGTTCGTAACAGACTCCAAAAATACAATGCTGTTAAAAAGGTAAATCCAACGATGAAAGTTGGTGTACTGGGTTGTATGGCAGAACGATTGAAAGAAAAGTTTTTAGAGGAAGAAAAAATCGTTGATTTAGTTGTTGGTCCTGATGCATATCGAGACTTACCTAATTTAATTGAAGAAGTTGACGCAGGTCGTGATGCGGTAAATGTAATTTTATCAAAAGAAGAAACGTACGCTGATGTTTCTCCTGTTCGTTTAAACTCTAACGGAGTTTCTGCATTTGTATCAATTACTCGTGGTTGTGATAATATGTGTACATTTTGCGTAGTTCCTTTTACTCGTGGGCGTGAGCGTAGCCGTGACCCAAAGAGTATCATCGAAGAAATTCGCAGTATGCAGGAAAAGAACTTCAAAGAAATTACTTTATTAGGTCAAAATGTTGATTCTTATTTATGGTATGGCGGTGGATTGAAAAAAGATTTCAAAAAAGCATCTGAATTAGCACAAGCTTCTGCAGTAGATTTTGCTCAATTATTAGACATGTGTGCTACTGAGTTTCCTAAAATGCGTTTCCGTTTTTCTACGTCTAACCCACAAGATATGACACTGGATGTAATTCATGTTATGGCTAAACACCAAAATATTTGTAAGTACATTCACTTACCTGTTCAAAGCGGAAGTAACAATATGCTTAAAGCTATGAACCGTCAACACACTCGTGAAGAGTACATGGAGTTAGTTGATAATATTTATAAAATTGTTCCTGAAATGGCTTTAAGTCAAGATATGATTGCGGGGTTCTGTGGAGAAACCGAAGAAGATCATCTTGATACTTTAGACATGATGAACTATGTAAAATATAGCTTCGGGTTTATGTTTGCTTATTCAGAAAGACCAGGAACCTTGGCTGCTAAGAAAATGGAAGACAATGTTCCTTTAGCTATTAAAAAACGTCGTTTACAAGAAATAATTAATCTACAACAAGAACATAGTTTATACAGAGCTAAAGAACATGTAGGTAAAATTCAGGAAGTTTTAATTGAAGGAACTTCAAAAAGAAATGAAAACGAATGGAAAGGTCGTAATACACAAAACACTGTTGTTGTTTTCCCTAAAGAAAACTACAAAATGGGTGATTTTGTAAATGTAAAAATTGAAGATTGTACTTCTACTACCTTAAGAGG
Organism: Tenacibaculum sp. SSH1-16; assembly: GCF_040104435.1. Lineage (NCBI taxonomy): Bacteria > Pseudomonadati > Bacteroidota > Flavobacteriia > Flavobacteriales > Flavobacteriaceae > Tenacibaculum > Tenacibaculum sp. SSH1-16. Next base: position 420,780 of record NZ_JBECOV010000001.1, read on the forward strand.
TACGGCTGTTGGATATTCTGACAATAATTAATTTATAGAAAAGAGTGTAAAGAGAAAAGAAAAAGGTATAAGCTTTTCTCTCTGCTCTTTTTCTTTATTCTAAAAAGAAATGGAAAATTTACAAGCTATAAAACAACGCTTTGGCATTATCGGTAACGATATGCAACTAAATCGTGCTATTGAAAAAGCGATTCGTGTTGCTCCCACTGATATTTCGGTATTAGTTACTGGTGAAAGTGGTGTTGGAAAAGAAAGTATACCAAAAATAATTCATCAGTTATCACACAGAAAACATGCAAAATACATTGCAGTTAACTGTGGAGCGATTCCTGAAGGAACAATTGACAGCGAATTATTTGGACATGAAAAAGGGGCTTTTACAGGAGCTACACAAACCCGAAAAGGCTATTTTGAAGTGGCTGATGGCGGAACTATCTTTTTAGATGAAGTTGGCGAACTGCCGTTAACCACGCAAGTACGTTTATTACGTGTTTTAGAAAATGGAGAATTTATAAAAGTAGGATCTTCACAAGTACAAAAAACAAATGTTCGTATTGTAGCTGCAACCAACGTTAATATGCACGAAGCCATTTCTAAAGAGAAATTTCGTGAAGATTTATATTACCGTTTAAGTACTATAGAAATTTCACTACCTCCTTTGAGAGAACGTGGTGAAGACATTCATTTATTATTTAGAAAGTTTGCTGCCGATTTTGCACAAAAATACCGAATGCCTACCATCAGGTTAAATGAGAATGCTGTAAAGGTTTTATTGAACTATCATTTCCCTGGTAATATTCGTCAATTAAAAAACATTGCCGAACAAGTATCAATAGTTGAGGAAGATAGGCTAATTACTCCTGAAAAACTAATTCAATATTTACCTGAAAACCGTAGTAATCTACCTGCTGTTGTAGGTGACAGAACTACAAGTCAATCAGATTTTGCTAATGAACGAGATATCATGTATAAAATCTTGTTTGATATGCGTAATGACATTAATGATCTAAAAAAGCTAACGCTAGATTTAATGCAAAACGGAGACTCTGAACAGGTACAAGAAGACAATCATCGTTTAATTGAACGTATTTATCAAGATCAAGATTTATCAGAAGCTTCAAACATTGAGGTAGTACAAATTCCAAAATCAACTTCTCATCAAAATGATTATGATTATGCGGAAACCATTGAGGAAGATGAAAGTTTATCGTTACAAGAAAAAGAAATAGAAATGATAAAAAAGTCTCTCGAAAAAAACAATGGTAAGCGTAAATTAGCTGCCAAAGAATTAGGAATATCTGAGAGAACCTTATACAGAAAAATAAAACAATACGACTTATAATAGTTATATTGTTTACTTTTAAAAATTATTCAACTTTAAATGAAAAAAACTCTTTATATAGTATCGTTACTTATTACTTTTACAACCATTATTGGTTGTGGAGCATACTCTTTTACTGGTGGAGATACAGGAAATGCAAAAACAATTCAGGTTGATTTTTTTCCTAACCAAGCACCTTTAGTTGAACCAATACTTAGTCAAAAATTCACACAAGATTTACAAGACTTATTTACACGTCAAACTAATTTAACCTTGGTTAGCACTAGTGGTGATTTACATTTTTATGGTGAAATTGTTGATTATCGAATTACACCAATGAGTGCCACAGCTCAACAAACAGCTGCTCAAAACCGATTAACAATTACTGTAAACGTAAACTTTATTAACAACTTAAATGAAAAGAAAAATTTTGAAAAGCGTTTTTCTTTTTACTACGATTATGGAGCCAACCAACAGTTAACTGGTACTGTCTTAGAAGCTGCATTAGATGAAATTTTAGAACGAATTACACAAGATATATTTAATGCTTCTGTTGGAGACTGGGGATAATTTTGAAAAAAAACACGTACATACAATTATTAAAAAAGCCTGAATTAATTTCGCAAGAACATCTTTCAGACATCACTGATATTATTCAAGAATATCCTTTTTTTCAATCTGCTAGAGCGCTTCGTTTAAAAATTTTAAAAAATCAAGAAAGTTATAAATACAACAACGAGTTAAAAATAACGGCAGCTCACACCAGTGACAGAACTATTTTATTTGATTTTATTACCTCTGAAGCTTTCAAAGAAGCTCCCATAAAAGAAGAAAAGATTAGTTTAAAAGACAAAATTCTTCCTAAAAGGAAACAAGTAAAAGTTTCAGCAATAGAAGAAGATTTAGCTATTGGCAAACCTCTTTCTTTCACACAAAACGAAACCTTTTCTTTTAATCAATGGTTGCAACTATCATCTAAAAAAACTATTGTTAGAACTTTAGATAATAAAATTTCAGAAAAACAAGCTAAAGAAGTGCCTGTTAAGTCTGAACATGAAGCTATTATTGATCGTTTTATTGAAACTGCTCCAAAAATTTCTCGTCCTAATAAAACAAATACTTCGGATATAAAAATATCCGAAAATCAACAAAATAATCAATTAGCTACTGAAACTTTAGCTAAAGTATATTTAGAACAAAAGAAATATGACAGTGCTATTCAAGCATATAAAATATTAAGTTTGAAATATCCAGAAAAAAGTGGTTTCTTTGCAGACCAAATTAAAAGAATACAAATTTTACAAAACAATAAATAGATGACAACGTATACTTTACTTTTAGTTTTAATATTGATTGTTGCAATAGCATTAATCTTAATTGTAATGGTTCAAAATCCTAAAGGTGGAGGATTATCTTCATCATTTGGAGGCGGTGGAGCTCAAAATATTGGAGGTGTACAAAATACAAATAGCTTTTTAGACAGAACTACTTGGACATTAGCTATTACTATGTTTGCTTTAATTTTATTAGCAAACTTCGCTATTCCAAGAGGTAATGCAGCTGACGCTCCTCAATTAAATGAAACTTTAAACAATATTGAAACTACAACAACTCCTGCTACACCAGCAGCAACAGATACAGCTAAAGACAGCGCTCAGTAGTTTTTCAAAAAATAGAATATAAAATGCCAACGTAAATGACACGTTGGCATTTTTTTTATTTGTTAACCTAATCTATTAGAAAAATTGTCAGCAAAAACCTAATGGCATAATTTCTGACAAAATACTACCAGTAAAATTAATTTAATCAATCAAAATATATAAAATGGGATTAAACATTAAACCTTTAGCAGACAGAGTTCTTGTTGAACCAGCTGCAGCAGAAACTACTACAGCATCAGGAATCATCATCCCTGACAATGCAAAGGAAAAACCACAAAAAGGTACTGTCGTAGCCGTAGGAAACGGAACAAAAGATGAGCCTTTAACTGTAAAAGTTGGTGATACTGTTTTATACGGAAAGTACGCTGGTACAGAGCTTAAATTAGAAGGAAAAGATTATTTAATTATGAGAGAAAGCGACATTTTCGCTATTATCTAAAATTTCTTTGCTATTAGCTTTTCGCTATTAGCCTATTAAACAAAAAATTTAAAACCAAGCCAACAGCTATATGCTAACGGCAAAAAACTTAAACAAACATGGCAAAAGATATAAAATTTGATGTAGACGCTCGCGACGGATTAAAACGTGGAGTAGATGCATTAGCAAATGCAGTAAAAGTAACTTTAGGTCCTAAAGGACGTAACGTTATTATTTCTAAATCATTCGGAGCTCCTCATGTAACTAAAGATGGTGTTTCTGTAGCTAAAGAAGTAGAGTTAGAAGATGAGTTAGAAAACATGGGAGCTCAAATGGTAAAAGAAGTAGCTTCTAAAACTAACGATTTAGCAGGTGATGGTACTACTACTGCTACAGTATTAGCACAAGCTATCGTAAAAGAAGGTTTAAAAAACGTAGCTGCGGGTGCTAATCCCATGGATTTAAAACGTGGTATTGATAAAGCAGTAGTTGCTATTACTGAAGATTTAGCTAAACAATCTAAAGAGGTTGGTGATTCATCAGAGAAAATCAAGCAAGTAGCTGCAATCTCTTCTAACAACGATGCTATAATTGGTAACTTAATTGCTGAAGCTTTTGAAAAAGTTGGTAAAGAAGGAGTAATTACTGTAGAAGAAGCTAAAGGGACTGACACTTATGTTGATGTTGTTGAAGGAATGCAGTTTGACCGTGGATACTTATCTCCATACTTCGTTACAGATGCTGATAAAATGATTGCTGATTTAGAAAATCCATATATTTTATTATTTGATAAAAAGATTTCTAACTTACAAGAAATCTTACCTATTTTAGAGCCAGTTGCTCAATCAGGAAGACCTTTATTAATCATTGCTGAAGATGTTGATGGACAAGCATTGGCTACTTTAGTAGTAAACAAGTTACGTGGTGGATTAAAAATTGCTGCTGTTAAGGCTCCAGGATTCGGAGACAGAAGAAAAGCAATGTTAGAAGACATCGCTATTTTAACTGGTGGTACTGTAATTTCTGAAGAAAGAGGTTTCTCTTTAGAGAATGCTACTTTAGATTTATTAGGAACTGCTGAGACAGTAACTATTGATAAAGACAATACAACTATCGTAAACGGATCTGGTGATGAAGAACAAATTAAGGCTCGCGTAAACCAAATTAAAACACAAATTGAAACTACTACTTCTGACTACGATCGTGAGAAATTACAAGAACGTTTAGCGAAGTTAGCTGGTGGTGTTGCTGTATTATATGTTGGTGCTGCTTCTGAAGTAGAAATGAAAGAAAAGAAAGACCGTGTTGATGATGCTTTACATGCTACAAGAGCCGCTGTAGAAGAAGGAATTGTTGCCGGTGGTGGTGTTGCTTTAGTACGTGCTAAAAAGGTATTAGAAACTATTACTACAGAAAATTTAGACGAAACTACAGGTATTCAAATTGTGAATAGAGCTATTGAATCTCCATTACGTACGATTGTTGAAAATGCTGGTGGTGAAGGTTCTGTTGTAATTAACAAGGTATTAGAAGGTAAAAAAGACTTTGGATATGATGCTAAATCTGAACAATATGTAGATATGTTAGAGGCTGGTATTATCGATCCTAAGAAAGTAACTCGTGTAGCTTTAGAAAACGCTGCTTCTGTTGCTGGAATGATATTAACTACTGAGTGTGCTTTGGTTGACATTAAAGAAGATGCTCCTGCAGGTGGTGGAATGCCTCCAATGGGTGGTGGAATGCCAGGAATGATGTAAGTCGAGAAGCTCGACACCTAGATAGTAAAAAACCTCGAGAAAAATTCTCGAGGTTTTTGTTTGGCGTGATTTTTGCTTTTTTTAAAATTTAAAACTTAATAGTATGAAAACAAAAAAATATTTACTACTAATTCTTGCTTTTATTTCTTTAAACTTATCTGCTCAAGAAGAGAAAAAAACAAAGAAAGAATCATTTGATATTATAATCAATAACAACGAAATCAAATCAAACCAACTGCTTTTAGACTTTTTACAAAGAGATTCTAGACTTAAAGACATGCAGATAAGTAAATTAATTGATTACCAGAGAAAAAACAACACAAGCAACTTCGAAAACGCAAATACAAGGAAATTAAAAAAGTTTGGTAAGCCAAGTCCAACGGTTACTACAATTATTGTTGATAATGAAGTTATTTTAGGAGACGGTATTAACAGACTTTATCTTTTAGATCAAGTAAGGATGAAAAATATAAATAAAATAACTAGATCTAATCCTAGTTTTGATCAAGAAATTCATATTCATATGTTATAAAAAATAAATCTATAAGAAACTCGAGAGCTTCTCGAATTTTTTATTTACATAAATTTTCTTAGTTTTAAGAAAAATTTATGCAAAAAATAATACTCTATCTAGTTCTTTTCTCTAACATATTTACTTTCTCTCAAGGACCTCTTATTACTCAAAGCTATTCTTCTTATTTTGAAAACACCAGAGAAATACCTTTCTTACATATAAATAAAACTACATTTTTAACAGGACAAGAGCTTTGGTTTAAAGCTTATATACTTGAGCAAAATTCACAAAAGCTACACCCAACAACATCGAACCTATACGTATCTATTTTTGATTTAGAAGGAAAGTTAAAAACTCAAAAATTAATACATATTAAAAACGGGCTTGGTACAGGTAATATTTTATTAGACTCTACTTTTGTAGATAATTCTTATTACATAAAAGCCTCTACAAATTGGATGAAAAACTTCAAAGAAGACAATTCTTTTATTCAAAAAATTTCCATCATAAACAGTAATAATAATGATAGTAAAATAATAAAAGAGAGTGCTTCATATGAATTTAAACTGTTTCCAGAAGGAGGCCATATTCTTTCCAATACAATTAACAACTTTGGTATTCTAATAAAAAATAAAAACGGAGAAGGAATTAAAATTAACAAAGGAGTAATAAAGAATAACTTAAACGAAATAGTCAAAAACTTCTCTACTAACTCTTTTGGGTTGGGTAATACAAATTTATTAATTAGAGGAGGTGAAACTTACGAATTTGAAGCTGTATTAGAGAATGGACAAACTATAAAATCATCAACCCCGTTACCTAAAAATAAAGGAGTAACTCTCAGAGTTATTAATTCAAATCCAAATTTTTTCTTAATTAATATACTTACTAATAAAAACTCTTTAAATCAACTAAAAAACCGCTCTTTTAAAGTTCTAATTCACAACACAAGGAAATTTATATCTTATAATTTTAATTTTAACTCTAAAGACACTAAATACTCTTTGTTTATTAACAAAAATGATATTGATAAAGGAGTTAATATAATCACAGTTTTTGATTATAAAAATACTCCTATCTTAGAGCGACTTATTTTTATTAATTCTCCTTCCCTTTTTACTGATATAAATATAAAAAACACTCCTGATAACTTAAGTGATTCCACCTCTATTCACTTAAAAAACAACACAAATGAAAAGGTTTTCTTAAGTTCTTCTTTTCTTCCTATAAAAACAAAAAGCTATTCCCCTGAAAACAACACAAATACATCTTTTTTATTAAAACCCTATATTAAGGGAAACATAGAGAACCCTAGTTATTACTTCAATAACATTAACAATAAAAAACTTAGAGAACTTGACCTATTGTTGATAACACAAGGCTGGAGTAAATATAATTGGTTTGATATATTTAATAATCCTCCTAAAACTAATTATTCATTTGAAAATGGTATCAATATTGTTGGAACTCTTTCTAGTTCTTTAAATCAGAAACAGTCACTTTTAATATATTCTTCTAATAATAATATTATTAGGGAGATTAAAGAAAAAAATCAATTCATATTAAAAAACACATCTATTAAAAAAAACACTTACATAAATTTTGGGATAAAGACTAAAAATAATATTCAAAAAGTATCTCCTTATCTACAGTTTTCCAATACTATTTTAATTGATTCAATCAATAAAAATAATTTGCTTTCTAATAGCTTTGAAAATTCAAGCACTGAATTACCTAACTCTATGTTTCAATTAAAGAAATTTGAAACTTTAGATGAAGTTATAATCAACAAAAAGAAAGATATTAAGTCTGAAAATAACCCCTATGGTGCAGCTACAATGCTAACTAGAAAAGTCATCGATAATACAACTATAGCTTCAGGTGAAACAATTTTAGATTATTTAAAAAGCAAAAACTACAAAACAACAACAAAAGATGGCTACCTATATATAAGATCTAGGGGGTTAGGAAAATCTACTTCTAACCTATCACAATTAAGAAAAAACACTGAAGGAGGTGATACTTCCATTAGTCCAGTAAATTCTAGAGATCGTCTTAAATTAGACGTACGAGTTTTTTTGGATGAAAACGAAATAAGTTATGACTTATGGATGCTTGAGAGTATTTATCTTAATACAGTAAAAGAGATTTATTATGGTAGAGTTCATGATGTTAGGTCTAATGAACATATTTATATTTACACCTTATCTCCAAGAGAATATAGCAAGAATAATACTTCTTTCTTTAGTGAGTATAAAGTAGAAAAAGGATTCTCTATCGAAAAAGAATATTACACTCCTGAATATAACTCTTACGTAGACAATACTTATAAATATTATGGTGATATCTTTTGGGAACCAAATATAGAAATAAAAGCAAACTCTAAATTTGATTTTAAAATCCCACAGAATTTACAAGAAAAAGTCATTGTTTATATTGAAGGGGTTTCTGAGTCTGGAAAACTAATATCTAAAAAATATATTATTTCAAAAAAAACTAATCCGTAACAAAAATCTCGAGAAATTCTCGAGGTTTTTTATTTCTAGTACTTTTTTTAAATCTTTCGCTCTACTACATAATCAATCATTTGCAGTAGGGAATTTTTATAATCTGAGTCTGGATAATTGTCTAAAATGGCTAATGCCTTATTTTTATAGTCGTGCATTTTAGCAGTAGTATACTCCAATCCCCCATTTTCTTTGACAAAAGCAATAACTTCTTTTACCCGTTTTTTGTTTTTGTTATGCTTCTTAACGGAATTTATTAACCACGATTTTTCTTTTGGAGAACAAGTATTCAAGGTATAAATTAACGGAAGTGTCATCTTTTGTTCTTTGATATCTATTCCTGTTGGTTTACCTATTTTGTCTTCAGTGTAATCAAATAAATCATCTTTAATTTGAAAAGCAATACCAATATACTCTCCAAACTTACGCATCTGTTGCACTGTTTTATTATTTGCTCCTACCGAGGCAGCACCAATACCACAACAAGCTGCTATTAGCGTAGCTGTCTTTTGACGGATAATTTCAAAATAAACTTCTTCAGTAATATCTAGTTTGCGAGCTTTTTCAATTTGTAATAACTCCCCTTCACTCATTTCTCTAACCGCAATAGAAATCAGTTTTAACAAATCAAAATCTTCATTATCTATAGAGAGTAATAATCCTTTGGATAGTAAATAATCACCTACTAAAACAGCTATTTTATTCTTCCAAAGTGCATTAATTGAGAAAAAACCTCTACGTCTATTACTATCGTCAACTACATCATCATGTACTAATGTTGCTGTGTGGATTAATTCTACTACTGAAGCTCCTCGATATGTACGTTCATCAAAACCACCATTAGAAACCATTTTTGCTACCAAAAACACAAACATTGGTCGCATTTGCTTTCCTTTTCTGCGGACGATATAATAGGTAATTCTGTTTAATAATGGAACTTTAGACAACATCGAATCTTTGAACTTTGTTTCAAAGAGTTCCATTTCTTTAACAATCGGAAGTTTTATTTGCTCAACTGGCTTCATATAGTGAACAAAAATAAGAATAAAAAATGTTTACTTTTGATTAAAAACAAAATATGAAACACTTAAAGATAAGAGCGATTGTTTTTCTTATAACCTGCACCTGTTTAATATTATTAGGAAGCTACATTTCTGACGGTAATCAACGCTCTTGTTTAGGTAATCCAGTTATTTTACCATACATTTTTTTAGGTCTCCCTTTTGTATTTTTGTTAGGTATACTGGATATTATCGTTTTAACTTTTTTAAAGAAACTAAGACTTTATAAAATTATTATTAACTTAAGTTTAATTCTAGTTTCTTTTCTCATTGCTTTTCTATTTATAGAGCACTAAGATTTATTAGCTAATTGCCCACAAGCAGCATCAATATCTTTTCCTCTAGAACGACGCACATTTACCACAATATCGTTCATTTCAAGATTAGAAATATAATTGTTTAAAGCTCTATCTGATGCTTGTTGAAACTCTCCGTCATCTATTGGATTGTACTCAATTAAATTAACCTTACACGGAACATATTTGCAGAATTGCACCAAGGCATCAATATCTTCTTTTCGATCGTTAATTCCATTCCAAACAACGTACTCATACGTTATTTTTCGTTTAGTCTTTTCATACCAATACTCCAAAGATTCCCTTAGATCTTTTAATGGAAAAGTAGCATTAAATGGCATAATAGATGTTCGAACCTCATCAATAGCGGAGTGTAATGAAACTGCTAAATTAAAACGTACTTCATCATCTGCCATTTTTTTAATCATTTTAGGCACACCAGAAGTTGATACGGTAATTCTTCGAGCTGCCATTCCCAAGCCTTCTTCTGAAGTTATTTTATCAATAGCTTTAATTACGTTGTTGTAATTCATTAAAGGTTCTCCCATTCCCATAAAAACAATATTTGACAATTTATGATTATGGTATAACCTACTTTGTTTATCAATTGCTACAACTTGATCGTAAATTTCATCCGCATTTAAATTACGCATACGTTTTAAACGAGCTGTTGCACAAAATTTACAATCTAAACTACATCCTACTTGACTAGATACACAAGCTGTAGTACGTTTTTCTGTAGGAATTAAAACTGACTCTACAATTAATCCGTCATGAAGTTTAATTGCATTTTTTATAGTACCATCATTACTACGCTGCATTGTATCAACTTCAATATGATTGATTACAAAGTTCTCATCAAGCATTTTTCTTGTTACTTTAGATAAACTTGTCATATCATCAAACGAATGTGCTGCTTTATGCCATAACCATTCATATACTTGGTTACCTCGAAAGGCTTTATCTCCGTTTTCAACAAAAAAGTCACGGAGTTGTTCTTTGGTTAATGCACGTATGTCTTTTTTCTTTACTATCATCATCAGGTACAAAAATACACAAAACCTCACAAGTAACTTGTGAGGTTTTGTAAATGGTTTAAAAACTGTTTTATAAAATTAACATCGCATCTCCGTACGAGTAAAATTTATATTTTTCTTTAATTGCTTCATGGTATGCTTCCATAATAAAATCGTGCCCTGCAAATGCAGAAACCATCATTAACAATGTAGATTTAGGCGTATGAAAATTCGTTACCATAGAGTTAGCTATACTAAAATCATAAGGAGGAAAAATAAACTTATTCGTCCATCCTTCAAAAGCGTTTAATTGATTGCTTGAAGAAACAGATGATTCTATAGTTCTCATTACAGTAGTTCCAATTGCACATACTCTTTTTTTGTTAGCTATAGCATTATTTACAATATCTGCACTAGCTTGTGGGATAATAATTTGCTCAGAATCCATTTTGTGCTTAGATAAATCTTCAACCTCAACTGGATTAAATGTACCTAAACCTACATGCAATGTTGTTTCAGCAAAATCTACTCCCTTAATTTCTAATCGTTTCATTAAGTGCTTAGAGAAGTGCAATCCTGCTGTTGGTGCTGCTACTGCTCCTTCGTGCTTAGCAAAAATAGTTTGGTAACGATCTTCATCTTCTGGCTCTACCTCACGTTTTATGTATTTTGGTAATGGAGTTTCTCCTAACTCAATTAATTTTTTTCTAAATTCATCGTAAGGTCCATCAAATAAGAAACGTAATGTTCTACCTCGTGAAGTAGTATTGTCAATAACTTCGGCTACTAAACTTTCATCGTCTCCAAAGAATAATTTATTACCTATTCTTATTTTTCTTGCTGGATCTACTAATACATCCCACAAACGATTTTCAGCATTTAATTCACGTAATAAAAATACTTCAATACGGGCTCCTGTTTTTTCCTTGTTCCCGTACATACGAGCTGGAAAAACTTTCGTATTGTTCAACATCATTACATCTCCTTCATCAAAATAATCGATTAAATCTTTAAATAGTTTATGCTCGATTTTTTGTGTGTCACGGTGCAATACCATTAATCGTGCTTCATCTCTATGCTCTGAAGGATATTCTGCCAATAATTCTTTTGGCAATTCAAAATTAAAATTTGATAATTTCATTTGTAAAATTTTCTTAACGGTGGCAAATATACAATTTCAACATAGGGGTTGTCAAGCTATTGCCCTATTATTTTATGGTAACATTCTGAATTCCTACACTCAGCATATCTTTCCAAAAACTTCTATACGATTTAGTTACTACTTCTGCTTCTAAAATTTCTATGGAAACTTTTAATGCTAACGGAGCAAATGCCATTGCCATACGGTGATCATTATAAGTGGCTATTTGAATATTCTCTTTAATTTTTATAGATGATTTTAAGTGTAAACTTTCATTAGTTACTGAAATGCCTGCTCCTAATTTTGTTAACTCTTCACGTAATGCTTCTAAACGATCAGTCTCTTTAATTTTCAAGGTATGTAGCCCTGTTAAATCACAAGCAACACCTAATCCGAAACATGTAACTGCAATAGTTTGGGCTATATCTGGTGCATTTTTTAAATTTTCTTTCAATACAGCTGAACTATGTTCTTTTTCTTTGGTTAAAAGAATTGAGTTGTCTTTAAAAGTAGTCGTTACTCCAAAGTGTTTATAAATTTTTTCCAAGCAACTATCTCCTTGCAAACTATCTTTTTTATACGCTGATAACTTGACAGAGGAACCTACTTTACTCAACGCTATAATCGAATAAAAATAAGACGCTGAACTCCAATCGGACTCAACTACAACTGTTTGTTTCTCTACAGTTGATTTAGGTTTTATTTTAATAACCTGTCCTTTAAACTCAGCTTCAACCTCCAATTGATGTAATAGCTGTAAGGTCATATTGATGTAAGGGACAGACGTTATTTCACCTATTAACTCAATCTCTAATCCGTTTTGTAAACCTGGAGCAATTAGCATTAATGCTGAAATGTATTGACTACTTACATTTCCATTAATTAAAACTTTCTCTTTTGTTAGTTTTCTTCCCGATATTTTAAGTGGTGGGTATCCTTCTTTTTCAACGTACTCTATATCTGCTCCTAAATTGCGAAGCGCATCAACCAAGATTTCAATTGGTCGATTATGCATACGGTCTGATCCTTGCAATATTTTTGTAACGCCTTCTTGTGTTGCAAAAAAAGCAGTTAAAAAGCGCATCGCAGTTCCTGCATGTCCAATATCTGCAACTATATCATCAGAGGTTAACGCTCCTTGTAAATGGTGTGTATCGTCAGAATCTGATAAATTTTCTATCTGTAAACCTGAATATAATTGCTGTAAAATCAACAATCTATTCGATTCACTTTTTGAACCTGAAATGGTTATGTGAGTACCTGAATTAAATTCTTCAGTTTTTAATCTTAAATCCATAAAAACTATTTCGTTTTTTTATTTACAATGTATACACTATAAATAAGTGCGATTACTATTTTGCTCAACCAAAAACGAATCCACTGTTTATTTGCGAAATGTACATTGTACACAGTTTCAAAGTCTCCTGAAAAAATAGCCCCTCCTGTTTTAAATAATAAAGAAAATACCGCTACGATTATTAAAAAAGGAGTTCCTACTTTTAAAACATTAATCCAAAAACTTCCTTTTTGTATATTATTAATGAGACTCATTTATTGTAGTTTTTTGTTATTGTGATGACGATCGTGATCTCTTTTAGTTTTAATATCCAACTTCTTATCAAAGGCTTCTTGCAAATTTACGCCTGTTTGATTTGCTAAACACAACACTACAAACATTACATCGGCCAATTCTTCTCCTAAATCTTTGTTTTTATCACTTTCTTTTTCACTTTGCTCTCCATAACGACGCGCAATAATTCGAGCAACCTCTCCAACTTCTTCTGTTAGTTGCGCCATATTTGTTAACTCGTTAAAGTAACGTACTCCGTGATTTTTAATCCAATCATCTACCTGTTTTTGTGCGTCTTGTATATTCATATTTTCTACTTTCTTATTAAACATTCAAAGATAAAAACTTCTATTTCTTAATCGATTCGCCAAGGCGGATTTTTTCTGTGTTCTCCTGCTTTAAACAGAATTAATTTATTACCATCTGGATCTAACAAGTGGGCCTCTCTCCATAACCATGTTTGATCTTTGGGTAATTGGGTGAATTGAACTCCCTTTTCTTGTAGTTTCTCTACTAATTCATCTAAATTTTCATCTTCAAAATACAATGTAACACCCTCTCCTTTAGGCAGCTTCTCTACTTGATGAATTGAGAAAGTTGTATTACCATCTGGCACTTCAAATCGGACATATCTAGGGCTTGCATCTACAATGAGAAGCAAGCCTAGTTTTTTATAAAATATTACAGATTCATTTACATCTATAGACGGAATTGTTACTTGATTTAAGTCCATGCGATTACTTTCTCTCTTTTTACAATTCGTATTAACATTAATAAAAATAATACTCCTATTCCCGATAATACAATCATAAAATTCCATGTATTATCAAATCCAATATTATCAATTAATTGCATTCCAGAATTGTGTCCGAAAATATGCGACATAGAAAATGCAATACTATAATACGCCATATATTCTCCTTGATTTCCTTTTTTGGCTCGTTCCATTACAAAGGCGTTTGAAAAAGGGAAAGCTATCATTTCTCCAATAGTCATTAACAACATTCCTACAATTAAAATTCCAGCCCAACCTGTTAAATTGATTACTACAAAACTTAATCCTGTAAGTGATAAGCCAAAAAACATTAAGAATTCTTTAGTATACTTACTTTTTTCTAACCAAGTAATCAGCGGCATTTCTAATAGGAAAATGAAAAAACCGTTCATGCCCATTAACAGTCCTATTTCTAACTCTGTTAAATGATGTATATCTTTATAATATAATGGCATGGTAGAGAAATATTGTAAAAAAATAAACCCGAACACAAACATTCCTACAAAAAATATCCAAAAAGCCTTATCTGAAAAAATCGACTTTGGATTTTCTACCTTTACTTCATCTAACACTCTTGCTTTTTTAGGATGTAATACATTTATCAATAATAAAGTTGCTAAAACACAAGTAACTCCATCTACCCAAAACAGCCCGCTATACCCCATTGAGGTAATTATTAATCCTCCAACTGCTGGACCTGCAGAAAAACCCAAGTTAATTGCTAGACGGATTAAGGTTACTGAACGTGTTTTATTTTCTGGTTTACTATAAGTATTTAAGGCTACAAACATAGCGGGTCTAAAAGTATCTGCTACTAGCATCACCAAAAAGATACCAATACAAAACCCCCAGAAAGTTTCTACAAATTGTAAGGATACAAAGAGTAATCCTGTTAAAAACAAACTGGTTTTCATTACCTTGTAAAAACCTATTTTATCTGCTAATTTTCCTCCCAACCAAGAGCCTACAACAGAACCTAATCCAAAGCAAGTCATAATCCAACCTACATCTTTTAAAGTAAACTGTAAACTTTCTCTTAAATACAAAGACATAAACGGAATTACCATTGTACCTGCCCTGTTTATTAGAGTTATTAAAGCGAGCCACCATACTTCGATTGATAAACCTTTAAAGGTATCTAAATAATTAAAATAGAGTTTTTTCATGTGGTTTGGTTTTAGTGTTGATGTTGATATAAAAATAAAAAGTCCGACTATGAAGTCGGACTTTTTATTATCGTTATATTTTATGTAAACATAATTATAATACATACATTGCCCGATCGTCTTTGTGTCTTACCACAGTCGATTTACATTGCTTATATGTATTAAAAATTGTCATTACTTTAATTCTACGGCTGTAAATTTATAAAAAAACAAATTGTTTCTACAAAAATTTTATTTTTTATTTTTTTTAATAGTTTTTACACGCTTAAAAGTTTACTTTTAACCATTCGTCTACAGTAACACTCTTTTAATCTTATTTTTTATTTTCACTTTAATATCTACATTATCTTTGAAGTGTAAGTGAAACATAAAGTAAATCTCGCCGAACAGATAGAGATCCCTAAAAAGAAACATTTACTAAGTAACATCAATAAACTATTCTATTTTAAATATTCAGAAAAGCATGCTTATCTAAAACTTTTCAGTAGTTTGTTTTTATCATAACAATTAACACAATTTATAAAGAATTGGCTTACTTGGAGTAGCATCATTTTCAAATGGTGCTATCATAAGGTTCAAAAAGTAAGTTCCATCCTCTATTTTATTAGGTACATATATAAATTCTGTTATTGTTGCCTGCATTCTAATTTCTCCTTGTGTATCCCAAAAAGCATTATGTGCTAACAATTTTCCTTCGTCTTTTTCTTTATCTACAGATGGTAAGTCAATTAATAAATGTTCTATTCCTTTTTCTTTTAAGTATATAGCACCTTCTTCTAACAAATAGGTTGGATTTGTGTTTGAATACCGCATCGATTTTTTGTCTGAAAGGTTTGGTAAGGTTCTGATTACAATTGCATCACGCTTTTTGTTCCCTAAAACATTTTGTAATTGTTTTTTTGAAATTACAAAGTCCTTATTTTTTAACTGCTCAGGAGCAATAGTCACTACTTCTGCTAAGAAGAAAAATTTTGATAGTTCTTTGTTTACTGAATAAACTTCTTCGGTAATATGCCCCACACATTCGGTATGTGTAATATGTGAGTGCGGATTAAACTGTATGTTATTAAAATTTACATCAGCTCCTTGTTGTACACTTCCAATCCAATTCCCATCTGAAACAGGAAAAATTTTAGGATCATCAAGATACCATGCATTTATATTTTCTTTTGAGGTATCAATTGCTATTGAAATGTCTAGTGGTTTTGATAAATCTATTTTGTATTTTCTTGAGTTGTATTCAATTGTTGCAATCATACTCAAATATACTTAAATAATAAATAATTCGGAAGCCAATCCATCTGCTAAGAACTTTCCCTTTTCTGTAGTCTTCAAAACTTCATTTGTAATGACTAGTAGCTCTTGCTGGATAAATTTCTCAGCATTTTTAAGGAGATTTTTTCTAAATTCTTCCCCGAAATCCTCCTCTATTTTCTCTAACGACACTCCCCAAATGGTTCTTAATCCTGTCATCAAATATTCATTAAACTGATCTTTCTTAGTGAGTTTTTCTTCTTCTAAAGGGAGTTTTCCTTCTTGAATTGCTTTTATATATTTTGCATTGTTAGCTACATTCCAACTACGGTGTGTTTTATTAAACGAGTGTGCAGAAGGACCAATTCCTATATATTTTTTTCCTAACCAATAACTAGTATTGTGCTTTGAAAAATAATTAGGTTTTCCAAAATTGGAAATTTCGTAATGTACAAATCCGTTTTTAGTGGTTTCTGCTACCAAAACATCAAAATGTTCTTTGGCTACTGTTTCGTCAACATCAGGATATTTTCCTTGCTTGATAAATGAATCTAATGCTGTTTTAGGTTCTACCGTTAACGCATATGATGAAATATGATTGATTCCGAAATCAAAAGCAATTTGCAAATTTTCTCTCCAACGTTCATTACTCATATTTGGAACGCCATAAATCAAATCAATAGTAATATTATCAAAGTAGCGTGTCGCTACAGACAAGCAGTTTTTTGCTTCTTGTGCATTATGAGCACGGTTCATTAACTGCAAATCTTCTTCAAAAAAAGATTGAATTCCAATACTTAGTCGGTTAATTGGAGTCTTAGATAATTCTATTATTTTTTCTTCTGATAAATCATCTGGGTTGGCCTCTAAAGTAATTTCTGGATTTGTTACTACTGTATAGTTTTTATAAATAGCATCTATCAACAATTGTAACTCGTCAACCGACAATAAACTCGGTGTTCCTCCTCCAAAATAGATGGTTTCTATTTCTTCATTTTGTAACTCTTCCTTTCGTAATTCTAGCTCTTTCACCAAGCAAGAAACTAACTCCTCTTTCTTTTTTAATAAAGTAGAAAAGTGAAAATCGCAATAATAACACGCTTGCTTACAAAATGGGATGTGTAGATAAATTCCTGCCAAATCAGTTATCAGTTATCAGTTATTAGTTATTAGTTATTAGTTATTAGTTATTAGTTATTAAGATTACTTATAAATCCTTGTCGTTTTTAATATTGAAAAAAGAATTTTTGCTATTTCATCGGCTTTTTTCAAAAATTGTTTACTGTTCATTAAGCATTGAAAAAATCAGTTTTTGATTTTTTTCGGGTTTTGTTTTACAAACGCTGCCCAACCTGTATAGTTCTTACCTCCTACTTTAGTTCCTGAATTATAGAAATGACACACCGCAGCTGCTAAACCATCAGTCGCATCTAGGTTTTTTGGTAATTCCTTTAAGTTCAACAGTGACTTTAGCATTAACGCTACCTGTTCTTTACTCGAGGTACCTTTCCCTGTTATGGCCATTTTTATTTTCTTAGGTGCATACTCCGTTACTGGTATTTGTCTTGACAATCCTGCCGCCATTGCTACTCCTTGTGCACGCCCTAATTTCAACATGGATTGTACATTCTTCCCATAAAAAGGAGCTTCCAACGCTATTTCATCTGGATGATAAGTGTCAATCAATTCAATGGTACGTTCAAAAATAATTTTGAGTTTTAAATAATGATCGTCATATTTTTTTAAGAGCAATTCATTCATTTGAACAAATTCCATCTTTTTACCTACTACCTTTATAATTCCAAATCCCATAATGGAAGTTCCTGGGTCAATCCCTAATATAATTTTTTCTGTCTTCAAACTCTCGTTTATTTAACTTCTAAAGAAGTAAATTTAAATGTATTTCCATCAAACAAGCCTTTGTCTGATAGTTTTAAGGATGGAATTACCAACAATGCCATAAAAGATAAGGTCATATACGGAGCTCGTAATTTACTACCTAATTGTTTTGCCATCACATCTAATTCTGCATAGGCTTTTCCTATTTCAACTGCTGGTTTATCTGACATGATTCCAGCCACAGGAAGTGGAACAACTTTTTCTTCAGAAGATGTTACAGCACAAACCCCTCCTTTATTTTCAATCAATAAATTTACCGCCTTACAAATCAATTCATCCGATACTCCTACAGCAATAATATTATGAGAATCATGTCCTACAGAACTTGCTATCGCCCCTTCTTTTAATCCGAAGTTTTTGATAAACGCAATCGAAGGCTCTGCATTTTGATAACGATTTACTACCGTCATTTTTAGCACATCGTTCTCTACATCAGAAACTAAATTTCCTTCTTTTATCAACGAATCTGCTTCTATTTCATTTGTCACTAATTCTCCATCTAGAGCTTCTATAACTCGAATCTTTTCAGATGCTGAATGGAATTCAAAATCGGAAACGTTTTTTGCATCAGTGTCAAAATTATTCAACACTTCAAAATCTACATGCTCTACAAATGATTTTCCGTTTTCAGCCACTAACTCACCATTAATATACGTTTGTAGTACTTCAAACTTTTGTAAGTCTTTCACCACAATAAAATCAGCATCATCTCCTTCTTTTAAAGTCCCAACATCCAAATTGTAATGCTCTACCGGATTTATACAGGCAGCTTGCAATACTTTAAAAACATCTATTTCTTTCGCTACTGCGCGCTCACATAATTGGTTGATATGTCCTAATAACAAATCATCGGGATGTTTATCATCGGAACAGAACATCATGTTCTCATAATGCTCAGGTAGTAAATCAATTAATGCTTCAAAGTTTTTTGCAGCACTTCCTTCACGGATAATAACTTTCATCCCTTTTTCTAACTTCTCTAATCCTTCTTCATAGGTAAAGCATTCGTGGTCGGTATAAATTCCTGCCGCTATGTATTTATCTAAATCTTCTCCTCTTAGTCCAGGTGCATGACCATCTACTGGCTTATTATAATGTTTTGCCCATGCTATTTTTTTCAACACTTCTTCATCTTGATAAATAACCCCCGGATAATTCATCATTTCTGCTAAATACTTGATATCAGGGTTCTGCATCATCTTTTTGATATCTTCTGAATCAATTACCGCTCCTGCACTTTCAAAAGAAGTCGCTGGTACGCAAGATGGTGCTCCGAAATTGAATTTTAACGGAACTTTTTTTCCGTTTTCAATCATAAAATTTACTCCTTTTACACCTAATACATTGGCTATTTCATGTGGATCGGATACTGTTGCTACCGTACCGTGTGTTACGGCTATTTTAGCAAATTCTGAAGGCACTAACATAGAACTTTCAATATGGATATGTGCGTCTACAAATCCAGGTAAAATATAGTTTTCTACTGTGTGTTCTACTTCTCTAACCTGTATAATCTTTCCTTCTTTAACCTCAACCTCTCCTTTAAATATTCGTTTGTTTTGTATATCGACTATATTTCCCTGTACAATCATGCTAAAATTTATTTATTGCTAAAATACTGAGTATTTTTCACAAAAAAAGCATCCATAGTGGATGCTTTCTTAGTATTTATGTTATAAAGGTTACGCTATTGGTCCTCCTTTAATAATTTCCTCACTTGCCATTTCTTCAAACTGAGCAAAGTTCTTTCTAAATGAATTCGCTAGCTCCATAGCTTTTGCATCATAAGCATCTTTATCTGCCCATGTTTGCTTTGGATTTAATACTTCATCAGGAACATTTTCACAAGTAGTTGGCATTGATAATCCAAAAATTGGGTGTTGTACAAATTCAACATTTTCTAAATTACCTTCTAAAGCTTCTGTAATCATAGCACGAGTGTACTTTAATTTCATTCTGCTACCAGTACCGTAAGCACCTCCTGTCCATCCAGTATTAATTAACCAAACGTTTACACCTGCTTCTTGCATTTTCTTACTTAACATTTCAGCGTAACGCGTTGGGTGTAATGGCATAAATGGAGCTCCAAAACAAGCTGAGAAACTTGGTAATGGTTCGTTAATTCCAGCCTCTGTACCTGCTACTTTTGCTGTGTACCCAGAAATAAAGTGATATGCTGCCTGCCCTGGTGTTAATTTAGAGATTGGAGGCAGTACTCCAAAAGCATCTGCTGTTAAGAAGAAAATATTCTTTGGGTTTGCACCTTTAGATGGTTTTTGAATATTTTCAATGTGATAAATAGGATAACTTACACGAGTATTTTGTGTAATTGATGTATCATGAAAATCTACATTTCCTTTATCATCCATCACAATGTTTTCAAGGATCGCTCCTCTTTTAATTGCTCCGTAAATTTCTGGCTCTTTCTCTTGAGATAAGTCAATTACTTTTGCATAACATCCTCCTTCAAAGTTAAAGATTGTGTTTTCAGCAGTCCAACCATGCTCGTCATCACCAATTAAACTACGGTTTGGATCGGTAGATAATGTAGTTTTACCTGTTCCTGATAATCCAAAGAAAATAGCTGTATCACCATCTTTACCAACGTTTGCAGAACAATGCATTGGTAACGTGTTTTTGAATACAGGTAAAATAAAGTTTAACGCAGAGAAAATTCCTTTTTTAATTTCTCCTGTGTATCCTGTACCACCAATTAATGCTACTTTTCTAGTAAAGTTTAAGATAGCAAAGTTGTGTTGGCGTGTTCCATCTATTGCTGGATCTGCCATAAAACCTGGAGCGTTTACTACTGTCCATTCCGGAGAAAAGTTTTTTAACTCCTCTGCGGTAGGACGTAAAAACATATTGTGCGCAAACATGTTACTCCAAGGATATTCATTTACAACACGAATATTTAATTTATAATCTTCGTCTGCACATGCATAACTATCACGTACAAATACTTCTTTGTTAGATAAATAATTAGTTACTTTATCGTATAGCTTGTCAAATTTTTCTGAATCGAAAGGAATATTAATATCTCCCCACCAAACTTGGTCTTTAGTTATATCGTCTTTAACAATAAAACGATCCATTGGAGAACGTCCTGTGAACTCACCTGTTTTAACAGCTAATGCTCCAAAACTGGTTTCTACTCCTTGTTCTTTTTCAATAGTGATGTCGTGTAACTCGTCTGAAGTTAATTGATAACGAACCGTAGCGTCTTTTATGCCTAAGTTATCTAACGATATCGTTTTCGTATCAAGATTTGTCATCTTAAAAGATTTTAGTTGTGTTTAATTTTGGACAAAAATAGTTCTTTTTGATTAAACAGCTATGTCATTAAATGATTTTATCAACTTTAACCTTTAATAACTTTTTTAAAAAAGCTATATGCTAAAAGGCTCCAACCAACGATTAATAACACTCCTCCTAACGGCGTTACAAACCAAATTGCTTTTGCAGGAACATTCGCTAAGTAAATTAAATATATAGACCCAGAAAACAATAAAATCCCAGCTATTAAAAAATAACTAATTCTGTTTTTTTCTTTGTTAGTAAGCTCAGTAAACATATTTACAAAAAGTAATAAAAACACATGAAAAAACTGATAACGTACAGCAGTTTCAAAACTCTCGAGGGCTTCTAGTGTTAATTTTGTTTTTAAAGCATGAGCTCCGAAGGCACCTAAAATCACAGCAATCATTCCCAAGACTGCAGCTATTGTTAAATTTTTATACATTATTTTAATTTTTGTTTAAATTTAAACTTTTTTAGCGATATTGTCGCCTCAAATTTTATACACAACAAAAATAATTATAAATGAGAAATATATTGATTATTGGTGCTGGTAGATCGAGCTCTTCACTTATAAAATATTTATTGGATAAATCTTCACAAGAAAACCTACATATAACTATTGGTGATGTTTCGTTAGAAAGCGCTCAATCTAAAATTCACAATCATTCAAGTGCTACAGCAATACAGCTAGATGTTTTTAATGCTGAAGAGCGCTCAAATGCAATTCAAAAAGCTGACATTGTTATTTCAATGTTACCTGCTCGTTTTCATATTGAAGTAGCTAAAGATTGTATTACTTATGGAAAACACATGGTTACTGCGTCTTATATTTCTGATGAAATGAAAGCTTTAGATGAAGAAGCTAAAGCTAAAGGTTTAGTATTTATGAACGAAATTGGTCTGGATCCAGGAATTGACCACATGAGTGCTATGCAAGTTATTGATCGTATAAAAGAACAAGGAGGAAAAATGCTATTATTTGAATCTTTTTGTGGTGGATTAGTAGCTCCTGAAAGCGATACCAACTTATGGAATTATAAATTTACTTGGAACCCAAGAAATGTAGTATTAGCTGGTCAAGGTGGAGCTTCAATGTTTATTCAAGAAGGAACCTATAAGTATATTCCATATCAAAAATTATTTAGAAGAACTGAATTTTTAACTATTAATGGCAGTGGAAGATTTGAAGCGTATGCAAACCGTGATTCTTTAAAGTATAGAAGTATTTATGGTTTAGAAGATATTAAAACCATGTATCGTGGAACTATTCGTAAAGTTGGTTTTTCTCGTGCTTGGAATGTTTTTGTCCAGTTAGGAATGACTGATGACACTTACACTATTGAAGATTCTGAAAACATGAGCTATCGTGATTTCACTAACCTTTTCTTAGCCTATTCTCCTTCAGATTCTGTTGAATTAAAATTCCGTTCGTATGCAAAGATTGATCAAGATGATTTAATGTGGGATAAATTTGTAGAGTTAGACATCTTCAATCCGAACAAAAAAGTAGGCTTAAAAAACGCTACCCCTGCTGAAATTTTACAAAAAATATTGATGGATTCTTGGACTCTTGAAGCTGAGGATAAAGATATGATTGTAATGCATCATATTTTTGGGTATCAATACAAGGAGGAAAATCATCAAATAGAAAGTAGCATGGTTATTAAAGGTGATGATCAAACCTATACTGCTATGGCAAAAACTGTTGGCTTACCTGTAGCTATGGCTACGGTACGTATTTTAAACGGTGACATCACAACTCCTGGAGTTCAATTACCGATTAACAAAGAGGTGTACGAACCAATTTTAAAAGAATTAGAAGATTACGGAATTACTTTTGTTGAAAAAGAAGTTCCGTATTTAGGCTATAACCCTGAGAGTATAAAAGGATAAAGTCTTCCAAAACGAACAAAAGGCATCAATTTATTTGGTGCCTTTTTCTTTTAAAAATAAAAGGAATCTCTATAAAGTTGGTATTTTTACCTTTAAATACTAAACTAAGATATGGGTAAAAGCTTTTTAAAAAATCATATTAAAAATTACACAAATCTTTCTGAAGAAAAATTAACGGAAATACTTTCTTTTTTTGATTGTCAATCCTATAAAAAAAAAGAAATTTTATTACTCACAAATAAACGTTGTAATAAACTATTTTTTGTTACCAAAGGTTGCTTACATTTATATTTTATTGATAGTTTGGGCTACAAAAAAACTACACAGTTTGCTCTAGAAAATTGGTGGTTAACTGACTTTTTAGCTTTTCAGAACCAAAAACATGCTAACTTTACCATAGAAACAGTTGAAAACTCTGAAATTTTGTCGATCTCCTTTTCAAAATATAACGAGTTATTAAATAAGTTTCCCTTATTAGAAAAATATTTTAGAAGTATATATGAAACCGCATACGGAGCTGCTTTAATGCGTTTAAAATACATTAACAGTTACTCTAAAGAAGATATCTTTTTTAGATTTAGAAAAGACTTCCCTGATTTTGTACAACGAGTACCCCAATATTTATTAGCTAGTTTTTTAGGATTAACTCCTGAATATTTAAGTGAAATTAAAAGAAAATAGCTATTCTTAAGTTAGTTTATTTTTTACTAAAACATACTTAACTACCTTTGCATTTATATTAATTTAAGGGCATAATAGCATTATGAAAAACATGAAAAAAATTGTCGTTGTTGGCGGCGGTTTTGCTGGGTTAGAACTTATAAAAGGGTTAGGAAATTCTGAAAATTATCAAATTATTTTAGTAGATAGTAATAACTATAATTTCTTTCCTCCTTTAATCTACCAAGTATCCACAGGTTTTATGGAACCTTCTGCAATTAGTTATCCATTCAGAAAAATTTTAAGAAAATTTAAAAATGCTCGTTTTCGTCTGGGTACTCTTGAAAAAGTTGTTCCAGAAGAAAATAAAATAGTGGTAAGTAATGGAGAAATAGCATATGATATCTTAGTAATGGCTACTGGTACAGAAAGTAATTTTTTCGGAAACAAAAACATTGAAAAGTACAGTTTACCAATGAAAACTATTAGTGACGCCTTGTCACTTAGAAATGTTATTTTAACTCGATTTGACCGTGCTACTAGAATTCACAATCCTGAAGAAAGAAAGAAGTGTTTAACTTTTGTTATCGCTGGTGCTGGTCCTACTGGGGTTGAACTTTCTGGTATTTTATCTGAAATTAAAACTTCAATTATCATAAAAGATTATCCAGAGTTAGATAAAAATGATTTTGGAGAAATTCATCTTATTGATGGTCAAAGCTCTGTATTAGCTCCAATGTCTAAAAGAGCACAAGAATATACCTCTAAAAAGTTAAGTGAACTCGGAGTAACATTAACGATGAACACCATGGTTAATGATTTTGATGGTGAAACTGTATATTTATCAAACGGAGAAGAAATACATACTAAAAACCTTATATGGGCTGCCGGTGTATCTGCTAAAACATTTGATGGCTTTTCAAAAGAAAGCTTTGGTGCTGGTAGAAGATTGAAAACAAATCAGTTCAACCTAGTACACTCATATGATAACATTTATGCTTTGGGTGACTGTGCTTTGATTTTAGGAGACGAAAGCTATCCTAAAGGGCATCCTCAATTAGCACAACCTGCATTACAACAAGCTAGAAACTTAGCTAAAAACCTTTCTAGAAAAGATACAAACTGGAAAACTTTTCAATATAATGATAAAGGTTCATTAGCTATTATTGGAAGAAATAAGGCTGTATTAGATTTCCCAGGACAAAAACAATCATTAAAAGGTTTTGTTGCATGGTTAATTTGGATTTTTGTACATATTATGGGGCTTGTAAACTTCAAAAACAAAGTAAGAACTCTATACAACTGGTTAGGCTATTACATATACAAAGACCAATATTTTAGAATGATTATTAAACCTACTCAAAGAGATACTAAATAAAATACGCATGAAAAATTTAAGTATTGTAGTAATACTACTTTTTACAATTATTACTGTTGGTTGTAATTCAGAAAAATCGAAAACCAATAAAAAAACAGAAGAAGTTGAACAAGTTGTATCTCCATCTGACACACTAACTAAACACCTAAAACCATTTAATCCTAATTTACCAACTATTGGACTTTTAATGTTTAATGGGGTTTTACAAGGAGAAGTTATAGCAACGTCAGATGTATTTGGAAAAGCAGATAAAGATGGTAAACAACTTTTTAATGTAGTAGCTATTGCTGAAACAGCTAAACCCATTACTACTGAAGAAGGAATGCATTTTGTTCCCGACTATACTTTTGAAAACTGTCCTAAACTAACGGCTTTGTTTGTACCAAGTGCTTACGACATGTACGCACAAGTACATAATAATAAAGTTGTAGATTTTATAAAAACAAAAAATCAAGAAACCAAATACACTGTTAGTAATTGTGCTGGAGCTAATTTAATTGGTAAATCTGGTATAGCAGATGGTCATAAAATTGTAACATGGATTGGCGGCGGTGAGCAACTACAAAAAGACTACCCAAATTTAAAAGTGCAAAACGACAGCTTGGTAACTTTTGTTAAAGACGGTAAGTTTTTATCTTCAAACGGAAATTTAGCAAGTTATATTTCAGCGTTAGAACTTCTCGAAATTATGACAAATACTGAACATAGAAAATTTGTTGAAAGCTATTTATACTTGGATCAACTTAAAAACTGGAAAAAATAAACATTAATTATAAATTTTCTTTTTCAAACATAAGCATCAATTTATTGGTGCTTTTTTTATTACCAGTTCTAAAAAAATAATACATACATTTACCTCGATAAGTTCTTTACATACTTCATCAACCGAAAAGGTTTTACTTAACTGTAGATTAATAGGGAATCGTGTGCAAATCACGAACTGTCGCGCAACTGTAAGTAACACACCAAAAGTTTTTATCCTAGTATATCCACTGCCAAAAGCGGGAAGGATGATAAAAGCTGTTATAAGTCAGGAGACCTGCCTATTCGGATATTGACAATGCTTTCGCGATTTGAAGCTTTTGGGTCATACCGATGATATATTTTTAACGCACACTTTCTTTATGAAATGCTGTGCTTTTTTGGTATGTCATTATTTTTCCTCAAACATCTTATCGTTTTTAGCATTGCGAAGCATCTAAAAGAGCTTTTAAAATTAATGTTTAATTATAAAAGTTTAAAAGAAAATGCAAACGCACATTCTTGGCTATCCGCGTATTGGTAGCAACAGAGAACTCAAAAAAGCCTGCGAGCAATATTGGTCAGGCAAAACTAGTTTACAGGAACTTCTTGAAACAGGAAGAAATATCTGTCAACAAAATTGGAAAACACAACAAGAAGCAGGCATAGACCTTATTCCTTGTAATGATTTTTCTTATTATGATCAGGTGTTAGACATGACGCTTACTGTTGGAGCTATTCCTAAACGTTACAATGAAGTAATGTTAAAAACTTCAAATTCTGAACTTGACCTTTACTTTGCTATGGCAAGAGGATATCAAAAAGATGATCTTGATATCACTGCTATGGAAATGACTAAATGGTTTGACACCAATTACCATTATATCGTTCCTGAATTTTATAAAAATCAGGAATTCAAACTATTTTCTAACAAAATTGTTAATGAGTTTGTCGGAGCTAAACAAGCAGGGATTAATGCTAAGCCTGTAATTATTGGTTTGGTTAGCTACCTTCTTTTAGGTAAAGAAAAAGAAGAAGGTTTTGATAAATTAGATTTAGCCCCAAAACTACTCCCTGTATATATTGAAATTCTTCAAGAACTTCAAACACAAGGTGCAGAATGGATTCAGTTTGACGAACCTTTTTTAGCATTAGATTTGAGTGAAAAAGCCAAAGAAACCTATCAATTTATCTATAATGAGATTAGAAAAAAGTTTCCTAAACTAAAGTTTATAGTTACTACTTATTTTGAAGGTTTAAAAGACAATCTTTCATTAGCTAACATACTTCCTTTAGACGCATTGCATATCGACTTAGTTCGCTGCGAAGAACAGCTAGATGATGTATTGAATACTCTTCCTAAAAATAGAATCTTATCGTTAGGTGTTGTAGATGGAAGAAACATTTGGAAAAATGACTTTGAAAAGTCATTACAGCTAATAAAAAAAGTCACTGATAAGTTAGGTTCTGAAAAAACCTTTATTGCTTCTTCTTGTTCTTTGTTGCATTCTCCTTGTGATTTAGATTTAGAGATCTCTCTTGACACTGACATTAAACAATGGCTTTCTTTTGCTAAACAAAAACTTACCGAAGTAAGCTTATTAAAAGAGTTATCTGAAAACACTAGTAATGAAAATATTTTAAATGCTTTTGAAGAAAATAAAAAAGCTATTGCCAATAGAAAATCCTCAGCATTAATCCATCATAACGATGTAAAACTACGTGTTGATTCCATTAACGAAACAGATTCTAGAAGAAATAATAGTTTTTTAATTCGTAAAGAAACACAAGAAAAAGTATTGAATTTACCGCTATTCCCTACTACAACCATTGGTTCCTTTCCTCAAACTAAAGAAGTAAGAAGCTGGAGATCTCAATTTAAAAAAGGTATCTTAAGTAGTGAAGATTACAAGTATTTACTAAAAGAAGAAACTCAAAAAACCATTCAATGGCAAGAAAAAATAGGGTTAGATGTATTAGTTCATGGTGAGTATGAGCGAAACGATATGGTAGAGTATTTTGGTGAACAACTTGCTGGAATTACATTTACTAAAAAAGGTTGGGTT
Source organism: Tenacibaculum sp. SSH1-16 (assembly GCF_040104435.1). Taxonomy (NCBI): domain Bacteria; kingdom Pseudomonadati; phylum Bacteroidota; class Flavobacteriia; order Flavobacteriales; family Flavobacteriaceae; genus Tenacibaculum; species Tenacibaculum sp. SSH1-16. Next base: position 449,174 of record NZ_JBECOV010000001.1, read on the forward strand.
CAAAGTTATGGTAGTCGTTGTGTAAAACCTCCTATTATTTATGGGGATGTATACAGACCACACCCAATGACTGTTTATTGGTCACAATACGCACAATCTTTAACTGACAAATGGGTTAAAGGAATGCTTACAGGCCCTGTTACTATTTTACAATGGTCATTTGTTCGTGACGATCAACCTCGTAGCATTACTTGCCAACAAATTGCACTGGCTATACGTGATGAAGTTAGAGACCTAGAAAATGCTGGTATTAGAATTATTCAAATTGATGAGCCTGCTATAAGAGAAGGTTTACCGTTACGAAAATCAGGGTGGAATGATTATCTAAAGTGGGCTGTTGAAGCCTTTAAAATTTCATCTTGTGGTGTAAATGACGCTACACAAATACATACACATATGTGCTATTCTGAATTTAATGACATTATTCAAAGCATTGCTGATATGGATGCCGATGTAATTACTATTGAATGTTCTCGTTCTCAAATGGAGTTGTTAAACGCTTTTGCAGATTTCAAATATCCGAATGAAATTGGACCTGGGGTTTATGACATCCACTCACCAAGAGTTCCTTCAAAAGAAGAAATGGTTGAATTACTACAAAAAGCACAAAAAGTTATTCCAGCTTCTCGTCTTTGGGTAAATCCTGATTGTGGTCTTAAAACTAGACATTGGGATGAAACTGAAAAAGCTTTAATAGCTATGGTTTCAGCTGCAAAAGAAGCCTCTTTAAGCTATAATGCTAACACCTTAGAAACTGTAAATTAATAATAAAGTGCCTGAAAAGAATATTTCAGGCACTAATTATACTAACATATATAAAATGACCACAGAAGAAAAAATAACAAAGTCGGAAACACGTATTTTCAAAGCCGTATTTCCAAATACAACCAATCATTATGACACCCTTTTTGGAGGAACCGCTATGCAACTAATGGACGAAGTTGCTTTTATTACAGCAACACGATTCTGCAGGCAAAAAGTTGTAACCGTAAGTAGTGATAAAATTGATTTTAAAAAGCCTATCCCTGCTGGAACTATTATTGAATTAGTAGGAAAAGTAAGTTATATAGGTTACAAAAGTTTAAAAGTTACTGTTAAAATTTTTACTGAACAGATGTACTCTCAACATAGAGAAAAAGCCATTGAAGGTGAATTCACCTTTGTTGCTATTGATGAAAATAAAACCCCTATTGCTGTCATAAAAACTGGCACTGAAGAACTACATTACTCACAAGAACATAACTAAAACTAAACAGAAATTTTGAAAATACAACCTCATAAAAGATTACATCTTCAAATAAAAATCTTTCGTAAGGTTAATATAGGCATCAGTATACTGGTGCCTTTTTGTTTCTATTATCAATTCTTCTTCTTGGATTGTAGTCTCTACAAAGGACATTTCTAATAAACTACGTTTGATCTCAGTAGTAGGAGTTCCTTTTACTCGACAAACTCTGTGTAGGTATAAATTATGATTTTTAGCTAGTTCTATAAAATTTTCTTCTTCTTTAAATGGTATAATAGTTGAAAACTTTCCATACTCCGACAATATTTCACTCACTCCTTTTAGTAGCTCTTCAAAAGACAGTGAACTCGTAAATCGTGCTTTATTTCTCGCTAAATCTTCCGTTTCGTAGTTATCAGTATAAAATGGTGGATTGGATACAATTATATCATACTCTTCTTCATCTTCAGACATTTCTTCTGCAAATTCAACAAAAGAAGCATTGTAACAAAAGAGTCTATCTCCCCAATCAGACTGCTCAAAATTCTCTACAGTTTGTTCATAAGCATCTCCATCTACTTCTACTGCATCAATAGTCATGGCATCGCTTCGTTGCGCTAACATTAATGAAATAACACCTGTGCCTGAACCGACATCTAATATTGTGTCTGGAAACTCTCCTAAATTACACCACGCTCCTAATAATACTGCATCGGTACCAACTTTCATCGCTGTTTTGTCTTGATGCACTGTAAACTCTTTAAATTTAAATGGTTTCATTTATAAAAATCTTCCAAGAATTTTTTCTGCATTGAAGAACAAATACAACACAACAATTAATAAAACTACTAAAAACAACCCTCTTTTAGGATTCCCTCTTTTTCGATTACCGAAACGTCTTTTAAACTCCATTTCTTTATTTTCTAATTTCTACATTAATCACGTAAAATATCACGTTATAATTTTTGTTCCTCGTAACATTTCTCTTTTACCTGGAGGCCCGGGTAAACGCTCAACATCAAAACCTACTGCTTGCATTGCTCGTCGTACACTTCCCTTTGCTGAATAAGTTACTAAAACACCCTCTGGTTTTAACGCAGCAAACATAATTCTAAAAATATCCTCAGTCCACAAATCGGGTTGTACTCTTGCTCCAAAAGCATCAAAATAAATCAAATCAAAACTATTCTCATCGGTAATTTCAGCAAAAAATTGTTTGCGTTTAGTTAATGAAAAATTGGGAGTAATGTTGTGTTTTTCTTCCCAAGAAACTTCGTGAATTTTTTCAAAAAATTCTCTTTTATCATCGGCGTCCAACTCCGCAACATAATTTAATTTTGCTACTTCTTCTTTAGCTACAGGATATGCCTCTACTCCAACATAATCAATCTCCTTTTTAGCTTCCAATAACGTGATAAAAGAATTAAGTCCTGTACCAAAGCCTATTTCTAGAATAGAAACATTTTTTGCATCTACATACTTTAATCCATTTCTAATGAATACATGATAGGCCTCTTGTATCGCTCCGTGTTTAGAATGATATTGTTCATTCCACTCTGGCAAATGAATGGTTGTGGAACCATCTGACGTTATGATAATTTCTCGTTTTATAACTAAACTATTTAATCAGTAATTTTTTAATCCTAGGTATTGGTCCAGTGCAAGTTGTTTTATGGCAGGCAATACAACTATTTACAGCTTTGTTGAAATTTTGCTTTATAGAATCTTTTGAACCCAAATATACTTGCTGTATATTTTGAATATATAATTTTGAAAAAGCTTCAAAACTTGCATTTCTATCTGCTGGGTCTGTTAAAACAGCACTATGAATATTCAAGTAAGTTTCAGGAAAGTCACCTATTGGCTCTCCTTCTAAAATCTTATTTTTAACGGTCATATTCCCTTCGTACATAGCATTCATTAAAGCTGCCATTTCAGAAGACTGATACATTATAAGTTCCTCTTTTGGTTGTTTCTTTTCCTCTTTGCAAGAAAAAAGCACCAAAGACATCAATAAAACAATAATTAATTGTTTCATTATTTTTTCATTAACACTCCATCTGCTTCAAAAGCATAGGTGTATTTTGGTTCTATAATTTTTGCTATTTCTTCTTCTGATTTTCCTGCATCTTTAGCATAATGTTGTAATTCATCAACAGAAATCTCAGTAACAAAAGCTTTACCGTTTACTACCACTTCTTTATTATCTGCATTTAAAGGCATGAAAAAACCATAATCTTTAAAACGCACCATTGACTCTTGTTCTTCCCCTAAATCTAACTTCATCCAACACCCTTTTTTCTTACACACTTCATTTATCGTTGAAGTAAATTTTATGTTTAGAGTATCCCCTTTTTTTAAGTTTTTGAATTTTATTCGCATTTCTTCAGCAGAAATAGCATTGCTATCAGTAATCTCATCTCCAAAAGACGCATAGGCAATCTTTTGTTCTTTAATACCATTCGCAGCAGGAGCTGCATCTTTCTTTTCAGTTTTACAAGCACTAAACATTACGCTTAAAAGCGTAGCAAAAACTAGTAGTCTTTTCATTTTCAAAAAATTAAAATTAACATATCAACAAATATACTCATATTTCTTCAAGCTGGTAGTTAACCTCAAAACATACCACTAGATTTCGTATCTTCGTAGCACTTCTAAAACAATCACATAATGAATATTGATATTGAGCTTATACAAGAGTCTAAAATAAATACGGTAGATTTTAACAACTTAGCGTTCGGTCGCACTTTTACTGACCATATGCTAGTTTGTGACTTTGCTAATGGAGAATGGAAAACACCTAAAATTTTACCTTATGGACCTTTAACTTTTGAGCCTTCTGCTAGGGTTTTTCATTACGGGCAAGCTGTTTTTGAAGGAATGAAGGCTTATAAAGATGAAAATAATGATGTCTTTTTATTCCGTCCAGATGAAAATTTTCATAGAATTAATAAATCTGGGGCTCGTTTAGCAATGCCTCCAGTTCCTGAAAATGTATTTTTTGAAGGGTTAAAAAAACTTCTTGAGATAGATGATGCATGGATTAAGAAAGGAATAGGAAACTCGTTATATATTCGTCCGTTTATTATTGCTTCAGAAGGAGCTATTGCTGCTTCACCTGCTGAAGAATATAAATTTATAATTATTTGTTCACCTGCTCAATCATATTATGCTGGTGAAGTTAGAGTACTATTTGCTGAAGAATACAGTCGTTCTGCTGACGGTGGTGTTGGTTTTGCCAAAGCCGCTGGTAACTATGCTGCGCAATTTTACCCTACTAGTTTAGCACATAAGGAAGGGTATCAACAAATTATTTGGACTGATGCAAACACCCACGAATACCTTGAAGAAGCAGGTACAATGAATATCTTTTTTAGAATAGGTAATAAACTTATAACTGCTCCTACTAATGATAGAATTTTAGATGGTGTTACTCGTAAATCAATTATTCAACTTGCAAAAGATTATAATATAGATATTGAAGTTAAAAGAGTTTCAGTTGCTGAAATTAAAGAAGCTGCTAGGCAAGGTGAACTGTTGGAAATTTTTGGTTCTGGTACTGCTGCTGTTATAAATCCTATAAAAGGATTTAAACACCAAAACGAAACTTTTGAATTACCTGAAACAAATGATTCTTATGCTTCTTTCTTTAAAGAAAAACTACTCAACATTCAGTATAACAAATTAGAAGACAAGCACAACTGGAGAGTTAAAATTTAATCATTTCATTTAAAAAAGCTATATTAGTAAACAGAATTAAGTTATTTTAATAAAAAATTCTAAAGAAATGAGAAATATTATACCTGCTTTATTATCAATAGGAGTTGGTTTTGTTATTTCATTTTTTGGATTGGATTTCTATTCTAATTCATTAGAAAATGAAAATAATATCATAGCCCAAAGTAATAAAATTACTTCTTCTAAAGAAGACACTCCTGAAGAGCCCTTATCTGTTGATAATTCCTCAACAGGTTCTTTTTCCGTTGACATCGAAGACATTCAAAAGAACTTTGATAACTGGGAAGCTTATGCAAAGGAAAACATTGATTTAATGTCTACCTTTATTCCTCTAGATGATGAAGGTGCAGCTATGGAAAAAGGTATCTTTTTAACCTTACTACGCACAGGCGCTTATATTCCGATTAAATCGGAAAAAAAAGGTAAAGTACAATACCAGCTTACTGGTATTGATGCTTCTTCTGATGAAAAAATAAAAAAATCAATCGTTAGTAAGGCTTCAATAGCACATCAATATTTTAAGATGGAAGGCAAAAAACTTCCTGATTACAATTTTGTTGATTTAAATGGTAACGCTCACAATAAAGCGGATACAAAAGGAAAATTATTAGTACTAAAATGCTGGTTTATTACATGTAAGGTATGTGTAGAAGAGTTTCCTGAATTAAATGAACTGGTTGATAAATACAAGGATGATAAAATAGAATTTGTTAGTTTGGCTTTTGATAAAAAAGATGAATTGATTAAATTTTTAGAAACTAAAGAATTTAAATACCCTACTATTCCTGAACAAAAGGATTATATGGCTAAGAAACTAAAGGTTAAACAATATCCTACACATTTAATTGTAGATGCTAATGGTATTATTATTAAAATGGTTAATAATGTAAAAACATTAACATCAGAATTAGAAAGAATTATGGGTAAATAAATAGAAAAACAAAATGTAAAAAAGCTCCTTATTAAGGAGCTTTTTTATTTATCTAAAATTTCTTTAATGTTTGGTTTAAAGTAATTTGGTCCTTTCAGTACTTTACCATCTTCACGATAAATAGGTTTACCGTCTTCTCCTAACTTACTCATGTTGCTTCGTTGTATTTCATTGAATACTTCTTCTATTTTATGTTGCATACCGTGTTCTATTATAGTTCCACATAAAATATACAACATATCGCCTAAAGCGTCTGCTACCTCAACCAAATCGTTATTTTGTGCAGCTTCTAAATACTCTTCATTTTCTTCTTTCATTAAATTATAGCGAAGTAAGTTTCGTTCTTCTCCAATGTTTGCTGTTGGTTCATTTTTTATTCCTAACCCGAAAGCTGAATGAAATTCGTGTACTGCTGCTATTCTTTTTTTCATTATAGTTATGATTTTAATTCAATAATTATTAGTCAATAATGTTTTTATTTATATCATCATTTGACACATTTTATGGTTTTGCCATACTTTTTTTAGTTTTTTTATTCCTTTATATATTTTAAGTTATTTAACTTTAAGAAACTCAAAAAAAATAAATTATGTTAAAAGAGATTTCTAAATTAGGTTTAACCCTAAATAAAACTGAACAAAAATTAATAAACGGTGGTACAGGTCGACCTTTACCCTGTAGCTCTGCCCCAACTTATTACAATGGATATTGTTACTTATGTGGTGAACAATACGAGATAGGCTCTAGTTACTGTTAGAATTAATGGAAAAGCGGACTTGTTTCGCTTTTTTGTTTACACTTTAACTTATCTAAAGTATTATGTTGCCATTTTTAAAATTCTTGCTGGTACTATTTTTAGTACCCAAGCTATTAACCTCCATCTTTTTGAGATATAAGCTACTCGTTTTTTTCGTTTTATTGCTGCATAAATTTGATTAACTGCTTTTTCTAGAGGAACCATCCAAAAAATACCATCACCTAAAGCCATTGCTGTATCAACAAACCCCGGACGGATATCTGTAATAAAAACTTTTTTTGTTTTAATAGATTTTGTTTTGATATACAAACTCTCTAAATACGCTTTTTGATATGCTTTAGAAGAGAAATAATCTGGTGCTGCTCTATTTCCACGTAGTGAAGCGATAGAAGAAATACCGACTAAATGACCAAAACCTTGTTTTTTAAACAATTTATAAGCTAATGCATATAGTTTTGTTACACCTAAAACATTCGTGTTTATAGTTTGCTCTTGTTTATCCCAGTCTAATTTTGGGTTTACAAATCCAACTCCTGAAGATTGTATCACCAAATGAACTTCTCCTAATTCATTTACTAACTCATTAAACACTTTTTCTACCTCATCCACTTGTTGGATATCATTTTGCTTAATAAGTATTTGGTTAGAATACCTCTTCTTTAACTCTTCCAATTTTTCGAACCTTCTCCCGGTTACCGCTACGATATAATTTTCTTGTATTAGTTTTTCTACAAGTCCTTTTCCAATACCAGAAGTGCCTCCAAAAATAATTGCTGTTTTAGTTTTTTTCATTCTAAAATCATTCTTTAACTTTGCTAAAAATACAATTTTATGTTTATACTTATTGCTGCAAAAATGTTTACTACAGGTAGAATTATTTTTGCGAGTTTATTTGTTATAGCTTTTATTCTTTTAATGTATTTTAGTTATAAAAAAGATGCTAAAAACAATAAAAAGCATTATCAAAATGGAGCTTTATACGTTGCCATAGCAATAGCGGTAGTAATTGCGTTATTGTTTTTATCAAAATTATTAACTAAATAATAAAACTCTTAAGAGTTTCTTATAAAAGCAAAAAACCGATTCTTTTCAGAATCGGTTTTTTTTTATTCAAGTTTATAACTTTTTAATTTTTTATTGGTAAGAAGTTATAGTTTTTAGCGTAGAACTTCATTTGCTCTTCAAACGTTTCTGGTTGCTTAATCTTAATATTAGTAATATTTCCTTCAGTATCAGTTACTGGCTCTAATACTGGATTTACAAATCCGCTATAAGGAGCAGATGTAAACTGAGCATTACGATCTAAAACTTCTTTATGAATATCTTGATCTACTTTTACTCCGTAACCTTCTACTAATGCTTTTGCCGCTTCAAAATCTCCTTCAGATTTAATTCTTTGCGTTTCTTTTAATAAGCGTCCGAAAATTTCGCGAAGCTTGTCATAATCGTTAATATTGTAGTATGTTTTACCTTCTTTAGTAACTTTTTCAATTACGTTATCTTTTACTCCTTGCTCAAAAGCCCAAGCAGAAACCCATTGACGGTTAACCATGTGGTCTTCTTCAATATCATCTCCTAAATTGATTCTTATTAACTGCGTCATTAACCCGTTTCTGATATATCCATCATAAGCAGCTTTTCCTACTTTTTTCCAGTCATCAACCAAACCTAATTCTTGTAATTTAGGATCCATTAAATAATAAAGTCCTACTAAATCTGCTCTACCTTCTTCCATTGTAGAAGCATAATTCTTTAACGTCTCTTTTGGTTGACCAACTCCGTCGTTAATTACACCTGAAGCATGCCCAATTACCTCATGTAATGCTGTGTGTAATTTATCAGCTAATTTACCGTACTTAATCTCTAAGTCTATTTCTTCTTGATCGTTAGCAAACTCTTTTAAACGTCCAGTTCCTCCAGCATTGTTATAAGAACCTATAATATTCCCTAATGATACTGACTTAGAACCGTGTTGTTGACGAATCCAGTTATTGTTTGGTAAGTTCACTCCAATTGGAGTACTAGGAGATGCATCTCCCGCTTCACCAGCAACATTTACTGTTTTATAAGAAACCCCAACTACGTTTTCTTTTTTATGTGCTGGATCTAACGGAGCATTATCTTCAAACCATTGTGCATTGTCTGATAATACCTTCATCTTTTTAGACATATCAAAGTCTTTGATTTGTACGATGTTTTCGTACGAACCTCTGTACCCTTTAGGGTCGTTATACACTTCAATAAAACCATTAATCCAATCAATATTTCCTTCGGTAGATTCTACCCAAGCAATAGCATATTCGTCCCAAGTATGTAAATCTCCTGTTTTGTAGTATTCGATTAACAACTCTAACGTTTTTGCTTGTTTTTCGTTTTCTGCTACTCCTTTAGCTTTTTCTAACCACTCAATAATTTTATCAATTGCTTGACCGTACATTCCACCAGACTTCCAAACTTTCTCTACTAATTTTCCGTCCTCACGAACTAACTTCGAGTTTAATCCTGCTTCAATTGGTTGATCTTTTGGCCCTTTATCCGCTTTAGCGTAAAAACCTTCTACATCTTTACTTGTGATATCTGGTCCGTAGAAATTTACAGCAGATGCCAATACGTGATCAACTCCTGCTTTTTTATTTACTTTTTTAGCATCTTTATCATTAAAGATAACTTCTAATGCCTCCGTAGATAACTCTGTATTAGTTTCTTTTAATAACGACTCAAAATATTCTTTAGAAAATTCAGGTTTTAACTTATCGTTAGAATAGTGGTGATGAATTCCGTTTGAAAACCATACACGTTTTAAGTACGTTGTATATGCTTTAAACTCTTCACTCTCTTTATCACCTTTAAAGTTATTCTTGATATTTTCTAAAGCTGCTCTAATTTCAAGATTGTGACGGTAGTTTTGATCCCACATAATATCACGCCCAGATAAACCAGCTTGTGTTAAATAATACACTAACTTTTTTTCTTTTAGTGTTAACTCATCAAAACCAGGAATTTGGTAACGTAATACTTTTATATCAGCAAATTGCTCTACAACATATTCAAACTCTTTTGCTTTTTTTTCAGCTACTTTAGGCTCTTTTTTGGCTTCTGTTCCGCATGAAGTTAACACTCCAGCCGCAACAACTGCACAAAGCATTTGTTTTAGTTTCATTTATAATAATATTTAGTTTATTTTTTTGGAAGGCTAAAATTACAAAATTTAAACTTCATGGTATCTAAAACAGTCCGTTGTATGGTCGTTTACCATTCCTGTCGCCTGCATGTGTGCGTAAATTACTGTGGACCCAACAAACTTAAATCCACGCTTTTTTAAATCTTTTGAAATCACATCAGAAAGCGCTGTGGTAGCTGGTACTTCTTCTTTCTTTTCAAACTTATTTACTATTGGCTTCCCATTAGTAAAATCCCAAATGTATTTTGAAAACGCACCAAACTCTTCTTGTACTTTCATAAAAGCCTGAGCATTGGTTATAGTAGCTTTTATCTTCAACTTATTTCTTATAATTCCATTATCTTGAAGCAACTCTTCATATTTATCTTCAGAGTATTTTGCTATTTTTTTGTAGTCGAAATTATCAAACGCTTTTCTAAAGTTTTCTCTTTTCTTTAAAACTGTAATCCAACTTAAACCTGCTTGAAAAGTTTCTAATATTAAAAACTCAAACAGCTTATCGTCATCATATACAGGCACTCCCCATTCATTATCGTGATACTCAATATATAGTGGGTCATCACTAACCCAAAAACATCTTTTCTTCATTTTCTATTATTTAATGCTGAAAATTACTGTTAAACAAATTAAAAATCAATGAAAAATGGAATAATTTTTGCAACTTTATAATTATAAATCATACTGATTATGAAAACCTTACAACGCATTCTTTTTCTTAGCATTATTGGAATTATGATATGGGCTTGCAGTTCCTCGCCTATAAAAAATACTTCTAACACTCCTAAAGAGGAACCAGTTGTTATTGCTAATGATAGTTTAGAATATGAAATTATAATTATAGACCCTGGTTTTACTACCTATTTAAACAGCATTGCTAAACCCGAAGGGTTTTATTCACAACAATACCTCGAAAATAAAAACCGTTTGTATGTAAACACATGGAATTATCGAGCTAGGAATCCTTTACAATTTAATTCAAACATTTATGAAAATGTAATTGATTATAGTCCACACGTTGATTATGGCTATGAAGTAAATTATAAACTTTTTAATTATTTTGAGTTCGCTCAACGAAAATACCGCATGAACTTGGGGGTAGGAATAAATCGCTGGAACTAGTAAAACCTTAGTAAAAGACGTCTTTCGAAAAACTGTATATTTGCTCAAAAAAATTAACCATACAACATGAAGTTTTTAAGAAATTTACTCGCCTCTATTCTAGGCTTTTTCATTGCCCTATTTTTACTGTTTGTATTCTTTTTTGCTATAGCTGCTATTGTAGGAGCTGAAGAAAAAATTGTTGTAAAATCAAACTCAGTTTTAGAATTAGACTTATCAACCCCTATTAAAGATTATGCTCCAAAAGAAGACAATCCTATTGCTGAAGCTCTAGAACTAACAGATGAAAAATTGGCTTTAAACAAAATTATCAACGCTATTGAAAATGCAAAAACTGATGATAAAATAAAAGGAATAAGTATTAAAACACCTTTTGTTAATGCTGGTATTGCCCAAACACAAGCCATACGAAACAAAATTGAAGAGTTTAAAGAAAGTGGTAAGTTTGTATATGCATATAATGACATTTATACTCAAAAAAATTACTACCTAAGCTCTGTTGCTGACAGTTTATTCTTAAACCCAGTAGGAGCTATTGACTTTAGAGGTTTATCTACCGAAATTTTATATTTCAAAGACTTTGAAGACAAATATGGTATTAAAATGGAGGTTATTCGTCACGGAAAATATAAAAGTGCAGTTGAACCTTTCTTGGAAAATGAAATGAGCGAAGCTAACCGCGAACAAACCACTTCATTTTTAAAATCAATTTGGTCAGAAATCACAGATGACATTAGTAAGAGTAGAAACATTTCTATTGAAAAACTAAACCTTATTGCTGATAATTCTAATGGAAGAAATATTACTGTAGCAAAAGAAAATAATTTAATAGATGCTTCTATTTACGAAGATGAATACGAAAAGAAGTTAGCTATGGGTTCTGATAAGAAAGTAAATACTATTTCTATTGAAGACTACATAAACTCTGGAAAAGGAAGAATTTCTTCTACTGCTAAAGATAAAATCGCCGTGATTTATGCACAAGGTGATATTGTGTATGGAGAAGGAAGCGAAGACTATATAGGACAAGGAATTATAAACAAAGCTATCAGAAAAGCCCGAAAAGATGATAATGTAAAAGCTATCGTACTTCGCGTAAATTCACCTGGAGGTAGTGCTTTAGCCTCTGAATTAATTTGGCGTGAACTAGAATTAACAAAAAAAGAAAAACCTTTAGTAGTTTCTATGGGTAACTATGCAGCTTCTGGAGGTTACTATATTGCTTGTAATGCTAACAAAATTATTGCAGAACCTACTACAATTACAGGATCTATTGGAGTTTTTGGAGCCATTCCTAACTTTAATCAATTTACCGATAATATTGGTATCAATGCAGAACAAGTATCTACTAACAACAGCGCTTCTTATAGTGTTTTTGAGCCAATGAACCAGAAATTCTACGATGTAACTAAAGAAGGTGTTGAACAAATCTACACTACTTTTGTTAACCGTGTTTCTGCAGGGCGTAACATGACTTTTGAGCAAGTAAACGAAATTGCACAAGGTAGAGTTTGGACTGGTAAAGAAGCTATTGAAAATGGCTTAGTAGATCAATTAGGAGGATTAAATGACGCCATTAAAGTTGCCGCTGAATTAGCAGAAGTTCAAAATTTTAGAGTTCGTAATTACCCTAATTACAAAACTGACTTAAAAGAAGCTCTAAAATTCTCTCCATTTATGAAAGCTTCAAAAGAAGAAATACTTAAAGAAACTTTAGGTGATGAAAATTACCAATTATACCATAACATTCAAAAAATGAAAAACCTAAAAGGAATTCAAGCTAGAATACCTTTTGTATTTCAAGTGAAATAAAATCAAAAAAAGCCTCGACAATGTCGAGGCTTTTTTTATTATAATCTAGTTTATTCGTAACTATAAGTAGTATTTATAGCAATTGATTCTTCACCAGCAACAGCTACTCCTTTTCCTATTAAAGGGTACCCATCCGAATCATAAGTATAATCTACAGTTAAAGTACCTATAACGTTATCACCTCCGTCTTTATAGATAATCTTCGTTACGTTATTTAATGGCAATAATCTTCTAGCTTTAATTACTTCTGAAGCTTGAGGATTCGCCCCAAAACTAACATCAACTCCATCTAATACTTCTATAACTCCTGCAGATTCTAAAGTAGAAAAATACATATTTGGCTTATTGTCATAAAATATTTCTGCTGTATAATTTTCAACAACATTCATTTCAGTTTCCCAATCATAAACCTCAACTTGGAATAAAACTTTACTAGGATTTTTGTTAGAATCATATTCTAATGCCATTCCTGTTTCATAAATATTATATGGTGATTGATACAACTCTTCTATTGAAAGGCTTTCTGAAAGATCGCTGTCTTCTGTCACCTTAATAGTACTCCCGTCATTGCTATAGTTTATTAAAGTAGCGTCTGTTCCATTTGTTCCAGAAACACTTACCAATTCTTTTTCAGCATTATACATAAACTGTGTAGTAATTGTTTCATTTTCTTGATTTGTCGCTGCAACAGTTTTTAATCTTTTCTTTTTAGCTTCTCCGTTAACTTCATCAAAATCGTCTGAAGCAGAGCTACTACATGAGGTTAATAATGCTACTCCTAATCCAATAGCAAAAACATACTTTAATTTTTTCATTTTTTGTGATTTTTAATGAACTCATTTTTATTGTTCAAGCAAAAACTAAGTATTTCCCCCTACATAAAATCTTTAAGACAATTAATAGAAATGAGTAAAAGAAGAGAACAGCAATTTTTAGCAATTTGAAAAATATAAAAAACAAGTTCGGTTTATATTGTTTTTAAATTTCATACAAAAATAGCTGTATAAAAAAATACCTGCAATAAAATTACAGGTATTTTTCACTATGTTTTTATTTCGTTTATTACAAACTGAAACTCTCTTTTACTTTAGACACATAATCTAATTTTTCCCAAGTAAACAATTCAACTTCCATTGTTTTACTTTCTCCATTAGGTTGTGTAAATGTTTTAGAAACTACTTCATTTTTTCTTCCCATATGCCCGTAAGCTGCTGTTTCACTATACATTGGATTACGTAACTTTAAACGATCTTCAATAGCGTGTGGACGCATATCAAAAATTTCAGAAACTTTTTGAGCAATTTCTCCATCAGTTAAATCCACTTTTGAAGTTCCGTAAGTATCTACAAAAATACCCATCGGTTCTACTACTCCAATAGCATACGATACTTGTACTAAAACCTCATCAGCCACTCCAGCAGCTACTAAATTCTTAGCTATATGACGTGTTGCATACGCTGCAGAGCGATCTACTTTACTTGGATCTTTTCCAGAAAATGCTCCACCACCATGCGCTCCTTTTCCTCCATAAGTATCAACAATAATCTTACGGCCTGTTAACCCTGTATCTCCATGAGGTCCACCAATTACAAACTTTCCTGTTGGATTAATATGATATTTAATATCATCATTAAATAGCGCTTGAATTTCTGGGGTTAATTGTGCTTTTACTCTAGGAATTAAAATCTCAACAATATCTTTTCTAATTTTAGCTAACATTGTTTCATCATCAGCAAAATCATCATGTTGTGTAGATACAACAATTGCTTCAATACGCTGTGGTACGTTATCGTCAGAATACTCAATAGTTACCTGACTTTTAGCATCTGGGCGTAAATAAGTAATTTCCTTATTCTCTCTACGGATTGCTGCTAATTCCTTTAAAATTATATGTGATAAATCTAACGCTAACGGCATATAATGCTCAGTTTCGTTTGTAGCATAACCAAACATCATTCCTTGATCACCTGCTCCTTGCTCTTCTTTTGAAGCTCTATCTACTCCACGGTTAATATCATCTGACTGTTCATGAATTGCTGACAACACTCCACAAGAATTACCGTCAAACATATACTCACCTTTGGTATATCCAATTTTATTAATTACCTCACGAGCAATTTTTTGAACATCTAAGTAAGTAGAAGACTTAACTTCTCCTGCTAATACTACTTGACCAGTTGTTACTAATGTTTCACATGCTACTTTTGAATTTGAATCAAAAGCTAAAAAATTATCTATTAGAGCATCAGATATTTGATCTGCTACTTTATCTGGATGTCCTTCAGAAACACTTTCTGAAGTAAAAAAATATGACATAAATACTTTTTTTAAAAATTTAACTAAAAGAAAAAATCTGAATTGCTAAGTCGCTAAAAGGAGTAGAAATTACTGCTTTAGCATTTTTATTTTGAATCATTGTTCAATGAGGTTGCAATCAGTCAAATTTTTCCTCAAAATATATTTGACAAAGTTATAGATTATTTTACATACACAAAAACAAACTTACACGTAAATAAATAGAAAGTATTGATATTATGA
Organism: Tenacibaculum sp. SSH1-16; assembly: GCF_040104435.1. NCBI lineage: Bacteria > Pseudomonadati > Bacteroidota > Flavobacteriia > Flavobacteriales > Flavobacteriaceae > Tenacibaculum > Tenacibaculum sp. SSH1-16. The sequence continues at coordinate 464,475 of NZ_JBECOV010000001.1, forward strand.
TAATAAAAAGTAATTTTTGTAAAATTGTATTGGTAAAATATTTGTTTACATTTGTACGTAAATAAATAAGAAAATAACTTTAGATAAAACATAAATAAAATGGCATTAGAAATTACAGATGCTTCTTTCGAAGAAGTAGTATTAAAATCTGACAAACCAGTATTAGTAGATTTTTGGGCAGCTTGGTGTGGACCTTGTAGAATGGTATCTCCTATCGTTGATGAAATTAGTAATGAATACGATGGTAAAGCTGTAGTTGGAAAAGTAGATGTAGATGCAAACCAAGAATTTGCCGCTAAGTATGGTGTAAGAAACATACCAACTGTATTAATCTTCAAAAACGGAGAAGTTGTAGACAAACAAGTTGGTGCTGCTCCAAAAAAAGCATATACAGATAAAATTGATGCTGCTTTATAAGTAAAGATATTATTTGATATTATAAAAAAGGTTTGGCTATCGCCAAACCTTTTCTTATTTTCGGTAATCTATGATTGATTTAAACAGTACTGCTTCAAAAATTAACAACCTTGAGCTACTTGCTAAACAAGTGGTAGAAGGTTTTATTACAGGAATGCATAAAAGTCCATTTCACGGATTTTCAGTTGAATTTTCTGAACACAAACTCTACAACAAAGGAGAAAGTACTCGACATATAGATTGGAAGCTATTTGCCAAAACTGAAAAATTGTACACTAAAAAGTACGAAGAAGAAACGAATCTTAGGTGTCATATAATCATTGATAATTCTGCGTCGATGCATTATCCTCCAAGCAATAATGAATCAATAAATGATTTAAATAAGATTGGTTTCTCTGCAGTAGCAGCTGCCTCTTTAATGGATATCTTAAAGCGACAACGTGATGCTGTTGGTTTAAGTATTTACTCTGACACTTATGAATACTATGCTCCAGAAAAAGGTAGTGAACGTCATCGTAAAATGTTATTACATCAATTAGAGCATTTATTATCATCTAATTCTACTTCAAATACAAAAACCTATCAACACTTACATGAAATAGCAGAGAAGATTCATAGAAGGTCTTTAATTTTCTTATTTACCGATATGTTTCAAACTTCAAAGAATGAAGAAGAACTTTTTAATGCTTTAAGGCATCTAAAATTTAATAAACATGAAGTAGTGTTGTTTCATACATATGATAAAAAAACAGAATTTTTGTTTGATTTTGACAACTCACCAAAAAAATTTGTAGATATTGAAACTGGAGAAGAAATAAATTTATACGCCGAAAATGTACAGCAAAAATATCAAGAATTGAGCTCCTTTTTTTTCAAGAACCTAAAAAACAAATGCTTACAATACAAAATAGATTACATTCCTGTAGATATTAGTGAAGGTTATGATAAAGTACTTATAGCTTATCTTATCACTAGACAGAATTTTTTATAAATAACTCTTTTTTATTTAAAAAAAGGTTATATATTTGCATCCGCTTAGAGCAACGGTCTGGTAGTTCAGCTGGTTAGAATACATGCCTGTCACGCATGGGGTCGCGGGTTCGAGTCCCGTCCAGACCGCTAAAGTTTCTCTAAAACATATAACATATTGCTTAAAGCAACGGTCTGGTAGTTCAGCTGGTTAGAATACATGCCTGTCACGCATGGGGTCGCGGGTTCGAGTCCCGTCCAGACCGCAAAAAGCTTCTCAAAATGAGAAGCTTTTTTCTTTTTTACACTTTTTTTAAAAAAAATTTGGTTTAGTTAAATTTATTTCTAAGATTTGTTCCGTACAAAGAACACAAATACAATGATGTTACAAAACGTATGGCAAGGTTTCTATTTTTACTTTTACTTTTTTAGTAAGAGACGAGACTTTGTATCATATTGTTAACCTAACAAAAAATATATACCCAATCAAAGTCTCGAATTTATCGAGGCTTTTTTTTTTGATGTAAAATGAAAAAAATAGCCATTCAAGGAATACAAGGAAGCAACCACCATATTGTTGCAAACAACTACTACGGAGAAAACATCGACTTACACGAGTGCTTATCTTTTGACGTATTGGTTGATAGCCTTATTAATTCAAGAAGTGAGCAAGCAATTATGGCTTTAGAAAACACCATAGCAGGCTCAATCATACCCAACTATGCCCTAATTGACAAGTACAATTTGCATATTTCTGGTGAGTATTACTTGTCTATACATCATCATTTAATGGCGTTACCTGACCAACGAATTGAAGACATTACTGAGGTTTGTTCGCATCCGATGGCATTACTACAATGTAAAGATTTTTTCAAACAACATAAGCACATCAAGTTAGTTGAAGATGTTGACACCTCTGCTGTTGCAAAAAGAATAGCCGATCAACAATTAAAAGGAGTTGCAGCAATTGCACCAAAAATGGCTGCTGATATTTTTAATTTATCTGTTATTGAAGATGAAATTCAAACGATTAAAAATAACGCAACTCGATTTGTATTTCTTCAAAGAAGTCTTCCAAAAAATGGTAAAAGTGAAATCAATAAAGCTTCATTAAAATTTGAACTAAATCACAAAAGAGGAAGTTTAGCTACAGTACTAAATGTAATGAGTGACTGTAAATTAAACCTTACTAAAATACAATCGTTACCCAAAATTGAAACACCTTGGAAGTACTCTTTTTTCGTAGATGTAACTTTTGAAAAATATGAAGATTACGAAAAAGCAAAAGCTATCATACAAATTATGGCAGAAGAATTTAAAATATTAGGTGAATATAAAAACGGTAGATTATGATACAGTTTGCTAACAGACTACAAACCGTACAAGAGTACTACTTCTCAAAAAAATTAAAAGAAGTACGTCAGTTAATTTCAGAAGGAAAACCAATTATAAACATTGGAATTGGTAGTCCTGATTTACAACCTCCAGCATCTGTATTAGAAGCTATTCAAAATAGTTTACAAGATACTGGAGCCCATAGTTATCAGAGCTATCAAGGGTTACCTGAATTTAGACAAGCTGTTTCAAATTTTTATCAGAATAACTATCAAGTTAGCATTAATCCTGCTAACGAAGTACTACCTTTAATGGGAAGTAAAGAAGGAATTATGCATATTTCATTAACTTTTTTAAACGAAGGAGATCAGGTATTAATTCCTAATCCAGGATACCCGACCTATAGTTCTGTGACCAATTTATTAGGAGGAGAACCTATTTTTTACGAGTTAGAAGAAGCAACTAACTGGCAACCTAACTTTGAAGCTTTGGAAAAACTCGATACTTCAAAAATAAAGTTGATGTGGGTAAATTATCCACACATGCCAACAGGTGCTGATGCTACCAAAGAAACTTTTCAAAAGTTGATTGACTTTGGAAAAAAACATAACATAGTTGTTGTAAATGACAATCCGTATAGCTTTATATTGAATGAACACCCTCAAAGTATTTTACAAATTGAAGGCGCAAAAGATGTTGCTTTAGAATTAAACTCAGTAAGTAAATCTTTTAACATGGCTGGATGGCGTGTTGGAATGTTATTAGGTAAACCTGAATTTTTAACTGAAATTTTAAAAGTAAAAACTCAAATGGATTCAGGTATGTTTTATGGAATTCAGAAAGGAGCCACTAAAGCATTAGAGTTAGACAAAGATTGGTTTACTCAGCTAAACAACACCTATAAAAAAAGGCAAAAACTAGTATTTGAGTTAGCAGAAAAATTAGGATGTACCTACGATAAAAACGCATCTGGAATGTTTGTTTGGTGCAAACTTCCTGATGGAAAAACATCTGAAGAAATGATTGATGATTTACTATATAATAAACACATCTTCGCTGCTCCAGGAACCATTTTTGGTAATCAAGGAGAAGGCTATATTCGTTTCTCATTATGCGTTCCAGAAGAAAAAATTAACGAAGCAATCAACAGAATATAATGAACGTATTTATCATAGGACTAGGATTAATCGGCGGAAGTTTTGCCTTAGATATTCAGCTAGGATTTAAAAATGCTACTATCTACGGAATAGATTCCAACGAAGAGCATGGAGACCTTGCTTTAGAGAAAAGGATTATCCATCAAAAAGCAACTTTTTCAGAGTTGAAAAATGCAGATATAGTCATTATTGCTATTCCTGTTGATGTTTCACGAGAGATTATTTTGAAAACATTGGATAATATCTCTGATACTTGTTTGGTTTTCGATGTAGGTTCGACTAAAGAACTAATTTGTGATGCCGTTAAAAACCATCCGAAAAGAAGAAATTTTTTAGCAACACACCCTATTGCTGGAACTGAGTTTTCAGGACCAAATGCAGCATTGACAAATTTATTTAGAAATAAAACTAATATTATTTGTGAGGTAGAAAAAACAGCTTTCAAATTACAGGAAAAAGCATTAGATATATTTTCAAAATTAGGAATGCGTATTCGATACATGGATCCAAAATCGCACGATAAGCATATAGCCTATGTATCACATTTATCACATATCAGCTCTTTCATGTTAGGTAAAACAGTTATTGAAAAAGAGAAAAACGAGCGTGATATTTTTGATATGGCTGGTAGTGGATTTGCTTCTACTGTGCGTTTAGCAAAAAGCTCACCAGCAATGTGGACACCTATTTTTGAGCAAAATAAAGAAAATGTTATTGAGTCTCTGAATGAATATATTCATAACTTACAACAATTCAAAACTTTATTAGAAAACAACGATTTTCCAGAAATCTATATAGAAATGGAAAACACCAATCATATAAAACAAATATTAAATGGAATTTTAGAGGGAATACCTCAACAATAAGAATATCAAAAATGGAGAATACAAAAGAGTTAAAAAAATGGTTAGATGCTTTCGGGTTAGGGCATCCACTAGTAATTGCAGGACCTTGTAGCGCCGAAACAGAAGAACAAGTACTACAAATTGCACACGAATTAAAAGATACAGATGCTACTGTTTTAAGAGCTGGAATTTGGAAACCTCGTACAAGACCAGGTAATTTTGAAGGTGTGGGTGCTTTAGGGCTAAAATGGTTACAAAAAGCAAAGCAAGAAACAGGAATGTTAATTGCTACTGAAGTAGCCAACAAAGATCACGTAAAACTTGCAATTGAGCACGACGTAGACATCTTATGGATTGGTGCTCGCACTACCGTAAGTCCTTTTATTGTTCAAGAAATAGCAGATGCTTTAGAGGGTACAGATAAAATTGTTTTAGTAAAAAACCCTGTAAACCCCGATTTACCATTGTGGTTAGGTGCCATAGAACGCTTGTACGCTAAAAATATTAAAAAACTAGGGGTTATCCATAGAGGATTCTCTACTTATGAAAAAACAAGGTACCGTAACAACCCTGAATGGCAAATTCCTATTGAATTGCAAAACCGTTTCCCTGATTTACCACTGATTTGTGATCCGTCACACATCGCTGGTCGTCGTGATATTATTTTCGATGTTTGTCAAACTGCCTTAGATTTAAACTTTGATGGTTTAATGGTTGAAACTCATTACGATCCAGATAATGCATGGAGCGATGCAGCTCAGCAAATTACTCCTAAATCATTAATCCAAATGATGATTGATTTAAAAGTTAGAAAAGCCACGGATACAGAAACTGAGTACAGAAATGCTTTAAATACGCTACGTACTCAAATTGACGTAGTAGATCATCAACTCATTGAAATGTTAGGAAAGCGTATGAAAATAGCAGACTCAATTGGTCAGTTAAAAAAAGAGAAAAACGTCGCTATTTTACAAACTAAACGGTGGAATGAGATACTAGGCAAAATGATTTTAGAAGGTGATGAACGTGGTTTAAGTGAAGAGTTTGTACTTAAAATGTTCAAAGCAATACATCAAGAAAGTATTAATCATCAAGAAAAAATTATCAACAACTAAATATTAAATCCCGCAAAAGCGGGATTTTTACATTGAGTTTTCTAATTTATTCTCATCTTTGTTTTATGATAGGAACGGTTTATAAATCTACAGGAAGTTGGTATTGGGTAAAATCTGAAGACGAGCTATATAAGTGTCGCATTAAAGGAAAGTTTCGTATCAAAGGAATTAAAAGTACCAATCCCATCTCTGTAGGTGATATTGTTGATTTTTCGTTAGAAACTAAAAATGATGAAGAAACAGGATTGATTACTAATATTCACGAACGAGAAAACTATATCGTTCGCAAGTCTGTTAATCTTTCAAAACAAACTCATGTTATTGCTTCTAATATTGATCAGGTGTTTTTATTGATTACTATTGACAACCCTCCTACATTTACTACTTTCATTGATCGCTTTTTAGTTACTTCCGAAGCCTATTCAATTAAAACTATATTAGTTTTCAATAAAATTGATTCTTACGAAATTGAGCAGCGTGCCGAAATTTTGTATTTAAAAGATATTTATGAAGCCATCGGTTACGAATGCATTGAAGTTTCCGCGACTAAAAACATCAATATTGATAAAATAAAAGAGATGATGACAGACAAAGTAAGTATGTTTGCAGGTCATTCAGGAGTTGGAAAAACAACCTTAGTTAACGCTATTGAACCATCTTTAGACTTAAAAACGAAGGAAATTTCTGAACAACACAAACAAGGACAACACACTACTACGTTTGCTGAAATGTTCGATTTAAGTTTTAATGCTCGTATTATTGACACTCCCGGAATTAAAGGTTTTGGAGTAGTTGATATGGACAAAGATGAATTAGGCGATTATTTTCCTGAGTTTTTTGCTTTAAAACAAAACTGCAAATTCAACAATTGCATTCATATTAACGAACCACAGTGCGCAGTTAAAGAAGCCTTAGAAAATGAAGAAATAGCTTGGTCTCGTTATAAAAGTTATCTACAAATTTTAGAAGGCGAAGAAGAACACTACAGAACCGACATTTGGGAGTAATATAATTTTTTAGTCTAATCTCCACTAAGGTTCAAAACATTCAAATATTTAAAAATTCAACAATTTATATAAAATGAAAATTGTCATTCAACGTGTTTCAAAAGCTAGCGTTACTATTGAAGGTGAAAGAGTAGCTAAAATACAACAGGGGCTTTTAATTTTACTTGGAATTGTTACTGAAGATACACCTGATGATATTAAATGGCTCTCAAACAAAATAACAAACCTTCGTATTTTTAATGACGAAGAAGGTGTTATGAATAAATCGATTAAAGATATAAATGGAGATGCCATTATAGTAAGTCAATTTACTTTACACGCTTCTACCAAAAAAGGAAATCGTCCTAGTTATATTAAAGCTGCCAAACCTGATGTTGCTATTCCTTTATATGAAAAGTTTGTTCAACAAATTGAGATTGATTTAGGTAAAAAAGTACAAACAGGTCAGTTTGGTGCGGATATGAAGGTAGAGTTGCTAAATGATGGACCTATAACTATCATTATTGATTCCAAAGATAAAAAATAATTTCCATGGGAATTATTTTTAATTATATTTGTATCTGATTAAGTATCATTATTAAAAACACAAAAATGAAAAAAACAATTTTAGCTATTGCATTTGTTGCAATTGGAGCTGTTTCTTGTAAAACAGATAAAAACAAGACTACTGTTAGTGACGAAATTAAAGAAGTTGCAAAAACAGAGAATGTTATTAATACTTATAAGGCTAACATCGCTGAATCTTCTGTTGCTTGGAAAGGTAGCAAACCTACTGGTTCTCATAATGGTGTCGTAAGTTTAAGTAAAGGAACGTTAGAAATCGAAAACGGAAACGTAAAATCTGGTGAGTTCATTATTGACATGACTACTATTTCTTGTGAAGATTTAAAAGCTGGAGACGGTAAAGAAGATTTAGAGGGACACTTAAAAAATGCTGATTTCTTTGATGTTGAAAAATTCCCTACTGCTAAATTTCAAGTAGCTACCTCTGAAGTAAAAGACGGAAAGGTACACGTTACAGGAAACTTAACTCTTAGAGACGTTACTAAAAGTGTTACTATACCAGCTACTATTACAGAAGCTGATGATATGGTAACTTTTAAAAGTGATACTTTTAGTATTGACAGAACTGACTTTGGTGTTACTTACAAGTCTAAAAAAATTGACGCTGCTTTAAAAGACAAATTCATCAATGATTTAATGGAAATTTCTTTTGAAATCAAAGCTAAAAAATAAATTTTAGTTCTAAAGCATAAAAAAAGGTTGACGATTGTCAACCTTTTTTTATGCTTTTATAAACTCTTCCACTTCAAACAGTTCTTTAAAATGTTTTATAATTTTCTCTTTTACCTCTTCTTCTGAGACCTTTCTACCTAATTCAACCTCCATTGAAGTAACAGCTTTTCCACGTATTCCACAAGGAATAATATTATCAAAATAACCTAAATTAGCATTCACATTTAAAGCAAATCCGTGCATAGTTACCCATCTACTGGCTCTAATTCCCATGGCACAAATTTTTCTAGCAAACGGCGTACCTACTCCAAGCCATACACCTGTTTCTCCTTCACTTCTTTCTCCTTCCAACCCATACTCTGCTATTGTTAAAATGATTGACTCCTCCAACAAACGTAAATATTTATGGATGTCTGTAAAAAAATTTTCTAAATCTAAAATTGGATAACCAACAATTTGTCCTGGTCCATGATAAGTTATATCCCCTCCTCTATTAATCTTATAAAAAGTTGCTTCTTTCTCTTTTAATTTTTCTTCATTCAACAAAAGATTTTTCATATCTCCTGATTTTCCTAAGGTGTACACATGCGAGTGCTCTACAAACAAAAAGTAATTAGGAGTTTCTATTTCACTATCTCCATTTCTTCTTTCTCTTTTTAATGATACTATTTCATCTAAAAGATTCGTTTGATAATCCCATGTTTCCTTGTAATCTTTTCTTCCTAGATCACTAATTCTTATTTTTTTATTCATAAATTGTGGCGCTAAACTACCCTACAAAGGTAGGGAAATTTAGAGTTTTACTGTTATAAACTAAACGTATATCAATAACAAAAATCATGTTTAAAAAAAGTACCCTTCCTTTTTTATTTGCTTTCTATTTATCAATAGCTAGCTTGTTTTCACAACAACTATGGACAAGGAGTCATAAAGACGCCATTACTCAACAAAAGAAAGAAATTTTTAATACAAATAACACTTTACCTAAAGAATACATTTTAATGAGTTTAAACTTAGAAGGCTTTAAAAGTACATTGCCTAGCTCATTATCTAAAAATACACCTAATTCAAAAATTATCCAGCTTCCTAATGCTAACGGACAACTAGAAAGATTTTCTATAAAAGAAACTTCTTATTTAGCTCCTTCCCTAGCTGAAAAATACCCTATGATTAAATCTTTTTCAGCTCAAGGAATTGACAATCCTTCTTCTTCGGCTAAGATAAGTATTGGAAAAGATGGAGTTCACGTAATTATTTCTTCAGCAAATGAAGGTACTTCCTACATAAATCCATACACCAAAGACTATAAAGAATATATTGTTTATAAGAAAAGTAGTCTACCTCCAAGCAAAGATGAATTTTCGTGTAAGGTAGAAGACACTGTACAAAAAAATAACATATCACCACATCAACGAAGAAATGCTGATGATGGCAATTTAAGAACCTATAGAATGGCCATTGCTTGTACAGGTGAATATGCTCAGTTTCACATAAACAACCAAAGAGTACCATCTACAGCTAGTGATGCAGAAAAAAAAGCAGCTGTACTATCTGCTATGAATACTACAATTACTCGTGTTAATGAGGTTTATGAAAGAGATTTAGCTGTAAGAATGGTTATCGTGGACAATAATGATGCTTTAATCTTTTTAGATGCTGATACAGATGGCTTAACAAATGATAGTGCCAGAACCTTGATTGATGAAAGTCAAGAAAAATGTGATGAAATTATTGGTGATGCTAATTATGATATTGGACATACGTTTAGTACTGGAGCAGGAGGACTAGCTCAGCTAAACTCTGTTTGTGCTACAAACTATAAGGCTCAAGGAGTTACAGGAAGAAGCCGACCTATAGGAGATACTTACGATATAGATTATGTTGCTCATGAAATTGGACACCAATTCGGAGCTACTCATACATTTAATAATTCATGTGAGGGGAATAGAAGCTCTAGTACTGCTGTTGAACCAGGTAGTGGTTCAACAATTATGGGATATGCTGGTATTTGCGGTCCAAATGTACAAAATGTAAGTGATGACTATTTTCATGCGGTTAGCATTGCTCAAATGTGGAATCACATTCAAGGTTCAGGGAATTGTGCCAGCACTTCAAACACAGGTAATACTGCTCCTACAGCTAATGCGGGAAATAATGTTAGTATTCCTAAATCGACACCATTTGTTTTAAAAGGAACCGCTACAGATGTTGATGGAACAGAATCTTTATCTTATACTTGGGAACAAATTGATAATGAAGTAGCAACCATGTCTCCATTATCTACAAATACAGGAGGTCCTATGTTCAGATCATTACTTCCTTCTTCATCAGCTGATAGATACATGCCTGCACTATCTACCGTATTAAGTGGTAATACTTCTACCACATGGGAAGTTCTTCCTTCTGTGGCTAGAGAATTAGATTTTGCTTTAACTGTAAGAGATAATCACGCAGGTGGAGGTAGCTCAGCTAGAGATGATATAAAAGTAACTGTAACAGATGCAGAGGCTTTTATTGTAACAAGTCCTAATTCTGCCGTATCTTGGGGAGTTGGTTCTACCCAAACCATTATATGGAATAAAGGAACTACAGACCAATCACCTATTAACTGTGCTAATGTAAACATAAAACTTTCAACAGATGGAGGCCTTACTTACCCTATCATTCTAAAAAACAATACACCGAATGACGGTTCAGAAGATATTATTATACCTGATACCCCTACTACAAATGCACGAATATTAGTAGAAGCTTCAGATAATATTTTTTATAACATAAACAATAGCAATTTAACCATTTTCCCTACAGCTCCAACGTATTCAATAGCTAATAATACAGGAGATTTATCTGTATGTAATATAGCTACAAATGAGCTTGTTTTTGATTTTGACTACAATGCTTTATACGGATTTAATGAAACAGTAAATTTGTCTTACTCAGGAGCTCCTGCTAACTCTACTGTTACGTTAAGTAATTCTTCAATAAGTAGTAGCGGTAAGTTTACCTTAACCGTAACTAACCTTACAAATATTTCAAAAGGAGATTATACAATTACTGTTACAGCTACGTCAGGTTCAATAACTAAATCTGTTGATATACTTTTAAACGTAAATGACAATCTTTGTAATTCTTCTGGAAATATTGCATCGCAATTGAGCATTACGAATGTTACCTTTAATAGTATTAACAATAACTCTACTAAAACAACTGGTTATTCTAACTTCACTAGTCAAAACACTGAGGTAGTTAGGGGTAACAACTATAACTTAACAACTACTATTAATACAGCTGGAAATGATAATGTAAAAACATTTGCTTGGGTTGACTGGAACCAAAATTGTGTTTTTGATACTAATGAAACTTACGACTTAACCTCTACTAGCGCTATTTTAATCACGGTTCCTGAAGGCATCCCAACAGGAGAAACTATTATGAGAGTTTCTACAAGGTCAGACGCTGACCCAAATTCTTGTAACTTGGGCTTTAATGGTGAAGTTGAAGATTATACTATTACAGTTTTAGAACCTACTTTTTCTATTTCTAATAGTACAGGAGACCTATCTGTATGTAAACAAGCTACAAATGAAGTAACCTTTGATTTTGATTATACAGCTTTGTATGGGTTTAATGAAACTGTTAACCTTTCTTATTCAGGAGCACCAACTAATTCTACTATAACATTAACCCCTACTAGTATGAATGCTAGTGGAAAATTTACCTTAACAATAAGTAATTTAACCGCCGAAGAAGAAGAAGAAGAAGTAGTAGTAGTAGATACAGGAGATTACACAATTACTGTTACTGCAGCATCAGGTTCAATGGCTAAGTCAGTAAATATCCTTTTAAACGTAAACAACAGCCTTTGTAATTCTTCAGGTAACACTGAGTCTCAATTAAGTATTACTAATGTTACTTTTAATGGTATCAACAATAATTCTGATAAAGCAAATGGGTACTCTGATTTTAAATCAGTAACAACCCAAGTAGTTAGAGGAGAAACTTATGATTTAACAACCACTATCAATACAGCAGGAAACAGTAATACAAACACATTTGCTTGGATAGACTGGAACCAAAACTGTGCATTTGATGCTAATGAAACTTATGACTTAACTTCTAATACTCTTTCTATTATCGTTCCTGAAGATGCTTTATTAGGTTCTACAACTATGAGAATTTCTACAAAAGTAAATAGTAACCCTAATTCTTGTGGATTAAATTTTAATGGTGAGGTAGAAGACTATACTATTACCGTTGAAGAGAGTTTTGCTACCGATAACACTTTATTTGATGACTTAGAGATAGGTCCAATCCCAATAGATTCTGGAAAAGCTTTTGAAAAATTTAAATTCACTGTAAAAGATAAAAAATCAACAATTATTAGACTTTTTGATTTTAGGGGAAGATTACTTGAAACACAAAAATTTTCAACTATTTCTAGTCAGTTTAATGAAGAAATACAATTAACCAAAGCTGCAAGCGGACTTTATTTATTACAAGTTGAAAATGCGGGTAAACAAGTGACAAGAAAAATAGTTGTTAAGTAGGTTATAAACTATGTCAGAAAAGTAAAAAGCAAGCTAATTGGCTTGCTTTTTATTTTTATCTAATATTCATTTATTAAACTTGTTTCTTAATTCCTTTTTTTATGTAATTTTACCACCCCCTAATCTGGCTGTGCCAGCAATATTAAAAACATTTTTACACAAACAATTATGCACGTAGCAATTGCCGGAAACATAGGCGCGGGAAAAACCACTTTAACTAAATTATTAGCAAAACACTACGATTGGGAAGCTCATTTTGAATCGGTTGATGAAAATCCATACTTAGATGATTTTTATGGAGAAATGGAGCGTTGGTCTTTTAATTTGCAAGTATACTTTTTAAATAGCCGTTTTCGTCAAGTTTTAGAACTTCGTAAATCTGGTAAAAAAATAATTCAAGATAGAACTATTTATGAAGATGCTCATATTTTTGCTCCAAACCTACATGCAATGGGGCTTATGACCAATAGAGATTATAGTAACTATTCTTCATTATTTGAATTAATGGAAAACTTAGTAACCCCTCCTGATTTATTAATTTATTTACGTGCAGATATTTCTACACTCGTAGGTCAAATTCATAAACGTGGTAGAGAATATGAAAACTCTATCAGTATTGATTATTTAAGTAGGTTAAATGAACGCTATGAAGCTTGGATTAGTCAATACAATAAAGGTAAATTATTAATTATAGATGTTGATAATTTAGATTTTGTTGATAACCAAGAAGACTTAGGTTTTATTATCGATAGAATAGATGCTCAAATAAATGGATTATTTTAAGTTTTAAAGAATTTAAGCCTACAATAACAACCTCTTTGTTTTTTAGTAAAAACAAAGAGGTTTTCTTTTATCAATCTATATCTTTATAGCGTATTCGCTATCCTAAAAAATAAAAATCTAGCTTCAAACAGAAATCTTACTCTCAAATCTCTTCTCTTCAGAAACAAGTTAATTACCCCTCTAAAAGGGTGTTATAATTTTTAAATTATGCATCCATTTTTTATAAATAGTCACCTAATCACCTTACTTTTTCATCTCAAATCATTAATATTTGTTGCAATTCATTTAAGAAACTTGTTTAAAAACAAGCCTATTAACTTCTATTAGTTTAATGATTTACAGGTAGCTGAAAATGTAATCTTTTAAACTTAAAAAGAAATAGAGTAAGCAATTAACTTAAAATTAATAATTATGAAGAAAACATTTTTTTTACCAAAGGGATTAGAAAAGTTCACAAACTTACAAGCTGACAATCTAGACCTTATTAAAGGAGGAGCTATTTATGTGGAAGAAGAAATTTATTACCCTACTAGTGGAGGAGGAAGAGTATGTCCTGACGGATTAGTTTGGAGTAACAAGCTACAAAAATGTGTGAAATTAATAGAAGTTGAAGCTGAAAAAGAGCACTTCAGATTATAACACAGAATTTTAAAATCTTCTCAAGGAAATTGTACACTGTATAGTTTCCTTGTTTTAACCAACACCTTTTCTAATTATGAATTTTAATTCTTTAGCTATAAAAATTGCTAGTAGATGTAATCTTAATTGTTCATACTGTTTTATGTATAATCTTGGAGACACTACCTATAAAAACCAACCTAAATTCATGTCTTCAGAAGTTGTTGATAATATTATTGAAAAGACTAAAAATTATATAAAAAAGTATAATAAAAAAGATTTTTCCTTTATTTTCCATGGAGGCGAACCTCTACTCGCTTCTAAAGATTTTTATATTAATTTTATAAATAAAGTGCACAAAATACAACAAGAATTAACCGATGTATCTTTTTCTTTTGACTTGCAAACAAACGGTGTTCTTTTAGATAAAAGTTGGATACAGTTATTCAAAAGCTTGAACATTTACCCTAGTGTAAGCGTTGACGGAACTAAAAAGGCACACGATATGTATAGAGTAGACCATAAAGGAAATGGCAGCTACGACACAGTTTTTGAAAGTGTCAAGTTATTAAAAAATGAAATGAATTTTGCTGACATAGCTTGTGTTATTAATATTGAAGAAAGCCCAAAAGAAATTTACGATAGTTTTAAAAAAATGAATGTTAGTTATGTAAACTTTTTAATTCCTGATTACACACATGACAATTTTCCCTTCGATAAAGACAAAACCTTAATGGCCGATTGGTTAATTAATTTATTTGATATTTGGATTAAAGATACAAAGCGATTTAAAATCCCATTATTTTTAGGCTTGTTAAACTCTCTAATGAGAGTTAATGAAAAAGCAAAAAACGAATCAACCGTTTTGGTTATCGAAACAAATGGAGAAATCGAGGCTATTGATTCTCTTAAAGCTTGCGGTCACGGTTTTACTAAAACAGGTCTTAATATTAAAAAGAACAATTTTCAAGACATACAACATACCTCTTTAGGTAAATTATATTTTAATGATTTTAACACAAAGCTTTGTACACAATGCTTAGAATGTCCATTAAATGAAATTTGTAAAGGAGGTAGATTGGTTCATCGTTATAGCAAAAAAAATGGTTTCAATAACCCTTCTGTTTACTGTAATGATTTAATTAAGCTTATTGCTCACATACAAAAGTTCTTTATATCATGTTATCCAGAGCTACATAAAAAAGAGAACATCCAACCAATAAAACCTATAGAAATTACAAATTATCTTTCAACTTTTGCTCAAAGCACTTACACTCCTTACAAAAAAGAATTGGAAGCTTTCTCTAAGAAAAATAAAGCATTAGCTAATCAATCATATTAAATCAAGTTTCTTTTAAACTCACTTAATAATATAGCTGTAGCAGTGGCAACATTTAAACTCTCCGTTTTTTGTAAATCGCCAAACCTTGGGATGGTTACAGTGTTTTTTACAATATCAGCAACTTCAAGAGAAATTCCATTTGCCTCATTTCCCATTACTAAAACTGCTTTTTGAGGTAATGGAGTAGTATAAACATTATCACCATGCATATCTGCTGTATAAACAGGCAATGGAGTACTCTTTAAAAACTTAGGCAAATCAACATATGAAACCTGAACTCTAGTTAACGATCCCATGGTAGACTGTACCACTTTTTGATTATAACAATCAACCGTATTTTTAGAACATACCAACTCAGAAATCCCAAACCAATCACACAAACGAATAATTGTTCCTAGATTTCCTGGGTCATTAATACCATCTAAAGCAACTATAAAATTGCCCTTATTAACCTCTTTTTTGTTTGGAATTTTAAAAATTCCTAAAACTTTGTTTGGTGTTTTTAAAGTACTAATCTTTTTTAACTCGTTTTCAGAAATCAAAATAACCTCTACATTTTTTGAAGAAATAAATGACTCTTCTGTAGTATATAATTGTTCTACTACCAAAGAAGACGCTAGTAATTCATTAACCACCTTTACACCTTCTCCTACAAATAATTGATGCTTTTGTCTATACTTTTTTTGCTGTAAACTAGTTATTAACTTTATGTTGTTTTTAGATAAATTCATTAAATTATTTTTAACACTCTAAAACCACTAAAAAATAGTATTTTTGATTCTTAATACGAGGCGTAAAGTTAATGAAAAAACTTTCTTTCTTCTTTTTATTAGTAGGCTTATTCAGCTCATGTAGCACAATTAAATATGTTAAAAAAAATGAGTTATTACTAGCTAAAAACACAGTATATATTGATAGTGTAAAAAACTCTAGTGATAATATTGCTGAATTATTATTACAACGCCCTAACGCTAAGGCTTTGGGTATACCATTATCATTACATTTTTATAATTTAGGAAATCCCGAAGCTCCAAAAACACCTAGTGAATGGGCTAAAAAAAATCCAAAAACCTATAATTTTTACAAAGATGTATTTTCAGAAAAGCAAAGTATAGCTGTAGCTAAAACACTTATTGGTTTTAATAATTGGTTTTTAACTAGTGGGGAACCCCCAATTATTATTGACGATAAAAAAACAGATAAAACTGTAGATAACTTAAAAGCTTACTTTCAAACTGAAGGATATTTTAGAGCTAAAGTTTTCTCTAAAAAAGATACTATTGGTAAGAAAAAAGGAGAAATTAGCTACCATATTACCAAAGGGAATCCTTCTTATTTAGATAGTATTAAAACTTTTATTACATCTCCAGTTCTTGATTCTTTATATCAACTTACAAAAAAGAAAAGCTATCTAAAACCTGGAGATCATTATAAGAATGACAACTTTATAAAGGAAGCGAATCGACTTGTAAAACTTTTTAGGAATAAAGGAATATATCAATTTAATGAAAATTATATCTCCTTTGAAAATGACACTTTAAAAAATTATGAAAAAACCGATGTAGATATCAATATTTCTGATAAAACTATTCCTTTTCAAATTCAGAAATTAAGAAAAGTAAACGTTTATACCGACTATAATTATAGCACTAGAAACTCTAAGCATAAAGACAGTGTAAGTTATAATGGAATTAATTTTTACGCACTTCGAAAACTAAAATACAATCCTAAGTACTTATCTCAATCTTTATTCATAAAACCAAATACCGTTTATAGTGACTCACTAAGAAATTTAACACGTACACATTTAAGAGGGTTAAAAAACTTCAAAGCAACCTCTATTCGATATAATGAATTAAGCGAAAACGAACTGGAAGCCAATGTATATTTAACCCCTATAGAAAAATACACTTTAGGTTTTGAAACAGAATTATCACGTTCCAACATTCGTAACTTTGATGTTTCTTTAAAGTTTTCATTAACTAATAGAAATACATTTAAAGGTGCTGAGCTTTTTAAACTCTCTACTTTTGGTTCTTATTTTAACTCCAATAATGGACCCGGTTGGGAAATTGGTTCGGATATTTCACTAGAAGTTCCTCGATTTATGGCTCCTTTCGGATTGCATAAATTGGTTCCAAAAAGAATGTTTCCTAGAACTAAGTTTTACTCAGGAATAGGAATTCAAAAAAACATAGGATTGGATAAACAAAATATATCTATTGGTATAGATTACAAATGGGACTATAACAAAAGAAAATCCATTCAATTAGAACTATTAAATACTCAATATATTAGAAATCTAAATGTTGATAATTATTTTTCTATATATAATTCTGAATATCGAAAATTATCTGAAGTCGCTGAAATTTATGATCCTTCATATACGTTTCCAGACAATACCCCTAGTAACTCAGGTGAAATAATTAATTTCATTTCAGGCGTTCTTACCGATGCTAATTTTGCAGCATCAAACCCAATTGAGTTTCAAAACGTCTTAAACCTTGCTAACAGATATAATATTGTAACATCCGACTTTTTAATTCCAGAAATTGCCTATAGTTATACCTATAATAATCAAGAAAGTATTAAAGATGCTAGCTTTTCTTTTTTTAAGTTTAGAGTTGCTAACTCAGGAAATATTATGGGACTTTTATCAAATAAGACCAATAGTTCTGGACAAAAAACTGTTTTTAAAATTCCTATTGCTCAATATTTTAAAACAGATATTGAGTATAAAAAATATTGGGATTTAGGTGATAACAATGTTTTAGCGCACAGAACTTTTCTTGGAGCTATTTTTACTTATGATAATTCTGGCGTTCCTTTTTCTCGTAGTTATTTTGCAGGAGGTTCTAACGACATACGTGCATGGAGAACCTACGATTTGGGTCCTGGTACTAGAGCACCTCTTCTTGAATACAACATTGGTAGCTTAAAATTTTTAACTAGCTTTGAATACCGTTTTAACGTTTTTGGTTCTTTAAAGTCTGCTTTATTTATTGATGCAGGAAACATTTGGGATATAACCAACACAGAATTTGTTGATGATCCAGCTAAATTTAATGGTTTTAAATCGTTAAAAGATATGGCTGTTGGTGCTGGTTTCGGGCTTCGTTACGACTTTAAATTTTTAATTGCAAGATTGGATTTAGGATTCAAAGCACATGAACCATATTTAATTAATAATAAGTGGTTCCAAAACTTCAATTTCTCTAACTCTGTGCTAAATATAGGTATTAATTACCCCTTTTAACAAAGTACTTTCTAATAAAAATTTATCGCAACTTGTATAAAAAAGTGTAGATTTGTTCCTTAAACTAAGTAACACACTACTAAACAAAATAAAAAATGATTAAACCTGGAGTTGCCACCGGAAAAGAAGTTCAAGCAATTTTTAAATTAGCAAAACAAAAAGGTTTTGCTTTACCTGCTGTTAATGTTGTAGGATCAAACACAATTAATACGGTTTTAGAAACAGCTAAAGAACTTAACTCGCCTGTAATAATCCAGTTCTCTAATGGAGGTGCTCAATTCAATGCAGGTAAAGGCTTATCAAACGATAATGAAAAAGCTGCTATTGCTGGTGCAGTAGCTGGCGCTAAGCATATACACTTATTAGCTGAAGCATATGGTATTCCTGTTATTTTACACACCGACCATGCTGCAAAAAAATTATTACCTTGGATTGATGGTTTATTAGATGCTAGTGAGCAATTTTATAAAGAAACAGGAAAACCTCTATACAGTTCTCACATGATTGACTTAAGTGAAGAACCAATAGAAGAAAATATTGAAATTTGTAAAGAATACCTTGCTCGTATGAGTAAAATGGGAATGACTTTAGAAATCGAATTAGGAATTACTGGAGGTGAAGAAGACGGTGTTGATAATACAGATGTTGATAGCTCTAAATTATACACACAACCAGAAGAAGTAGCCTATGCTTATGAAGAATTAATGAAAGTTAGTCCACAATTTACTATTGCTGCTGCCTTCGGAAATGTTCACGGAGTATATAAACCAGGAAACGTAAAATTAACTCCAAAAATTTTAAAGAACTCACAAGAACATATTTCAGAAAAATATAACGTTCCTCATAACACAATCGACTTTGTTTTCCACGGAGGATCTGGTTCTACTTTAGAAGAAATTCGTGAAGCAATTAGTTACGGAGTTATAAAAATGAATATCGATACTGATTTGCAATATGCATTTACCGAAGGTGTTCGTGATTATATGAAAGAAAAATCTGCATATTTGCAATCTCAAATCGGTAACCCTGAAGGAGATGATATTCCTAACAAAAAACATTATGACCCTCGTAAATGGTTACGTGAAGGAGAACAAACTTTTAAAGCTAGATTAAAGAAAGCTTTTGAAGACCTAAATAATGTAAACACATTATAAAATTCTTTGAAAAAAGAAAAACCAAACAACTAAAGATTAAAAAACTAAATTATGGCTTGGTTTAAACGTACAGACAAAGGGATTCAAACCCCAACAGAAGAAAAAAAAGACACACCAAAAGGCTTGTGGTATAAAACCCCAAGCGGAAAGATAATTGACACAGACGAACTTAAAAAAAATTTATACGTAAGTCCAGAAGATGGATATCATGTACGTATAGGGAGTAAAGAATATTTTGAAATATTTTTTGACGATAATAAGTTCACAGAACTTGATCCAAAATTATCTGCTAAAGACCCATTAAAATTTGAGGATACTAAAAAGTACCCTGAAAAACTAAAAGCTGCTCAGAAGAAAACAGGATTAAAAGATGCTGCTCGTGCTGCTGTTGGTAAATCAATGGGAAAAGATTTAGTAATTGCTTCAATGGATTTTGCTTTTATTGGTGGATCTATGGGAAGTGTTGTTGGTGAAAAAATAGCAAGAGCTATTGATTATTCTATCAAAAACAATATTCCTTTCTTAATGATTTCTAAATCAGGAGGAGCTCGTATGCAAGAGGCTTTACTTTCTTTAATGCAATTAGCTAAAACTTCTGCAAAGCTAGCGCAATTAGCAGAGGCTAAAATTCCATACATATCTTTATGTACCGATCCAACTACTGGAGGAACCACAGCTTCATTTGCCATGTTAGGAGATATAAACATTGCTGAACCAAATGCTTTAATTGGATTTGCGGGACCTCGTGTAGTAAAAGACACTACTGGTAAAGATTTACCAGAAGGCTTCCAACGTTCTGAATTTTTATTAGAACACGGTTTCTTAGATGGTATTTACGAACGAAAAGACTTAAAAAAACAGGTAAACTTGTATTTAGATTTAATACAAAATCAACCTGTAAGAGCATAACAAAAAAGCTAGCGATTGCTAGCTTTTTTGCTTTCTAACTTTTTCGTTACCATTCAAAAAAATAATCGTACATTTGCATCTTCAATGTAAATGCATTGAGTACATAATAATCATTTAAATAATATTGGCATGTATTTAACAAAAGAAGTTAAAGAACAAATCTTCGCAAAACACGGTAAAGGAGCAAATGATACTGGTACTGCAGAAGGTCAAATCGCGTTATTTACGCACAGAATTAACCACTTAACTGAGCACTTAAAGAAAAATCGTAAAGATTTTAACACAGAACGCTCGTTAGTACGTATGGTAGGTAAGCGTAGAAGCTTATTAGATTATCTAAAGAAAAAAGAGATTAATAGATATCGTGCGATTATTAAAGAATTAGGAATTAGAAAATAATTCTACAAGAAAAGAGGCTCTATAAACGTGCCTCTTTTTTATTTTTACATAAAGTTTATTTCTGACTAACAAACAGAAATTTATATATAAAAAGCTCAAAATTACTAACAACAATTTTGATTTTCCATTGGAGCAACAACAACACAACAACAAACAAAAACGAATTAAAATTTAGAAGAATTAATTTATGATTCCAAAAGTATTTAACCAAGTAATAGAACTTGGAGATGGAAGAACCATCACATTAGAAACAGGAAAATTAGCAAAACAAGCAGATGGTTCTGTTGTTGTAAGAATGGGAGATACAATGTTATTAGCAACAGTTGTATCAGCAAGAACTGCAAATCCAGGTATTGACTTTTTACCATTAACGGTAGATTACCGTGAAAAATTTGCAGCTGCAGGTCGTTACCCTGGTGGATTTATGAAGCGTGAAGCACGTCCTTCAAATGAGGAGATTTTAACAATGCGTTTAGTAGACCGTGTATTGCGTCCACTATTCCCAAAAGATTACCACGCAGAAACTCAGGTAATGATTCAATTAATGTCTCATGATGAAGAAGTAATGCCAGATGCCTTAGCTGGTTTAGCTGCCTCTGCTGCAATTCAATTATCAGACATCCCTTTTGAAGCACCAATTTCGGAAGTGCGTGTTGCGCGTATTAATGGTGAATTCATTATCAACCCTAGTGCTACTCAATTAGCTAAAGCGGATATCGACTTAATGGTTGGAGCTTCTAATGACTTTGTTGCAATGGTTGAAGGAGAAATGGATGAAGTTTCTGAAGAAGAAATGGCAGAAGCAATCCGTGTGGCACACGAAGCTATTAAAGTACAATGTGATGCTCAGGTAGCATTGGCAGAAGCTTTTGGTAAAAAAGAAACTCGTGAGTATGAAGGAGAAGCTGAAGACGAAGAGTTAGCACAAAAAATTCATGATGCAGCTTACCAAAAATGTTATGACATTGCTAAAAAAGGAACTTCTAAACAAGAAAGAGGATTAGCTTTTTCTGAAGTTAAAGAAGAGGTTATTGCAATGTTCACCGAAGAAGAATTAGAAGAATACGGTGATTTAGTAGGAAAATATTTTAGTAAAGCACACAAAGCTGCTGTTAGAGATTTAACTTTAAATGAAGGTTTACGTTTAGACGGACGTACCACTACTGATATTAGACCTATTTGGTGTGAGGTAGATTACTTACCAAGAACTCATGGTTCATCAATCTTTACACGTGGAGAAACTCAAGCATTAGCTACAGTAACTTTAGGTACTTCTAGAGATGCAAACATGGTAGATTCTCCAACAATGCAAGGAGAAGAGAAATTCTACTTACACTATAACTTCCCTCCTTTTTCAACTGGAGAAGCACGCCCTTTAAGAGGAACTTCTCGCCGTGAAATTGGTCATGGTAACCTAGCTCAAAGAGCTTTAAAAGGAATGATTCCTGAAGATTGCCCTTATACAGTTCGTATAGTATCTGAAGTATTAGAATCTAATGGTTCTTCTTCAATGGCTACTGTTTGTTCGGGTACAATGGCACTGATGGACGCAGGAGTTCAAATGAAAAAACCAGTTTCTGGTATTGCAATGGGGTTAATTTCTGATGGTGATCGTTATGCAGTTTTATCTGATATTTTAGGAGATGAAGATCACTTAGGAGACATGGACTTTAAAGTAACTGGTACTGCTGATGGTATTACAGCTTGTCAAATGGATATTAAGATTAAAGGATTGTCATATGAAATCTTAGTAAAAGCTTTAAAACAAGCTCGTGATGGTCGTTTACATATCTTAGAAAAATTAACGGATACTATCGCTACTCCAAATGATGATGTTAAATCTCATGCACCTAAAATGGTAAATAGAGTAATTCCTAACGACTTAATTGGAGCATTTATTGGTCCGGGTGGAAAACACATCCAAGAGTTACAAAAAGAAACAGAAACTACGATTGTTATTAACGAAGACCCTGTTACTGAAGAAGGTATCGTTGAGATTTTGGGAACAAACCAAGAAGGAATTGATAAGGTTATTGCTCGCATCGATTCAATGATGTTTAAACCTGAAAAAGGTTCTGTATATGAAGTAAAAGTAGTGAAGTTATTAGATTTTGGTGCTGTTGTAGAATATACTGAAGCTCCAGGAAATGAAGTTTTATTACACGTTAGCGAATTAGCTTGGGAACGCACAAACAACGTAACTGACGTTGTTAATTTAGGAGATATTTTAGATGTAAAATACTTCGGAATTGACCCAAAAACACGTAAAGAAAAAGTATCTCGTAAAGCCTTATTACCTAAACCAGAAGGTTATGTAGCAAGACCTCCTAGAGATAACAACAAAGGAAGAGATAATCGTAATCGCGATAATCGTCGTGACGATAGAAAACCTAGACAGGATAAAAAAGAATCATAAAATTCTTTAGATATAAAAAAGCAACCTTATAAGGTTGCTTTTTGTTTTTATACACCTCTTTAAATAAAGAAAGGCTGCTAAAATTAGCAGCCTTTAACTTTAGAGTTATTTCAGATCATTCCCCAATAATCATATAAAAATCTTACTCTATAAAGAAATCCATTACTACAACAGTTGAAAAATAAAATACCCTACTTTTTTTTTGAAAAATTTATTTAAATAAAAATCTTTTTTTAGCCTTTCTTTTTTTAGTTTTAGTTTTCTTTGCATCCCATTCATGAAAATACAACGAATCACATACATTTCTATAGGAACCAACCAAGGAGATAAGCTAACTAACATTCAGAAAGCAATTAACTTAATTGCAGATAAAGTAGGTGCTGTATTAAAAGTAGCATCTGTATACGAAACTGCTTCATGGGGATTTGACAGTAATAATTTTTACAACACTTGTATTAAAGTTTCAACATATTTACCTCCTGAACAATTAATACTTAGGTTACTCTATATCGAGAAAGAGCTTGGAAGAACTAGAAAAAATGCTGAAGAATATTCTGACAGATTGATTGATTTGGATATTTTATTATTTGATGATGAAATTATATTTTCAAAAACCTTAATTGTTCCACATCCACGAATGTTAGATCGTAAATTTGCTTTAGTTCCTTTGGTTCAAATTGCTCGTAATGTTATTCATCCAATTGAAAAAAAGCATTTATACATTTGTTTAGAAAACTGCGCAGACACTTCTGAAATTATCAAGTTAGATGTAAAATTAGAAAGGCCAATTCCTATTACCGAAAAGTATAATTATATAGCTATTGAAGGTAATATTGGTGCCGGAAAAACATCATTAGCCAATATGATGTCTGATGAATTTAATGCAAAAATTGTCTTAGAACGTTTTGCGGACAATCCGTTTTTACCAAAGTTTTATAACGACAATGAACGCTATGCTTTTCCTTTAGAAATGAGTTTTTTAGCAGATCGTTACCAACAGCTTTCTGATGATTTAGCACAGTTCGATTTATTTAAAAATTTTATTGTTTCAGATTACTACATTTTTAAATCACTTATTTTTGCTCAAATTACTTTACATAGTGATGAGTATAAATTGTACAGAAAAATGTTTGATTTAATGTACAAAGAAATCACAAAGCCTGATTTATATGTGTACTTATATCAAAATACTGAGCGTTTATTAGAAAACATTAAAAAACGCGGGCGCGATTACGAACAAAATATAGAAGCAAGTTATTTACAAAAAATCCATGATGGTTACAGTAATTTCATTAAAACACAACCTGATTTAAACATACTAATTGTTGATGTTTCTGATTTAGATTTTGTAAACAATTCTAATGATTATGAAACAATTATTAATAAGATAAAAAATTACAACGCATAAAAAAAAGCAGCTTTTAAAGCTGCTTTTTTTATTTCTGAATTAACTCAAGCTTTTCAGCAAAGTAGTCGCAAAAATCGCGCATGGTAGCACTCATTTTTTCATCATTTGTAGCTCTTTCAAAAGAGTTTGCCATAGACACTAAGGTTTGATGAAAAAACTGCTTCATTTCATCTACAGGCATATCTTTAGTCCATAAATCCATACGTAACGTATCTTTTTGTTTATGATCCCAAACAGATAGCATAATTGCTTTTGAAGCTTCATCTTTTATACCTCCGTCTTCTGCATTCCAAGTAATTTCTTCTGGAATTCTATTTTCGTCTAACCCTACTTTAAATGTTATTTTTGATGTATGTTCTATCGCCATTATCTTTTTGGTTTATATCTTGAGTTTTTGAAAATCTCCTCTTCACTCGTTTGTAATAATTGATGCAAAGATACATCATTCTTTTGCATGTACGAACGTACGATTTGCCAACCAATCCACTCTCCTATTCTTCCTGGAGATTGACTATCTTCTTCCATATAAAACTTAGAAAAAGGAGCTAAATCTAAAAAGCGTTTATCTACATCTTTACTAGTACTGTACAACAAATCTTTTTCTATAAAATACATCCATATTTGTTCTTCATTACTCTCTGCCCACTCTAGTTTTTTTTGTGAATACCCTATTTTTACAGCATCGGCTACGTTAGGTAAATAAGCATCTAGCAAATACATTTTTTTTCCTCGATAAATCATTTTATCTATGAAACTCCTTGCCATACTAGGTAGCATTTGTTTACCTACTATAGCCTTGGCAACGTCAACTACGATGTGCTTTTTAGTATTATTTTGTTTTACATAAGCTGGATAATCATTATAAAACTCATGTTTTTCACCTAAATAAGCATCTAAAGAAACCAACAACAAACTATCTGTATATACAATTCTGTTATTATAATCAATATTTGTTAGCATGGTAATCACTTTCGGACTAACAAACCTTGGGTTATAATATTTTACATGCTTAAACAATGATATTAATTGCTCCTTTTCTTCTTCGATATCAGAAAAAACCTTTTGAGTTTCAGCAAATAATTCTTGCTCATCTTTATTATTAATCTTATTTATCCAAACACTATCAGGTTGTGGAGGGAAAAGCATCGGGTACTTTTCTTTTGTCTTAGTAAGCTCGTTTGTTTTAGTTGTATAAAAGTCAACATCAAAACGTTCTAAATTGACATTTACACTAATATTAGATACATCAACATCTAACTTATTACTTTCTTCGTTTTTACATGAAAAACTTATAAAAACTAAGACAACTAGTGCTAAAATTTTTCTCATGAACTTTAGTATATTTACATTCTAAATTACAACGTCGAAATTACTAAATTAGTTTTTACCTCTTAACTGTAAACTCTTAAAATATCACAAAAATGAATACTCCTAAGGTTGCTGAACACATTATAAATTGGTTAAAAGATTACGCTACTAATGCAAAAGTGAATGGTTTTGTTGTAGGAATTTCTGGTGGTATTGATAGTGCAGTTACCTCTACTTTGTGTGCTAAAACTGGTTTACCTACGTTGTGTGTTGAGTTACCTATTCATCAAGCTAAAAGTCAGGTAAACAGAGCTAATGAACACATAAAACAATTAAAAGAACGTTTTAGCAATGTGAGTGAAGCAGAGGTAAACTTAACCTCTACTTTTGAAGATTTTAAAACGGTGGTTCCTCCAATAGAGTCTTCTCCTAAAGTTGATTTAGCTTTAGCAAACACTCGTGCTCGTTTACGTATGACAACCTTATACTATTTTGCTGGGTTGCACGGTTTATTAGTTGCAGGAACTGGAAACAAAGTGGAGGATTTTGGTGTTGGGTTTTATACCAAATACGGTGATGGCGGTGTAGATTTAAGTCCTATTGCTGACTTAGTAAAATCAGAAGTATATGAATTGGCCGCATATTTAGATGTTCCTTCTTCTATTCAAAAAGCACAACCTACTGATGGTTTATTTGGTGATAGTAGAACAGACGAAGACCAAATAGGAGCTTCATACGACGAGTTAGAATGGGCAATGGAAATGCAAGATGCTGGTAAAACTGTGGATGACTTTTCTGGTAGAGAGTTAGAAGTATATAAAATTTATACACGTCTCAACCGAATTAATCAGCATAAAATGATTCCAATTCCTATATGTGAAATTCCTAAAGAATTTAAATAATAAAATAATTTTACTTTTCTATTAATTTTATTCTTAGTAAGTGATATTTAGATTACACGGTTTAATTTTTCAAAAAGACGTTTTTTCAACCCTGTATAATTACCTATTTCTTCTAGATTAGGCACTGCTTTTTGCTCTTGGCTTTCTTGTAGGATTTCTTTAATTTTTTCTTCAATTAAGACTCTACGCAAGTTTAAAATAGCATCAGTTACCAACTTTGGAAGAATTTTAACGGTTTCTGTTACAAAAACCTCTTTGCGTTCCCAATCACTTAGATTATATTTTTCTTCATCCATCAAAATATTAGTTACTAAACTAGATATTTGTGGATTTTCGTGCATTACCAAATGATCTACTTTAATTTTTTCATCTTGATTTAATTGATGAATTAACTCATAGTAGGTTAATCGAAATATTTCGTTGGTAAACTCTATTTCATCTTCTTGTAAGTTCAAGTACAACTCATTTGAAACCGTATTTTGATATTCTTCTTTTTCTAAAAATGGACGCCCTCTTTCATCAACTGCATCTACCCAGTTTACAAAATCAACAACTTCATTTCCGTATAACAACAATATTCTAATAACCTCTTTTTCAAGAATATTTAATTGGTTGATATTGTGTTGCAACTTCCCTTTTCCTCCTTTTATTGCTTCCATTGAAGCTTGTCCTTGCTCTTGAAAGTATTCTGAAGGTGGTTGGTTAGGGTCTTGCCCTGCACTACTCTTTCTCGTTGCTGTTGCTCCTTTTTTTAACAACTGGGCTAACTCACTAAATAATACTCTCTCGGAAATGTCCATAATACGTGCACACTCTTGCACATACACTTCCCGTTGAATACCATCAGGAATTTTAGAAATACTTGTAACTATATCTCGAATTAAACCTGCTTTTTTTACAGGATCATTCGCTGCTTCTTTCATTAATAAAGAAACTTTGAACTCTATAAAGTCTTGTGATTTTTCTTCTAAATATTGTTTTAATTCAGCATTCGAATGCGCTTTAGCAAAACTATCAGGGTCTTCACCTTCTGGAAAAGCTACTACCCTAACGTTCATTCCTTGCTCAAGAATTAAATCTATTCCTCGAATTGAGGCTCTAATTCCAGCTGCATCACCATCAAAAAGCACAGTTATATTCTGTGTTAATCGATTTACCAAACGAATTTGATCGGGTGTTAATGCTGTACCAGAAGAGGCTACGACATTTTCAATTCCTGATTGATGAAATGAAATTACATCAGTATATCCTTCTACTAAAAAGCAGTTATCTTCTTTCGCTATTTCTTTTTTAGCTTGGTATAGACCGTAAAGAATTTTACTTTTATGATAGATATCACTCTCAGGAGAATTGAGGTATTTTGCGGCCTTTTTATCGTTAGTAAGTATTCTACCTCCAAAACCTAAAATACGACCAGACATACTGTGAATAGGAAACATCACACGCCCTTTGAATCGGTCGAACTTTCTATCTTCTACTCCTCCTTCTTTTACAATCGTTAAACCTGTAGATTTTAGATATTTTAAATCATACCCTTTGTCCAATGCTGCTTTGGTAAAATTATCCCATTCGTCTTTACAATACCCTAAATCAAACTTTTCAATAGTATCTTCTCTAAATCCTCTCTCTTTGAAATAAGACAGCCCAATTGCTCTTCCGTTTTGTGTATTCATTAATACATCATGAAAGTAGTCTTTGGCAAATTTTGAAACCAGGAACATACTTTCTCGCTCATTCATCTGCTGTTTTTGTTCATCAGACTGCTCGGTTTCTTCAATTTCAATATTGTATTTTTTAGCTAACCACCTTATTGCTTCTGGATAGGTATAATGCTCGTGTTCCATTAAAAATGAAATTGCATTCCCTCCTTTTCCCGTACTAAAATCTTTCCATATTTGTTTTACAGGTGATACCATAAACGAAGGAGTACGTTCGTCTGTAAACGGACTTAACCCTTTAAAGTTACTTCCTGATTTTTTTAACTGAACGAATTCTCCTATCACCTCTTCTACTCGGGCGCTTTCAAAAACTTTATCAATGGTTTGTTGGGTTATCATATACTACAGAAATACAGCAAACAAATATACTACTAGTTTTAAAAGTTATTTTATTGTTACAAAACTCTAGGCAAATTTAATTTGCTAAAAACATATAATTACATAATTTTGGCAAAAATTTCCCCAAATACAAATAATGAAAATAATTACATCAACTTGTTTTGCAACCTTTTTGGCATTTAACATATACTCACAAGAAACAATTCGTATTCCTGATATTGGCTTAGAAGAATGTTTAATTAACTTAAAAATTGATTCTAACGGTTTAAATGGAAGTATTACCATTAGTGACGCTGAATATGTTACGAACTTAAACGTTAATGACCCTGTTACAAACAAAAATTTACCTAATGTATATTCTAAAATTAAAGACTTAACAGGTTTAGAAAGTTTTCCTAATTTAAGACGTTTAGATTGTTTTGGCAATGAAATTACTAAAATTGATTTATCACAAAGCTCTTCTATTAGTTTTTTAAACTGTAGTGAAAATAAAATTGAACGTTTAGATGTTAGCAAAAATCATAATTTAACTTACATAAGTTGTGATTATAACAAATTAACCTCTTTAATACTTGGTGAAAACCCAAACATTCAAAGTTTATATGCAAGTTACAATCAACTTACTACGTTAGACGTTTCAAACTGCCCTAATTTAGAAAGTATGGATGTTACTGGTAATAAAATTAAAACTATAATTGTTAGTGAAAAGCAATTAGCTAACATTCCTCAAGGATGGTATAAAGACGAAAAAACTACATATGCAACCAGTAATGGTACTGTTTCTGATAACAAGGTAGCAAAAAAAGAAGAGATTGTTGTAGAACAAGAAGAAAATAAAGTAGAAACTACTGAAAACAAGCCTAAGGAAATAAAAAAACCTGTACAAAAGTATGCCGAAAGCTTTATAAAATTGGTTGTTTCTGAATATGAAAAAAGCGTATTAAACGAAACATACTTAAAGCAGATAAAAGAAGATCTTATGTACAAATATGATATTAAAGACGAAGAGATTACTAAATGGATACAGCAATATAGTAAGCTTCATAAAACAGAATAACATATTTAGTTTCAAACGTACTAAAAAAGCCATCAAATTTGATGGCTTTTTTTATTTCTTTCAATTAATATTTTTAAGATGCTGCTCTTAATTTTTTTAATGCCGATTTTGTTAGTTTAGATTCAGCATATTCTTTTGTTACCTTAAATTCTTTTTCTTCAGAACTTGGCATATCGAACATCGCATCGGTTAAAATAGCTTCACATAACGAACGTAATCCTCGAGCTCCTAGTTTATACTCTACTGCTTTATCAACAATAAATTGCAATGCATCTTCAGTCATTTCAAACGTTACATCATCCATTGCAAACAGTTTTGTATACTGTTTGATTATTGAGTTCTTAGGCTCTGTTAAAATAGCTCTAAGTGTTTTTTCATCTAACGGATTCATATAACTCAATACTGGTAAACGACCAATGATTTCTGGTATTAAACCAAAAGACTTTAAATCTAGAGGTGTAATGTATTGCAATAAGTTATCGTGGTCAATTTTATCTTCTTCTACCGAAGCACTATAACCAACTGCTTGCATATTTAAACGCTTACTAATAAATCTATCAATTCCAGAAAATGCTCCTCCTGCAATAAATAAAATATCTTTAGTATTTACTTCAATAAACTTTTGTTCTGGATGCTTTCTTCCTCCTTTAGGAGCCACATTTACAACTGCTCCTTCTAATAACTTTAATAAAGCTTGCTGCACACCTTCTCCAGAAACATCTCGTGTAATTGATGGATTGTCTCCTTTACGAGCTATTTTATCTATCTCATCAATAAATACTATACCTCTTTCTGCTTTTTCAACATCGTAATCTGCTGCTTGTAACAAACGACTTAAAATACTTTCTACGTCTTCTCCTACATAACCTGCTTGTGTTAATACAGTTGCATCTACGATAGAAAATGGTACATTTAGCATTTTAGCAATTGTACGAGCCACTAAGGTTTTTCCTGTTCCAGTTTCTCCTACTAAAACAATGTTCGATTTTTCTATCTCTACCTCATCTTCATCATCTCTGGTTTGTAACAATCTTTTATAATGATTGTATACAGCTACAGACATAGCTCTTTTGGTTTGATCTTGCCCTATAATATATTCATCTAAAAAAGCTTTGATTTCTCTTGGCTTTTTCAAGGTTAAATCTTTTGATAAATCGCTTGTTTTAGCTTCAGCTATTTCCTCTTCTACAATTCCATAGGCTTGCTCTATACATTTATCACATATATGTGCATCTAAACCAGCAATTAATAAATCGGTTTCTGGTTTTTTACGCCCGCAAAAGGAACATTGTAAATTTTCTTCTTTCGACATCTTATCAGCTTATTGCCAATAGCTCAGTGCTATTAGCTTGTTTATTATTTTCTAGTTAAAATTTCGTCTACCATACCGTATGCTTTTGCTTCGTCGGCCTTCATCCAATAATCTCTATCAGAATCTTTGTTTACTTTTTCTACTGTTTGACCTGAGTGCTTAGCTATGATTTCGTACAACTCATCTTTTAATTTTAAAATTTCACGAGCTGTGATTTCAATATCAGATGCTTGTCCTTGTGCTCCACCTAGTGGCTGATGAATCATAATACGAGAGTGTGGTAACGCTGAACGCTTTCCTTTTTCTCCTGCACACATTAATACAGCTCCCATTGAAGCAGCCATACCTGTACAAATTGTTGCTACATCTGGTTTAATAAATTGCATAGTATCGTAAATACCCAAACCAGCATATACACCACCTCCTGGTGAATTAATGTAAATTGAAATATCTTTTGATGCATCTACACTTTCTAAAAACAATAATTGTGCTTGAATTACATTGGCTACTTGGTCATTAATTCCAGTACCTAAAAAAATAATTCTATCCATCATTAAACGAGAAAAAACATCCATTTGAGTAATGTTCATTTGGCGTTCTTCCATAATATATGGAGTTAAGCTACTTGTTATTTTTCCTAAGTAATTACTATTTATTCCGTGGTGTTTTGTTGCGTATTTTTCGAACTCTTTTCCGTAATCCATTTTTAAAATGTTTTTGGGTTATAAAGATGTAAATATAAGAACTATTTCTTTAGTATTTTGTTACTGTTAATGGCTAAAAAAACCTGAATGTACATTCAGGTTTTTATTTATAATTTTAGTAATTAACTATTACTTGTATACTTCTTTAATGAAATCTTCGTAAGAAACTTCTTTTGTATCAAAGCTCATGTTTTCTTTATAAAAAGCTAATAATTTTTGGCTTATTAATTGAGATTGTAATTTTTGAGCTTCGTCTTGATTTTGTAAGATTCTTCCTGCGATATCATCTAACTCTTTTTCTTCTGGATTCATGTTTCCAAATTGAGCCATTTGAGCTCTAATAAATCCTTTTGCATAGTCTACTAACTCTGCATAGTCTAATTTGATGTCGTTATCTTTCATAATCTTTCCTTCGATTAATTGGTAACGTAATCCTTTTTCAGACTTGTTATATTCTTCAACAGCTTCTTCAGCAGTTAATTCTTTTTCTCCTGCAGTTTGTAACCACTTTTGTAAGAATTCAACTGGTAAATCAAACTTTGTGTTATCCACTAAGTTCTCGGTAATTGCGTTTAACAATTGTTGATCTGCTTGTTGTTGGAATTGCTTTTCTGCGTCTTCTTTAATTTTATCTTTTAATTCAGTTACAGTTTTTACACTTCCATCAGCAAATAACTTATCAAATAACTCTTGATCTAATTCTGCTGGTTCTATCTCAGTAATTTCTTCAATAGTAAATGTTACAGGAATATCTAAGTCATGAACCTCTTCGTGAGATACTCCTAAAGCCCCTTGTAACTTGTGCTCGTCTTCAAATAAGTTTTTAGTTTTTAATTCTAAAACGTCTCCAACTTTAGCACCTACAAACTTCTTTAAGTTTGTTTTTCCTTTAATATCTTTTACAGAAATTGTAGATTTTTTGTTGATTTCTTTCTCTTCGTTTACAAAAGTACCAGTTACATTAGTTTGTTCAGCAACTTCGTCTTTAGCTGACATTTTACCGTAACGAGATTGGATGTTTTCAACTTCTTTCTCGATTAACTCGTCTGTAGCAACAATGTTATATTGAGTTACTTTGTTTTTTGGTTGTAAGTTTACGTCGAACTCAGGAGCTAATCCTAATTCGAATTCAAAAGAGAATTTATCAGCATCCCAATTGAAATCTTCTTGAACTCTTGGTAATGGGTTACCTAAGATATCTAACTTCTCTTCAACTAAGAATTTGTTTAACGACTCTTGTAAAAGCTTGTTTACCTCATCAATCATTACTGATTTTCCGTACTGCTTCTTTACCATTCCCATTGGTACATGACCTTTTCTAAAACCAGGAATGTTAGCTGTTTTACGGTAATCGTTTAATACTTTTGTTACTTTATCTTGATAATCTTCTGCAACAATATCAACTTTTACAACTGCATTTAATGCATCTACGTTTTCTTTTGTTATATTCATCTTAAAAATCTGTTTCTTAAAAAATCGGGTGCAAAATTACTACTTTATTTATTGATAACCAAGACTTTTAGTTATAAGAATATTATCTTTTTTACTTCCCTTATTTTCTAGTTTTTAATGTTTTAGGTTACTTATTCGTCTCCTTCTTTTAATAGTGAAAACATTAACGATCTGAAAATTGACAGCAACACACTGAACAAGAGTGCTGTAAAAAATCCGCTAACTGCAAATCCTGACACTAATTTATCTGCCAATAATATAATCACTGCATTAATCACAAATAAGAATAACCCTAATGTAACGATGGTTGCTGGTAGTGTAAAAAACACTAACAACGGACGTACAAACAGGTTTAACAACGCAATTACTACTGCTACAATTACTGCAGTTGTATAACTAGCTACTGTTACTCCTGGTAAAATATTTGCCAATACAATTACTGCTAATGCCGTTAACAATACTTTTAAAAATGTTTTCATATTTCTTTTTTATTTAATTGGTTATGAATTATAAATTTACTCTTTTTCACTGAAACTATTAATTCGTAACACTTCATATACTTTACCATAACCATACCAAAACAGAAACCTGCTGTTTTGACAGGTTTAAAGCTTTGTTTTAATTTTTGATGGATTTTTATTTTAACTTCGTCTTATTTTTAATTAAAACAATAAAATGCTCAAAAAACACTTGGCCTCTTATAATATTCTTTACGAAGAAGAAATAGACAACTTTGTAAATTTAGTTAGATATAAAAAACTTAACAAAGGTGATTTTTTTATTCAAGAAGGTAACACTTGCAAAGAAGTAGCTTTTATAACTTCTGGTATTTTTAGGTCGTTTTATCATTCGTCTGACGAAAAAGAAGCTACTTATTGTTTTTTATCAGAAAACTCATTTGTTACTGCATATTCATCTTTTATTTCTCAAACAAAAACTAATGAAAATATTCAAGCGTTAACCAACGCTGAACTATACATCATTACCAAAGAACAATTTGTAGCACTAGAAAACTCAAGTACCAATTGGCTACGCCTTTTTAAAATATTTGCTGAGCAAGAATATATAAATCTTGAAAACAGAATATTTGTTTTGCAAAATGAAAGCGCTGAAAACCGTTACAAAAAACTGTTAGAAACGCACCCAAACTACTTAAAAACCATCCCATTACAGTACCTAGCTTCTTATTTAGGAATTACACAACGACATTTAAGCCGAATTAGAAAATCGGTTTTTTATTAGACAATTGTCCTTTTTAGACTTGTAAAACCACCCGTACTTTGCATTATAATCTTAACTATATTATGAAGCATATTTTATTAATAAACGGACATCCTGATAAAGAAAGTTTTAACCATGCACTGGCAGCTTCTTACAAAAGAGGCGTTTTGGAAACCGATGCTATTATTGAAGAAATTACCATCACTGACTTAAACTTTAATCCCAACCTTAAATTTGGTTACCGAAAAAGAACGGAACTTGAACTTGATTTACAAGAAGCTTTAACTAAAATTAAAAAAGCAGATCATATTGTATGGTTTTTTCCTATTTGGTGGGCTGGTTACCCTGCTATAATGAAAGGTTTTATTGATAGAACTTTTTTACCAGGAATAACTTTTCAACCTATTGAAGGAAAACCTTTTCCTAAAAAACTTTTAAAAGGTAAAACTGCTCGACTTATCATAACTTCTGACACCCCAAGCTGGTATGATTATCTTTTTATGAAAAGACCCGCTATTAGACAGTTTAAAAAGGGAACCTTAGAATTTTGCGGTATAACTCCTGTAAAAACTACTTTCTTTTCAGTAATAAAAGATTCAACTCCTAAACAAAGAAACTTATGGTTACGTAAAGCATATACTTTAGGTAAAAACAAACAATAACTCAACTTTCTTTTTTTGGTTAAAAAAATACTAGTTTATGTTAAAATTTAAATAGCTATATACTAAAATTCTACAATTACTATTTATATATTTACATTCATATTTTTATGAGATTAGTAATATGAAAAAAGTTAAAGAAGATAAAACTCTTTTGAATAAAGACATTAAAAAACTACTTCCTACAATAAATTTTCATGACACATTCTCTACCACTAATCATACAAACACAATAGAAGAAATTGTAAATTTAATTTTTAATAAACCTCCAGTTTGGGTAGACTTTTTATTTAAATTACGTAATAAAATTGCTGCTTTTTTTAATTTAAAAAACAACTACCCTGATGATTATAACGAGCGGTTTGATGTTGGCGGATATGTAAGTTTCTTTAAAATTTTTTCTATATCAAGTAATGAAGTTGTATTAGGCGCTAATGACACTCATTTAAATTTTAGAGCAATCGTACACAACAATCACGATCCTTTTTATAACATCAACGTTATTACGTTGGTTGAATACAATAATAAAAAAGGTGAAGTATACATGAAGCTTATAA
This sequence comes from Tenacibaculum sp. SSH1-16, assembly GCF_040104435.1. NCBI lineage: Bacteria > Pseudomonadati > Bacteroidota > Flavobacteriia > Flavobacteriales > Flavobacteriaceae > Tenacibaculum > Tenacibaculum sp. SSH1-16. The sequence continues at coordinate 500,617 of NZ_JBECOV010000001.1, forward strand.
AACCTTTTCATAGGTTAGTTGTTAAGAGAATGGTTAAAAATGCTTATAAATTAAACAATTAACTTTTTGTACTTTTGAGCTATTAAAAAATAACTCTATCAAACCTGTAACCTCAATAAAAGTAACCGATTTTAATCAAAACGAAGTTAACTTACTTGAAAAGTATGCTAACAAAATTCTATTATTGTTGTTTTACAACAATGCTTGTTTAGGTTGCACTGGTAGAGCCATTCCACTAGCCTATAAGTTTAAACAAGCATACAAAGATATTGAAGTTATTGGTATTCATAGTAACTTTAGCAGTAACAATGTTACCAGGGATGATATCTTGAGTATTTTTACTATAAACGAACTCCCGTTCCCTATTTATATAGATAACAACCACAAAATGTATGATTTTTTTAATTCGGAAGGAACACCTCAATGGGTACTAATGACCCCTAATGGTGAAGTGTATAGATCTATCTTTGGATCGCAAGATAATGCTCAAAATAGATTATATTACGCCTTAGAAAGTTTAACCAAAACAAGTAATTAGATTAGCTAGTTATTCTTTTAACACCTTCGCTACTTGACTGGCTATTGCCTCTTTAACTTCTTTATCTTCTTGTAACAAATACAACAAACTATCTTTTAAACGACTATTAATATCTTTGATTTTATATATTGAAGAAGGTTCGTTTGTTACTGACAAAAGCATTTCTTCTTTACCTGTTAATAACCAAGTTGGGTTTATTTCAGGAAAAGAATGTAGAATTTTGTTTAAAACATTACTTTTAAATGATGATTTTCTTCGTATTGCCGTTCCAATAGAGTTGTTAGAAACATCAATAATTTCTTCAAAAGACCTTATATTTAACCTTTTATAGTTAATCACCTCCTCTACCCTTTTATATGTTTCATCTACAAAGTCGCTCATTAAAAATAACTTTTTTCTAAAATTTATTTAATTTTGTTTTCGTATTTAGATTTTTGTTTGTATTTTTACTTCGTAATAAGTACACAATACGTACAAATATAAATTAAAAAGTGCTATCAACTTCTAAAAAACAACTTGAGTTTTTATGATAACTGCTACACAACGAAAAGAATTAGAAAAAATTAAGCCACCTAAATACCGCGACAAGGTAAAAAACTACTTGAGTAAAAACGGTCATGATTTCTCTTTAGAAACCATACAAAAAGTATACTCAGGTAAAAGGAAAAACTTAATTGTTGAAAAAGCTATAGTAAATGTTTTTTACAACTACATGAAAAACCAACAAATAATTGATGACAATATCAACTATTTAATTGACGAGATAAACAGTGATTTCCCTTAATAATTTTTTTGTTTTTCGCCGGGGGGCGATTATTTTAAGCGAGGGACTAGGGATTAATAAATTCCTCCTCGCTTTTATTTTAAAAAAGTTACAGCTTCTTTATAAAAATATTCTGGATTTTCAGCATGCAGCCAGTGTCCAGCATTGAGTATTGTTTTTATCACTGCTTTTGGAAAATGTGCCTGAATTAATGGCTCATCTTCTTTTGATATATATCCTGAATTCGATCCACGCAAAAACAACGTTTTTCCTTCAAAAACTGTAAAAGACGGCAACGCAACACCTACTTCACTATTATTTTCTGTTAACGACTTTAAATTAAAACGAAACCCTAATTCGTCTTTCGTTTTTCTGTACACATTCTTTGCTAAAAATTGACGGATTCCTTTTTCTGGAATTAACTCAGCTAATTTTTCATCTACTAACTTACGTGAGGTTTGCACCGAAAAATCTACGGAGTTTAACGCCGCTAAAATTTCGTGATGATGTGGCGGATACATTCTTGGAGAAATATCGGCTACAATTAGTTTATTTACTAACTCAGGGTATTCGGTTGCAAATAACATTACTGTTTTTCCTCCCATAGAATGCCCTAACAAATCTACTTTTTTAAGATTATGATATTGAATGTAATTATACAAATCTCCTACCATTAACTCATAATCAAAAGCGTCCGAATGAAAACTTCGCCCATGATTACGCTGATCTATTAAGTGCACCTCAAAACCATCTTCTGCAAATTTATTGGCATGCGATTTCCAATTGTCTCCCATACCAAAGTATCCATGCAAAATAAGTAACGGGGATCCTTCTCCAATGATTTTTGAATGTAATACTTCCATAATTATTGCAAACGATGTAAATACATATTCACAACATTTTCTAAGCCTAAATATAAACTTTCAGATATTAACGCATGCCCTATAGACACTTCAGCCAAATGAGGAATATTTTGTTTAAAAAATTGAATATTATCTAAGCTTAAATCATGACCTGCATTAACTCCTAAACCTAATTCATTTGCTAAAATTGCAGCTTCCGCGTATGGTTTTACCACTTCTTTGTTTCCTTTATCGTACTGCGTGGCAAACTCCTCTGTATACAACTCAACCCTATCGGCTCCTGTTTTAGCAGCAGCTTCAATTAACTTTAAATTTGTATCAATAAAAATTGATGCTCTAATTCCTGCTTCTTTAAACTCAGCAATCACATCTTTTAAATACGATTGATGTGTTATAGTATCCCAACCAGCGTTAGATGTAAGTTGATCAACGCTATCAGGCACCAACGTTACTTGTGTTGGTTTAATTTCTAACACCATTTGTTTAAATTTATCAATTGGATTTCCTTCAATATTATATTCAGTTGTTACAATTGATTTTAAATCATAAGCATCTTGGTAACGAATATGACGTTCATCTGGCCTTGGATGAATTGTGATTCCTTCGGCCCCAAAACTTTGTATGTCAGTTGCTACTTTTAGTAAATTAGGCACGTTACCACCTCTAGAATTACGAAGTGTAGCTATTTTATTAATATTAACACTTAACTTTGTCATGTTGTAAAATTATAGGACAAAGGTAACGCATTCAAACATTTTAAACTATATTCGTAGTAATGAAAATCAATGATTTTATATTAAAAGAAATTAAAGCACTTACGCTAAACGACACAGTGAAAAGTGCTCAAAAGCTGTGTAATGATTTACCTATAACTCATATTCCTGTTGTTGAAAACGACAGATTAATAGGTTGTTTACCTGAAAGTGATATTCAAACTATTGAAAATAAAAATCGTACACTGAGTGAATACTCTTATTTACTAGATCATTTTTACACAAATGAAAATGCTACACTACTCGATTTAATTACTTTATTTGCTGATAACGACTCGAATTTAATTCCTGTTATAGATAAAAACCTGCATTATGTAGGCTATTATGAATTGAGTGATATTTTAGATGCTTTTGCTAACAGCCCTTTTTTACATAATGAAAGTGATACTTTAATTATTGACAAGAATAAAACAGATTATTCTATGGGGCAAGTAGCTCAAATAGTTGAAGCCAATAACGGTAAATTATTAGGTGCATATATTTCTTCAGAAAACATAAATAGCATTGAAGTAACCCTTAAAGTTGTTTCAGAAGAAATAAATGAAATTATTCAAACATTTCGTAGGTACGGTTACAACGTTATTACACAACACGAAGATGATTTTTATTTAGAAGAACTTAAAGATAGAGCTGCTTATTTAAGAAAGTACTTGGATATGTAATTTTTTCAATAACCAACACAAAATTTTAACAGTGAAAAAAGTCGCTATTTACGGTCAAGCATATACTACACTTGCAGATAAAGAGGTTAAAATTCTTTTAACTATCTTAGAAAAACATAATATTGTTGTTTTTTTTGAACAACAATTCTATAATTTATTTCTTGAAAAGAATTCACTAAATAAAAAGTATCCTACCTACGCACATTTTAATGACTTATCAAACACTTTTGATGTAATGTTTACCATAGGTGGAGATGGTACTATTTTGAGAGCTGTAACCTACATTAGAGATTTAGATATTCCTATTATGGGTATTAATACGGGGCGTTTGGGTTTTTTGGCCACCATACAAAAAGATCAAATTGAAGAAGCAATTAACTTAATGCTTAAAAAAGAATATACACTTCAAGAACGATCTTTATTACAAATAGAAACTTCTCCTACAACAGAAGATTTTTCTGAACTTAACTTTGCTCTTAATGAGGTTACTATTGCTAGAAGAAACACAACTTCTATGATTGGAATTAAAACCTCATTAAACGAAGAATATTTAACAAATTATTGGGCTGATGGATTAATTATAGCAACACCAACAGGTTCTACAGGATATTCACTTAGTTGTGATGGTCCTGTTATTTTACCTAATTCAAAAAGCTTTGTTATTACTCCCATTGCACCACATAATTTAAATGCGCGTCCAATGGTTATTCCAGATGATACTGATATTCTTTTAGAAGTAAGTGCTAGAGAAAAAGATTTTTTAATCTCTCTAGATTCACGCATTACCACTGTTTCCTTAGGAACTGAAATAAAAATACAAAAAGCACCATTTACCATAAAAAGTATTTTACCAAAGAATCAATCTTATTTAAATACCTTGCGCGGAAAACTTTTATGGGGAGAAGACATACGAAATGAATCGTTATAACTATAATGATTACAATAAAACCGTAAAAAAAAAGTTAATCAAAAAGACAGATTATTAACTTTTTAAAGCAAATTCAATTCCCTATATTTGCACGCTATTTTACAATGAGAGGACTTATTTTATTAATATTATTGGCTTGTGTAGTAACACCTTTACAATCACAAACACACGAAATTGGTTTCTTTGCCGGTGGTTCTAACTATGTTGGTGATATTGGTAGTACCAATTACATACACCCTAATGAGTTTGCTGGTGGTCTTATATACAAGTATAACCTAAACCCAAGAATTGCCTTAAGAGGAACATATACTTACATGCCTATTTCTGATAATGATAACAATGCTGATAATGCTTTTCGCCAAAACAGAGGTATTAGCTTTTCAAACACCATTCATGAATTTGCAGCTGGAGTAGAATTTAATTTCTTTGATTATAACATCAGCGATTACAGAACTTCATTTACACCTTATATATTAGCTGAAATTGCTGCTTTTAATTACAAAAGTCCAGAACCAACTTCATCAAGTAATACAGTTCTCTTAAAAAACAAATTTTCATATACTATTCCTGTAGGTATTGGATTAAAGGGAAGATTAACCGATAATTTTGCCATTGCTTTTGAAACAGGTATACGATTCACATTCGTAGACGATTTAGACTTTACAACAGATAAAATAAACTCACTAGATTTTGGGGGTAATGGAAATGACTGGTATGTATTCTCAGGAGTTTCTATTGTATATACCTTTGGAAGACCACCTTGCTTTGGTGGAATAGCACAATAATTATGGAAGAAAAACTACAGCGTATTAATTTACAAAAAGTACCAAACCATATAGCCATTATTATGGATGGTAACGGTAGATGGGCAAAAGGTAAAGGTATGCAACGTGTTTTTGGACATAGAAATGCTTTAACAGCTATTAGAGAAACAGCTGATACTGCTTCTGAGCTTGGTGTTAAATTTTTAACCCTGTATGCCTTTTCAACCGAGAACTGGAATCGCCCAAAACTAGAAGTAGATGCTTTAATGAGTTTATTGGTAACTACTCTAAAAAAAGAACTCCCCGAATTTCAACGTAAAAATGTAAAAGTCAATGCTATTGGTAACTTAGCAAATTTACCAAGCAATGCCCAAAAAGTATTGAGTAAGGTTATTGATGCAACTAAAAACAATACTAAAATTACTTTAACCTTTGCTTTAAGCTACGGTTCAAGAGAGGAAATTGTTAATGCTATCAAAAACATATCAAAAAAAGTTGTTAATAACGAGATAGAAATTGAAAAAATTAACGAGAAAATTATAAATAATCATTTATATACGTTTAATTTGCCCGATGTTGATTTAATGATACGTACAAGTGGGGAACAAAGAATAAGCAATTATTTACTGTGGCAAATGGCTTATGCTGAGTTATATTTTACTGATGTACTATGGCCTGATTACAGAAAACAACATCTTTATAACGCAATAATTGATTATCAAAATAGAGAAAGAAGATTTGGAAAAACCAGTGAACAGATTGAAACAAATGAATAAATATTCGTATTTACTAGTATTTTTTATCACCCTATTTGTGGTGACTACTCAAGCGCAAGACACAACTCCTAAAGACAGTACTGTCACAAATATTATTTCCTACGAAAAAGGAAAAGAGTATATTTTAGGAGGTATAACTGTAACTGGCTTACAAAAATTTAGCGAACAAACAGTAAGAGTATATACTGGTTTAGTTGAAGGACAACCAATTAAATTACCAGGAGACAAACTTACAAGTGCCATTAAAAAGCTATATGAAAGTAAACAATTTAGTGAAGTAGATGTTTATTTATCTAAACGCGATGGTGAAACAGTATATCTTCAATTTGATGTAACTGAGTTACCTCAATTAACTGGAGTTACCATTTCTGGGATAAAAAAATCACAAATTAAAGAGATAAAAAAAGAAACAGAATTAAAAAAAGGGGTAATGGTCACAGATAACCTTATTGTTACCACTCGCAACTTTATTAAAAAGAAATATACAGATAAAGGTTTCTTAAAAACAAAGGTTTCATTAGATACTAAAAAAGACACTTCTGATGTTAACACTGTTAGCATGTCTATTTTTATCGATAGGGGTAATCGTATAAAGATTAAAGAAATTAATTTTACTGGCAATAAAGCCATGTCTAACGCTACTTTGCGTGGTGCCATGAAAAACACCAAACGTAAAGTTTTTGGTCGTTTTTGGAAAGCTTCTAAATATATCTTAGATGATTATAAAGAAGATTTAAAAAGTATTCTTGAAAAATACAGCGAAAACGGATATCGTGATGCTAGGATTTTATCTGACAAAGTTGTTTGGAATGATGACAATACCATTAATCTTGAAATTGAAGTTGAAGAAGGCCGTCAATACCGTTTTGATGAAATTGTTTTTATTGGTAATAAACAATATACAGATGAACAGTTAAGTAACATCCTCCGAATAGACAAAGGAGATATTTACAATGGAAAGGTTTTAAAAGAGCGTATCTCTGGAGATGGTACACCTACTTCTCAAGACATACAAACTCTCTATCATAATAATGGTTTCTTATTCTCTCAAGTAAACGCTGTAGAAACTAAAGTAGAAAATGACTCCATTACTGTTGAAGTTCGTATTAGAGAAGATGAACCTGCAACAATAAAAAAGGTAACAGTAACGGGTAACGATAAAACAAACGACCATGTAATTTACAGAGAATTACGTGTTAAGCCGGGAGATTTATTTAGCCGTGAAAATATTATTAGGTCTATTCGTGAAATTGGACAATTAGGTTTCTTCGACACTAATGTAACACCAGATGTTAAACCTGATTATCAGAATAAAACTGCTGATATTGATTTTTCTGTTGTTGAAAAAGGAGGAAGTCAAATTGAGTTACAAGGAGGTTATGGTGGTGGTTCCTTTATAGGTACTTTAGGTCTTTCTTTTAACAATTTCTCAGTTAGAAACATCTTTAATAAAGATGCTTATAAGCCACTACCTATGGGAGATGGTCAAAAACTTTCTCTTCGTTTACAAGCAAGTAGAACTTACAATACCTATAGTTTTTCTTTTACAGAGCCATGGTTAGGCGGTAAAACACCTCAATCTTTATCTTTCTCTGTATATTTTTCAAATCAATATCGTTATGATTTTACTACGAACGATGTAAATAAAGATGAAAGTCTTAGTATAATTGGTGCATCTATAGGTTTAGGTAAACGTTTAAAATGGCCTGATGATTATTTTACTCTTTCTCAAAACATTAGTTATCAAAGAATAGAATTACAAAACTATGGTTATCGTGTAGGTTCTTCTAATAATATTCTTAGCCAAGGAGATTTAAACAACTTAGCATATACAGTAGCACTTAGCCGTAATTCTGCAGGTCCTAGTTTAATTTTCCCTACTTACGGTTCTGAATTTACTTTAAAAGCTAAAGCTACTTTCCCTTATTCATTAGTTAATGGAAAAGACTACACTGAGCCTACGAACCCAACTTCTGATGAAAGACAAGCTTATTTAGCTGATAAATACAGATGGTTAGAATACTATAAAATTTCTGCTAAAGGTAAGTGGTATACAGCCTTAGCTAACAAGTTAGTATTAATGTCTAATTTCGAAGTAGGTTATTTAGGTTCTTACAATGATGAATTAGGCTTAACACCAGTTGAAAGATACTTTGTGGGAGGAGACGGTATTGCACAAGGTCAATTAGATGGTCGTGAAACAATTGGATTAAGAGGATATGAGAACAACCGTATCTCTTCTATTGATGGTGGGGCTATTTATAACAAATTTCAATTAGAACTGCGTTATTCTATTACAGATAAGCCTACTGCATCGATTTACACTGTAGGCTTTTTAGAAGCAGGTAATTCTTATGACAATTTTAGCGAATTTAATCCGTTTAAGTTAAAGCGTTCAGCTGGAGTAGGTGTTCGTATATTTATGCCTGCATTTGGATTATTAGGTATTGATTTCGCTCATGGTTTTGATCCTTTACCTGGCTTAACCGAAAAATCTGGTTGGCAAACCCATTTTATAATTGGAAGACAGTTCTAAAATCATGCATTCATAATGCGTCTAGGTTTTGGCACGGTTTTTTCTAAACACATTATATCAAAAATGAAAAAAAGTATTTTATCAATCGTTCTTTTACTTATAGCAAGTATAACCGCTGCCCAAAAAAATCAACGTATAGCTTACATTGATATGGAGTATATTCTTCAAAGTATCCCAGCATATTTAGAAGCACAAAACTCTTTAGATGCTAAAGTAGAAAAATGGAAATCTAAACTAGATAAAGAGGCTCGTGCTATTGAAGTTTTGAAAGTTGATTTAACTAACGAAAAAGCCATTTTAACTAAAGATTTAATTGAAGAGCGTGAAGAAGACATCAGTATTAAACAAGAATCTTTACGAAGATTAGAGTCTTTATATTTTGGTCCAAACGGTGACATGTACAATTTAAGAAAGCAATTAGTAAAACCCGTGCAAGACCAAGTATACAATGCTGTACAAACGATTGCTTCTAGAAAAAAATACGATTTTGTTTTTGATAAATCTAGCGATTTAGTTATGCTATATTCCAACAAAAAACACGATATTAGCGACCTTGTTGTACAAATGATTAATATCGATCAAAGAAGGCAAGCTAAAAAGGATAAAATTGAAGCTAAAAAGTCATTACTTAAAAATGATAATTTAAGTGACGAACAAAAAGAAAAAATAGCTAAAAGAGAAGAATTAAAAAAGAAAAAAGAAGCTGATAGACTTGCTAAAATTAAACAAATAGAAGAAAAAAGAAAACAACGTTTAGAAGAAAGAGCTAATAAAAGAAAACTTTTACAAGAAAAGAGGAAAGCCTTATTAAAAGCACAAGAAGAAGCTAGAAAGAAAAAAGAAGAGGAAACAAAACAGAACAAATAAATCAAGAATAAAATAACATTAATTAAATTAAACAAAGATGAAACATTTAAAAACGTTATTATTAGTTGCAATTTTTACGGTTGGATTAGGTGGTGTGGCGAATGCACAGAAAACTGCACATATTAACACTGATAAATTATTAGCTGAAATGCCTGCTACAAAAGCTATGAAAGCAGAACTAGAAAAGCTAAACAAAACATACCGTGATGACATTGAAACAATGTATAAGAAACTTGAGGCTAAAATGAAGAAATATGAAGCTGAAGGTAAAAGTCAAACACAAGAGGTAAACCAAAAAAGAGCTGTTGAAGTTCAACAAGAAAGATTAAGAATTAGCCAAGCTGAACAAGCTGCTGGTAAAGAAATGCAAAAGAAATATCAAGAAAAAACTATTCCTATTTTAAAGAAAGCTGAAGATGCTATTAAAGCTGTTGCTTCTGAAAAAGGAATTATATACGTTTTCGATGCTGCACCAGGTAAAGGTTTAATCGTTTACGACAAAGGAGAAGATATTTATGATGCTGTAAGAGCTAAATTAGGATTCTAAAAAGAATACATATATTTATATAAAAATCCTGCTGTTTAAACAGCAGGATTTTTATTTTTGTTATACGTATGAAAATGATTACACAACAACCTATTGGTATTTTTGATTCTGGTATTGGAGGTACATCTATTTGGAAAGAAATCCATCAGCTACTGCCAAAAGAAAACACTATTTATTTATCAGATAGTAAAAATGCTCCATATGGTCAAAAATCAACACAAGAAATAGTTAATTTATCAATAAAAAATACTGAATTTTTAATTGATAAAGGAGCCAAAATTATAGTTGTTGCTTGTAATACAGCTACTACTAATGCCATTGAATATCTAAGAGCTAATTATAAAATACCTTTTATTGGTATAGAACCTGCTATAAAACCAGCTTCATTACAAACTCAAACGGGTACTATTGGTATATTGGCTACTAAAGGAACCTTAAATAGTGCTTTGTTTGAAAAAACAACCTCAAGTTTAAATGATCAAATTAATATTATTGAACAAGTAGGAGAAGGATTAGTTGAACTTATAGAAAATGGAAACATCTATTCTAATAAGATGACTTTATTATTAAAAAAGTACCTAACACCAATGCTAGATAAAAAATGTGACTATATTGTTTTAGGCTGTACTCACTATCCTTATTTATTACCTCAAATACAAAAAATTACGGGTAAAAATGTAAAGATTATTGACTCTGGCGAAGCTGTAGCCAGACAAGTAAAAAATGTTTTACTTCAACAAAATTTACTAAATAATAGTAATGAAGTTACCGAAAACACATTTTATATTAACAAAGAGGCTGATGTTTTAAAATCAATGTTGAAAGACTATAAAAATAGTACAATAAAATTCTTAAATTTTTAATACGTAAAACTTCCATTAATATTAGGACACGCAGCTGCTCTTCTTTTAGTACAGAATAGATTTACACCTAATGATAATTGATGAAAACCTCCATTTGAAAATACTACATCACCTGTTTGCTGTGTATAAGTATAAGCAAACATCCATTTTTTATAATTAACTCCAACTATTGGAGTTACGTATTGTGAATCTCCAAAGACATTTCCTCCAAAGCTCTTTCTATAAGATAAGGCAGCCCATATTTGAGTTGTATTTAGTGTTTTGTATACTTTAAAATTTATGTCTGCTATTTTTTCTTTAGTCTGTTCTTTGTATTGAAACATTAATGAGGGCTCAAATTGTAACTTTTCTTTATCACCAAAAAAGTATCCTCCTCCAAGAATATAATTTCTAAGATTATATGATTCAAAATCTGGGTTTAAATTGTTTTTTGCTGATAAGAAAATATTTTTTATAGTAAAATAAGATGACAGCCCATTTTTATGATATGCCATTCCGAAATCAGCATTAAAATAAAAATCACTTTCTATAACCTGACTTACTGTAGGATCGTTTATAAAAGCCCTTTGATCTCTTTCATTCTGAACCACAGAAAAAGACAATCCAAAAGATAACTGATTAAAAAGGTTTTCATTTCCCATATCTATATGATAAGCATAGGTACCTTGAACTCCCTTTTGTGAATGATATCCATTTTTATCATTAAAAAGAATTACTCCAACTCCTGTGCTAGAGTATTCTCCTAACTTTGTATGAAAACTTGCTGTTTGTAAAGCAGGAGCATCATCTACCCCTAACCATTGTTGACGTGCTGTTAATCTTATTTTCCCACAATCTCCTATACCTGCAGCTGCAGGATGTAATAAATATACATTATCTGACAAATAATCAGCATAAATTGGTAATGTTTCCTGTGCTGAAACATTGTAAACTAAACTTAATAATAAAAAAAAAACAGAAACAATTACCCTCTTCATAATTTTTTGAAAATAAAAAACAAATATAATTAAGAAATATTGCTTTTTATGTTAAATTTTAAGAAACAAAATAACTATTATTCAAAAAACTATTTATATATTTTTATGTCTAAAAATTGAAGGGCTTATTCCTTTAACTTCTTTAAATTTTCTATTAAAATTAGATAAATTATTGAATCCTGATTTATATGCTATTGAGCTAATTGGAAGGCTTTTGTCTGACACTAATAATTTACAAGCATTCTCTACACGCAATTCATTTAAAAAAGTAAAGTACGTTTTATTTGTTCTTTGTTTGAAATATCTGCAGAAAGCATTGGGAGTCATATTTGCTTTTTCTGCTATTTCATATAAATCTATATTTTTTTCAAAATTATTTATTGTAAAATCCATTACATCACGCATTCTTTTTCCTTCATTATCTGTATATCTTTTAGGGTAGATAAAGCTAGCAAGCTCTATTGTATCAGAATCAACTAAAATTTTTAAAACTCTTAGTAAACCTATGAAACGATTAAGATTACTTGATTTTTGTAAACTTAATAAAATTCTTATAACTTTTTTTTTGTTATTTAAGAGTTTAAATCCTGATATAGATTTTTCAAAAAAAGGAATTAATTCTTTAAAGTCATCTAACTGGAAGAAACTCTTCCCAAAAGATTCTTTTGTAAAAAAAAGGGAAATCATAAAAGACTCTTTAATAACGGAAGCATCACTTTTAAAAACATGTGGTAAATTACCTCCTATAACTAAGACATCTCCAGATGAATATTTATTAACAGTATCACCAACAATTAAAGTTCCCTCTCCCTTCACTATTACACATAATTGTATTTCCTCATGCTGATGGAATTTATCATAAAAGAATTGTTCTTTATCCTCCTGATAGATCAAACCAATATTATGAGTTTTTGGTATTTTAAAGGGTAAAACTTTCATTAATAAAACTACTATTAGTATTCAAAAATATGCAAATACTACTAACAAATACTAATCAAAATAATTAATAAGGTAATATTATACCAGTATTAGGTAATTTGAAGCTAAGACAGTCACTTCTTCACTTATAACTTTGCCAAAAAAACAATACTAAAATGAGTATAAATTGGAACGGTGTAATGCCAGCAGTAACTACAAAGTTTACAAATGATGATGCCCTAGACTTAAATATGTTTGAAGTGAACATAAAAGCACAATTAGATGCTGGTGTACACGGCATAGTATTAGGCGGTACGCTAGGAGAAGCTAGTACTTTATCTGATGATGAAAAAAGGATATTAACCCAAACTACCGTAAAGCTTGTTAATAATAAAGTACCTGTATTAATTAACATAGCTGAACAAACTACAAAAGCAGCCATAGAAGCAGCTCAAAAAGCTGAAGAAGATGGGGCAAAGGGTTTAATGATGCTTCCTCCCATGAGATACAAGTCTGGGGACAGAGAAACAGTAGAATACTTTAAAGCTGTAGCAAAAAACACTTCACTTCCAATTATGGTTTATAACAATCCTGTTGATTATAAGATTGAGGTTACACTAGATATGTTTGAAGAATTATTAAAACATGATAATATTGAAGCTGTAAAAGAGTCTACAAGAGACATTTCTAATGTAACTAGAATTAAGAACCGTTTTGGTAATCGATTAAAGATAATGACTGGTGTAGACACAATAGCTTTGGAAAGTTTATTAATGGGTGCAGATGGTTGGATTGCTGGTCTTGTTTGTGCTTTTCCTAAAGAAACAGTAGCTATTTATGAACTACAAAAAGCGGGGCGTATACAAGAAGCTTTAGAAATTTATCGTTGGTTTTTACCGTTGTTGGAATTAGATATAAACCCTAAATTAGTGCAAAACATTAAACTAGCAGAAGTAGCTACAGGTATCGGTACTGAAAACGTAAGAGCACCAAGGCTACCATTAATTGGTGAAGAGCGTAAACACGTTTTAAGCGTAATAGAAACAGGCTTAAAAAACAGACCAACTTTACCCAATTATAAAACTTTAGCTACTCACTAATTAACTCTTTGTCAATTTAAATATGATTACAGGAAAAAACTATATAGGAAATCAGTTATCGAATTTAGGAAGTACAACTTATAAAACATTTAACCCTGAATTAAACCAGGAAAATGAATATATTTTTACCGAAGCGACTCCAGAAGAGATTAATAATGCTGTCGATTTAGCTACAACAGCGTTTAAAGAATACCAAACTATTTCTGGTAAAAGAAAAGCTGAATTTTTAAATGCTATTGCTGATGAAATTTTAGCCTTAGGTACTAAATTGATACAAACATATTGTGCTGAATCTGGATTACCAGAAGGTCGTGCAAAAGGAGAACGAGGAAGAACTGTATTTCAATTACGCTCTTTCGCTGATTTAGTTGAAGAGGGCTCATGGGTAGAGGCTACTATCGATACTGCAACTCCTGATAGAGAACCAAGTCCTAAATCAGATTTACGTAAAATGAATATTCCTTTAGGTCCTGTAGTTGTTTTTGGCGCAAGTAATTTTCCTCTTGCCTATTCTACAGCAGGTGGAGATACTGCAGCTGCTTTAGCCGCTGGTTGTCCTGTGATAGTTAAGTCGCACCCAATGCATGCAGGTACGGGTGAACTTATAGCTTCAGCAATTATTAAAGCTGCTGAAAAAACTGAAATGCCTAATGGTGTTTTTTCTAACTTAAACTCTAGTGGTATTGAAGTAGGTCAGCAATTAGTAGCTCACCCTAAAGTAAAAGCTGTTGGCTTTACAGGTAGTATCCACGGAGGAAGAGCTTTATTAGATTTAGCTGCAAAACGAGAGGAGCCGATTCCTGTATTTGCTGAAATGGGAAGTATTAACCCAGTTATTATGCTTCCAAAAGCATTACAAAATAGAAGTAAAAGCATAGCAAGTACTTATGCAAATTCTATTACGTTAGGTACAGGACAATTTTGTACGAATCCTGGATTGATCTTAGGAATAGAAAGCGATAGTTTAGATAATTTTATTAATTCTTTAGCTAAAAAAATTGTAGAAATCAATCCAACTTGTATGCTACATCCAAACATTGTTGGAGCATACGAGAGTAACAAATCTAAAGCTATTGCTCAAGAAGGATTAACTGTAGTTACTAACTATAAAGAGGAAACACAAGCCAACTATGCTTCTCAAATAGTTACAACTGTTAAAGGAAAAACTTTTTTAGACAATCCTACTTTACACCAAGAAGTATTTGGCCCATATTCTATTGTGGTTCAATGTAAAAACGAAAAACAGTTAGAAGAAATAATTTCGAGCTTAGAAGGGCAACTTACAGGAACAGTTATTTCAGATGATAATGAAGTAGCTAACTACCCTACTATAGTTTCAGCTTTACAAAACAGGGTTGGAAGAATTATTTTTAACGGTGTTCCTACTGGTGTAGAAGTTTGTCCATCAATGGTTCACGGAGGTCCATACCCTGCATCAACAGACAGCAGATTCACAGCAGTAGGAATCAACTCTATTAAACGTTGGGTACGTCCATTTAGCTATCAAGACTGGCCTAATTATCTGCTTCCTCAAGAACTAAAAAACGAAAACCCTTTATATATTTTACGTTCTGTTAACGGTACACTAACAAAAGAGAAAATAGTATAATAAAATTTAATAATTTCTTTAGAAAACCTGTAAGTTCAAAACCTTACTTTTGGAGCATCTAAAGAAATTGAAATAAAGCCAGCTTCGTCTTTCCAAAATAGAAAAATTTGAAGGGTTTTTTCTACTACAGAATACAAGCTGGCAATTCAATTTAAGATGAAAAAAACTTTTTTTTGTGTAGATGCACACACTTGTGGTAATCCTGTGAGAGTTGTTGCAGGAGGTGGTCCTAACTTAATAGGAGCCAACATGAGCGAAAAACGTCAACATTTCCTTAGAGAGTATGATTGGATTCGTAAAGGTTTAATGTTTGAACCTCGTGGTCATGATATGATGAGTGGCTCAATCTTGTTCCCTCCTCACAACCCAAAAAATGATTTTGCTATTTTATTTATTGAAACTTCTGGATGTTTACCCATGTGTGGTCACGGAACAATTGGAACAATCACTATAGCAATTGAAGAAGGCTTAGTTACACCTAAAGTTCCAGGAAAGATTAGAATGGAAGCTCCTGCTGGCTTAGTTGAAATTGAATATCAGCAAACCGGAAAAAAAGTAGATTGGGTTCGTTTGACAAATGTAAAAAGTTATTTAGCAGCTGAAGAACTCACAGTAGATTGTCCAGATTTAGGAGAAATTACTTTCGATGTAGCTTATGGTGGAAATTATTATGCAATTGTAGATCCTCAAAAAAACTTTTCGGGTGTACACAATTTTACAGCATCTAAAATTATTCAATACTCTCAAGTTGTTCGAAATCGAATAAATGAAAAATATCCTGACATGTTTATTCATCCAGAGAATAAAACTATTAGAGACGTTACACATATGCTATGGACAGGTGATCCAATAAACCCAAGCTCATCAGGAAGAAATGCTGTATTTTATGGAGATAAAGCAATTGACAGAAGCCCTTGTGGTACTGGTACATCTGCTAGATTAGCTCAATTATTTACAAAGGGAAAATTACAAATTGAAGAAGACTTTATACATGAGAGCTTTATAGGTAGTAAGTTTATTGGTCGTGTAGAAAAAGAAACAACTTTAAATGGTAAACCAGCTATTATTCCCAGTATACAAGGATGGGCAAAAGTATATGGGTATAATAACATTATAATAGATGATAAAGATGACCCATATGCTTATGGTTTTCAAGTTATTTAAATCATTAATTTTAGGTTATTGGTAAAAAACAATTAATAAACAATTAAAACGTTACATTATTGAAAGATTGTATTATAATTGGTGGAGGAATTATAGGTTTATCTACTGCGTATTTCCTTCAAAAAGAAGGTCATAAGGTAACTGTTATAGATAAATCTAACTTTTCTTCGGGTGCTTCCTATGTTAATGCAGGTATTATAACACCTAGTCATATTATTTCACTAGCCGCACCAGGCATTATTAATAAAGGTATTAAATGGATGTTTAGCTCTACAAGTCCTTTTTCTATTAAACCTCAGCTAGATTATGACTTTTTTCAATGGGCATGGTTATTTAAAAAATCTGCTACACATAAAAAAGTTGCAACTTCTATTCCTATTATCAAAAATATTAATGTATTTAGTAAAGAGCTTTATGAGGAAATTAAAACTTCTAATGATTTTGATTTTCATTATCAACATAAAGGTTTATTAATGCATTATAAAACTGATAAAATGGGGGAAGAAGAGTGGAATATAGGAAAATTAGGCATAAAAGAAGGGTTAAAAGTAGAACATTTAACTAAAGAACAAACTCAAAAATTAGAGCCTAATATTAAACTAAATATTAAAGGTTCTATCTACTATCATTCAGATGCTCACATGACACCTAATGAGTACATGAACCAGTTAAAGCTATATTTAACACAAAATAATGTAACTTTTTTAGCTAACGAACAGGTTACTGATTTTCATATCAAAAACAATAAAATACAATATATCAATACTCTTAATGATACAATTACTGCAGATGAATTTATATTAGCAACTGGCTCATGGACACAAAGAATAGCTAAAAAACTTGGTATTAATATTCCTATTCAAGCAGGTAAAGGCTATCGGGTTAATATAAAAGAGAATACGGGTATTACAATTCCTGCTATATTAACTGAGGCAAAAGTAGCTGTAACACCTATGAATGGTTTTACTCGTTTTGGTGGTACCATGGAAATTGCTGGTATTAACAATAAAATAAACCTAAAAAGAGTACATACAATTACTCAAGCCGCTAAACAATATTACGACAATTTACAAATTACAAAAAAAGACATTGATAATGTAGAGAGTGGACTCAGACCTTGCTCTCCAGATGGGTTACCATATATTGGTAAACTCTCAAAAATTAAAAATGTGACAGTAGCTACTGGTCATGCGATGATGGGATGGAGTCTAGGTCCAGCAACGGGTAAATTAGTTTCTGAAATCATAAGTAATAAAAAAACAAGTTTAGATATAAAACCGTTTAACATTGAACGTTTTTCTTAAAAAAGCTATTATGATTAATGAAAGATTAAAAGCTTTACGTGACTTCATGTCTATTCAAAAGATTGATGCCTTTATAATTCCATCAACTGACCCTCATCAATCGGAATATGTGGCTGATCATTGGAAACTTCGTGAATACTTTTCTGGTTTCACAGGGTCTGCTGGAACTCTAATTGTCACAAAAGATAGAGCTGCTTTATGGACTGATTCTCGATATTTTTTACAGTTTGAAGAAGAGTGCAACACTTCTGAAGTACAACTACATAAACAATCTATTCCTCATGCTCCAGAACATGTAGCTTGGTTATGTAATTTACTGAATACAGAAACTTGTATTGGCTTAGACTTTAGGTTGTTTTCCATATCACAAATAAATTATTTAACATCACATACAACTTTAAAAAACATACAACTTAAAAATCAACCTAATTTTGCAAAAAATATATGGATAAATAGGCCTAGTTTACCTAATACACCTATTTACCATCATTCAATTAAATACAGTGGAGCTTCAACTTTATCTAAAATTAGAAAAATTCAGGAAAGGTTAAAAGATAAAAATGTAGATTTTTATTTCTTCTCATCATTAGATGAGATTGCCTGGTTATTTAACATTCGTTCTAGTGATGTTGACTATACCCCTTTGGTTACAGCTTATGCTCTTATAGGTAAACAAGATATTTATTTTTTTTGTGATAAAAAGAGATTTACACCCCAAGTTATTAGTGATTTTGACGCTAATAATGTTTTTATAAAAAACTATGATGAAGTCATAACTTATCTGTCTGAAATAACTTATAATAAAAAAAACATAGTTGACTTTTCTACTTTAAATTATGAGTCTTTTGTTAATTTAAAAGGAACCCTTATTTCTGAAAAATCTTATGCTAAAACTCTTAAATCAGTTAAAAATATTACTGAGATTGAAGGTTCCAAAAAGTGTATGATTAAAGATGGAGTTGCTTTAACTAAGTTTTTTATTTGGCTTGAAAAAAAACTCTGTAAAAATGTTGTTTCTGAATATGAAATAGGACAAAAACTTAATTATTTTAGGCAACAACAGGATTTATATAAAGGTGAGTCATTTGCTACAATTGTAGGCTATATAAAAAATGGAGCCATCATTCACTACACTCCTACTAAAGACAATTGTTTGCTTGTAAAAAATGAAAATATTTTATTATTAGATAGTGGTGCCCAATATGAAGATGGAACTACTGATATTACCAGAACTATTTGGCTTGGAGGCACACCTTGTAAAAAAATAACAACAGCATACACAGCTGTTCTAAAAGGTTATATTGGACTTGAACAACTTGTTTTTCCTAGAGGAACAACAGGAGTACAATTAGATGCTTTTGCTAGAGCTCCATTATGGAAAAATGGATTAGATTACCCACATGGAACAGGACATGGTATTGGTAGTTTTGGTATGGTACACGAACCTGACCAAGGATTTGCTAGCACTACAGTAACTGAAAGAGGTACAAGTTCACATTTTGAAAACCAACTAACAACTATTGAACCAGGATTATATATTTCTGGAGAATTCGGTATTAGGATAGAAAATATAGTTCTTTCAAAAATACAAAAGGCTTCTAGTTTTGGTATTTTTTTAGAGTTTGAACCACTAACACTATGCTATATTGATACCACATTAATTAATGCAAACTTACTTACTATTGATGAAAAAAACTGGTTAAATGCTTACCATAGTAAAGTTTACCAAACACTTTCTCCTTTCTTAACTAAAGAAGAAAATATTTGGCTAGCTAAAAAATGCACAAAAATTAATTAATATTTTGGGGTTTATCGAAGTATAAACCCTTTTTTCATTGGATCTTTTGGGTCTATTATAAAAGTTTGTACGGCTGTTATATATGCGGTTCCCTCAACTTGAGGAATTACAGCTTTAAATGCTCCATAATTTTCTTCGGAGATTACAGAACCTTTGAAAGTAGAACCTGTAATACTTTCAATACTCATTACTTGATTAAAATCTATTTCTTTCCTTGCTTTGTGAATTGCCATTCGCCCTGAAACACCTGATCCTGTAGGGCATCTATCTACTTCTCCTTCTGCAAAAACACATACATTTTTACTATCATTACCAGACATTTGTTTAGTATTATCAATAAATATAGTTCCGTATAAAAAGCTTAAATCATCCTCAAAAGGATGTAAAATTTCTTTGTCTTGCAACATTACTTCATTTTTAATAGCCATTCCTGCGTTTATTAAATTTCTATAGTTTCTTGCAGATAAATCAAAATCAAAGTTATTTTTACACATGTCTACATATGCATAAAAAGCTCCACCATAAGCTAAATCATATGTAACTTCTCCTAGCCCTTTTACATTTACTGTACGATCTAAGCCAACAACAAAACTAGGTACACAATGAAATTTTACACCTATTACTTCATTGTTTTTCACCTCTGTATAAGAAACAATTCTACCACAAGGGGCATCTATTTTCAATATATTCTCTCCTTCTACAACCTCTATCCATTTCATGTGTATTGCAAGAGTAGAGATTGCAATAATGGCATGACCACACATAGTTGAGTACCCTTCATTATGCAAAAAAATAATACCAAAATCTCCTTCATCATCATTTGGAGGCAATAAAATACATCCATACATATCTGCATGTCCTCTTGGTTCAAACATTAAAGCTGTTCGTAAATAATCATAATTTTCTTTACAAAATCGTCTATAATCTAAAACTGATTTCCCTTCTAAGTCTGGAAATCCTTTTATTATTACTCGTAACGGTTCTCCCCCAGTATGCATATCGATAGTTTCTATCTGTATCCAATCTTTGGGAATAGTAAATGTTGTTTTTTGTATAATATTTTTATATGTTTTACTCCTATTCATTATATGTATTGTTTATAATAATAATTTGCCGCTATTAAATCTTCTAAAGCATGACCTACTGATTTAAAAAGTGTAATTTCTTCTTCTGATGTCCTAGCTAAAATGTTATTAGCACACAGCCTAAATAAATCTGCTTTAATATCTTTTTCTTCTATTATCCCTTGGTTTAATGGAATTACAATATCTCCACTCTCTTTAAGCCCTCCTTGAAAAGTATCCACAAAAACTGTTGATTTAAGTATAGCTGAGTTGTCAGCTTCTCTCATGTCTTTTTTGTAAGCTCCTACAAGATCTATATGTTGCCCTTTTTGTAATAAATCACCATTAATTAATGGCATTTTAGATAATGTTGCTGAAGATATAATCGCTACTTCCTTTATTTTTTCTTCTATTGTCTCTACTGGTACTACTTTTACAATATTACTATTACACTGCTTTGCTATTTTTTTCGCTTTTTCATAGTTTCTTCCCCAAACATATACCTTTTTTATTGGTCTAACTGTACAATGCGCTTTTATTAAATTAGTAGCTAAAGCTCCTGTACCTATCATTAATAATGAATCTGCGTTCTTTCTTGATAAAAAAGAAGATGCTAAAGCAGAAGCAGCCGCGGTTCTTTTTGCTGTTAAGCTTTTAGCATCTAAAATTGCTTTAATAGTTCCATTTACAGAATTTAACAAAATATATGTTCCATGAATAGCTGGTAAGTTAAATTGATGATTCTCTGGACTAACGGTAACTATTTTTATTCCTGCTGTTTTTCCTGGGTCCCAAGCAGGCATTAAAAGTAAGGTTGAATCTTGAGTTGCTTTAGGATTTGTAAAATCATGATGGTGCCTTAAAGGTACTTGTACCTTGTTGTCCGAAAATGCTTTTTTAAGTTCATTTATTAACTCTTGAAAAGATGTATTACTTTCTATAAACTGATTATTAATTTGTACAATTTGTTCCATAGCTAAATGTACGTTTTTTAAAATCTTGCGATAGAATCTACCCTTAAACTACTTAATATTTGCACACTGTTAGATAAAATAGTATCGATTTAAAAAAATGAAAGCCTATAATTTTATACAAAATTATTTTATGAAGTTAATTCCTACTTTTCTTTTTACTTTTATTATTACTGTTTTACTTTCATGTAACACAAATAATAATAAATCTTTTAAAAGTAAACTACAAGAAGTTTTTCCTAATGCTAAAATTAATACTATAAAAACTGAAGATCATTTTATAGAGTCTTATCAAGTTATTTTAAATCAATTTTTGGATCATAAACATCCGGAAGAAGGTACTTTTAAGCAATATATTTACATATCACATAGTGACTATAATAACCCTACTATTTTGGTTACAGATGGGTATGCTTCCCATAATAGAACTACCGAATTAAGCAAGATTTTTAAGGGTAATCAAGTTATTGTAGAATACAGAATGTACGGAAAATCTAGACCTGATGAAATTCCTTGGAAATATCTAACAAATGATAATGCCACAAACGATTATCACTTTATTGTTGAGAAGTTAAAATCTTTGTACAAGAATAAATGGATTTCTACGGGTATTAGTAAAGGAGGAGAAACTGCATTAATTTATAAATATAATTTTCCTAATGATATTGATGTAACTGTGCCTTACGTAGCTCCTTTAATAAACGGTACAGAAGATATTAGAACTAACGATTTCATAAATACTATTAAGAATGAAACTTGTAGAGATAGAATTAAAACATTTCAACGTGCTATTTTACATAAAAGAAGTGATATAATTCCATTACTAAAAGAATATGCTACGACTAATGAGATTACTTTTAATGAAGTTCCTTTTAATGAAGTTTTAGAATATGCTGTATTAGAATTTCCTTTTTCTTTTTGGCAATGGGGAGATGGCAAGTGTGATAAAATACCTGAGAACAATGATGATATCAACGTATTATTTAACTTTTTAATAAAGAACTCTGATATTACTGTTTATAGTGATTGGGGATATAACTATTACCTTCCTTCCTTTTATCAACATATGACAGAATTAGGGTATTATGGATATGACTTAACACCTGTTAAAGATTTGCTTCAAGTGGTTACCTGTAGTTCTAATAAGCGTTTCGCTCCTAAAAATATTGACATAAGCTACAACCCAAATTATATTAAAAAAGTGCGCAATTATGTAGAAAATAAAGGGAATCGAATTTTATACATTTACGGCGAAAATGATCCTTGGTACGCTTGTGCTCCTATACCTAAAAAAGAGGTTGATGCCTTAAAAATGGTATTACCTAATGCAAATCATGCTACTAGAATAAGACATTTTTCTGACGAAAAACAAAAAATTATATATGATAAATTACAAGCATGGTTAGGTAATACCATTACTATCTACCCCCTAAAAAAGTAGAGGGTAGATATCTTTGTTTTATACATAAACTTTATCTATAAATTTAGAACTTAACAATCTTGCTACCCCCATATAGCTAAGTGTAAACTTTACTTTATCACCTACTTTATATTTTGTATCTCCTGCTTCATTTTTATTCAACCCAACATCAATTACTAACATATCAGAAGTAATTCCCACAAAAGATATACTTTTATCCTCAACTTCAATATCATTTTTATCTACATCTAATAAACCAAAATCTAAAATTGCCTTGTACGATGTTTCTTGTACATCGTTTTCATCATAAGTAGATGTATGTCCAATACTTGCTTCACTTATAATGCCATCGGGAACTATTTTTTTCTTTTCCAACTCTATTACGTTAGCATAAAACTCAAATGTTTCTGTATGCAAATCTTTAAACTGCTTATTCTCTAACGGACTTACTCCAAAGAATGCAGCTTCTCCAATTCTAAAATGGTTTATATCTTTAGGAGCGACTCCATTTTCCACCAATGGTAACGTAATTGATGTACCGCCTGACACATATTTTAAATCCTTATTAAATTTAGCCGATATTAATTCTTTATATAACGATAATTGCAATAGCTTATCATAAGTAGGCTCTACTCCGTACATACATCCTAAATTTGAACCTATACCTATTACTTCAATATTCGGTAGATTGAATACTTTTTCATAAAACCCTAAAATATCATCTCTTTTTACTCCTTCTCTTAACTCACCCATTTCAATCATGATAATAATTTTATGAATTTTATTTTTCTTCTTCGCTGCTTCATTAAGTGACTCTATAGTAGATAAAGAGCTGTTTAAAGAAATATCTGCGTACTCTACCACATCATCTGCATAAATATTTGCTGGGGGTTTTATGTAAATAGTACGTAAATCTGGATTCACCTCTCTTAAGTTTCTTAAACTTGTTAATCTAGAATCTCCAATCGAGTTTATTTTTTCAGTTACATCCGGAGTTAAAATTGCTTTTAAAAATGTTTTATCTCCCGAGAAAACTTTTGTTACCAAGCTCCATTCGATATGATTTTTTTCAAAGAAATTACTTAGTTTTTTTATGTTATCTTTTATTCTTTCAGAATATATAATTAATTCTGCCATAATTATTTTGTTATTATTCTTGGTAAATTCTCAGGAAGTCGTGTTAATAATTCATAATTAATTATTTGTATTGAATCGTTGAATGATGAAACTGTTATTTCAACATCACCTTGACTCCCTATTAATACAACCTCATCTCCTTTTTCAATAGTATCGGCATGTGTTATATCTACTGCCATCATATTCATATTAATGGTTCCTACTATTTTATGTCGTTGTCCTCTTATTAAAACTTTTCCTTTATTACTAAGAGAACGGCTATATCCTGAAGAATATCCAACTGGTATAATTGCTATTTTGGTTTCTTGGTTTGTAAAGTATGATGTACCATAGCCAATAAACTGACCTGCTTTTATCGTTTTAATATCCATAACTTCTGTTTTCCAAGATATGATTCTTTTTAACGGATTTTCTACAATTTTTTCTTTGGTTAAATAATGAACCAATATCTCTTTTGTTGGAAAAAATCCAAACTGTAAGATACCAACTCTTACCAAATCTAACCTTGTTGTTGGGTATCGAATTGTAGCTGCTGAACTTGCTAAATGGTAATTTGGATTGAATAAATCAAGTTCTTTTACTCTCTTTCTTACATTTTTAAATTTTTTCTTTTGATCGGTTATTCTCTTGTAATTTGATATACTTTCTGCTCCTGCTAAATGAGAACAAATTCCTTTAACATCAACAAACTCTTTATGTGTCTCAATATATTTAAGAACTCTTGTTGTTTCTTTTGGAACAAAGCCTGTTCTGTTCATTCCTGTTTCGATTTCTAAATGAATTTTAGCTCTTCTTTTTACTTTTTTTGCCGCTTCTATCGCTTTTTGTAGTCTATTTTCTTCAAAAACAAAAAACTCTATCTCATTTTCAATTGCCCATGGTAACTGGCTATTTTCAATCATTCCCATTATCATAATGGTTACATCTTCATAAGGTAGTGTTTTTTTTATATCAAAAGCCTCATTCGCATCAGAAACGCTAAAATGTCTTACTCCGTATTTGTATGCCAACATACAATAGGTTTTAATTCCATGACCGTAAGCATTTCCTTTTACTACAGATGAAAAAATAGTAGTATCTCCTATTATTTCACGTATAAAATTGATGTTATTTTTTATTGCTGATTCAGATAATTCTAAATAAGATGTATGAGTCATTATTGTTGAACTTCTTTTAAAATATTATAAAATAATTGTGCTCCTGTTACTGTTATATCATCAGGAAAATCATAATCTGGATTATGTAGTGCAGGAGTGTTTTTCCCAGCTCCTAGTCCAAACATAGCTCCTTTATATTGTTGTGTAAACAACCCGAAATCTTCGCCCCATTTAAACGGGCTATTTATTTCGTTAATTGATAAATTTAGTTGTTCCGCTACCTTTTTTATATACTCAACAGCTTCTTTGTTATTTTTATTTGCGTAAAACTCTTCAAACCAAGAAGTATTAATACTTAACTTTTCTTTTTCTTGAAGCTTTTGAAGTAATTGTTCGAGGTTATTCTGTTTTTCTTTCATTAAACGCGTACTCCAACTTCTTAATGTAAGATGTACTTCTCCATATCCTGCTGATACTCCATAGGCTTTTTCTCCCATTGTTACGTATATGGGAGTAGCTAAAAAGAAATCAGAATCTTCTGGTATATTTTTTGTTTCTTGTCTTACAAAATGAAGAATTTCAGCAATTGCATTAGCTGGGTTGTAGCCTTTTTCTGGCTCTGCTGCATGTGCTGTTTTTCCTTCCAAAGTAATTATAGCACTTTTTACATTGCTAGTAAACTCATGTTCTTTTACAATTATTTCTTGTTTGGTAAAACCTGGTAAATTATGTAGCGCAAAAACATAATCTATATTAAGTTGTTTAAAATAAGTATCTTCTAAAATAGACTGCGCTCCTCTTCCATTTTCTTCTGAAGGTTGAAAAAGTAATACTACTTTTCCTTTAGACAACGGTTTTTCCGTAAGAAGCTTTGCTACTCCAAGTAAAATAGTTGTATGTCCATCATGTCCGCATTTGTGAGAGACTCCTTCATTTACAGATTTATGTTCGAAACTATTTATTTCTTGAATAGGCAACGCATCAATATCAGCCCTTAGCATAACTGTTTTCCCCTCTTTTTTTCCATTGAAGATTGCTAACAAACCTGTTTTAGCCACTGGTTGTATCTCACAAAATGTGTGTTCCTCTAAAAAAGTTTGTATTCTTTTTTTAGTTTCATATTCTTCTTCAGAAACTTCAGGAAACTTATGTAATTCTTTTCTTACCTTCTCTAAAGTATCCTTTAGGCTTTCCATGATTTTGGATTATTAATTAACTGAATTATTGAAAATACAATAGCTGATAATGTAATTCCGAAGAAATTCGCATCTAAGTCAAAAGGTAGTTTTACTTCAAAAACAATTAATAGTAAAGTGGTCAATCCTCCTGAAATCATAGCATAAAAAGCGGCAATTGGTGATGGTTTTTTTAGTAATAACGTTCCTAAAACAGGAACTAACAACCCTGATACCATAAAAGCATACGAATACAACATTAACTCTAATACATTTTGCATTTTTGTTGCCAATACAATAGCTAAGCCTCCTATTAAAAAGGTTATTAATTGTGAGTTTTTTATACTGATACTTTTCTTGAAATACCCAAAAATGTCTGTTGTTAAGTTTCCTGAAGCTGCCATTAAACAACTATCGGCTGTAGACATAATTGCCGAAAAATAAGCCGACATCATTAACCCCATTAAACCCACTGGTAAAATACTTCTAAGCAACAATGGAAGTCCCAATTCTGCATCCAATTCTACTCCTGGGGCATACCCTATACTAGCGAACATTCCTTGCTCATAGGCTACTCTTGAAAATAACCCTAAGGCAACTCCCATAAACGCCATTATTGGGTACTCAAAAAGTCCCGCTATTTTCCATGCTTTTTTTGCTGTTTTTTCATCTTTACAAGCATAAATTCGTTGATATAAAGTCATTCCAACAAACCAAATAGGTACTATTGTGATTATCCAGTTAAACATATCAATAAACGAAACATTGGTTAGTGATAAAAAACTGGCTGGTAATATTTCTTTAATTCCACTCCACCCTCCTATTTCAGCATAACCGATAGGGATTCCAATTCCTATTAGCCCTATCATTAGAATTATCCACTGAATGGTATCTGTATAAATCACAGCTTTTATTCCTCCAATAACTGTATACACCACTGCAATGACTCCCATAATTAAAACTGCATTAGTAATAGATATAGAAGGAAATGTAGCGGATGCTAGTTTTGCTCCTGCTAAAATTTGTGAGCTTGTAAAACCTATGTACCCTATTAACGAAATAATTCCTGCCATTAGAGCGACTTTTGCATTGTAGTGAAAAGCTAATGACTCTGGAAACGTTAGAAAATGATGTTTTTTTGCTATTGGATATACTTTAGGGATTAAAAAAACGGCGCTTATCCAAGCACCTAATAACCCTGTAAAAAGCATCCAGCTACCGGAGAGTCCCATTAAAAAACCAAGACCTCCTAAGCCAATAGAAAAGCCCCCTCCAACATCAGTTGCAACAACAGATAACCCTATATGACCTGCTGACATGTTTCTTCCCCCTACATAGTAATCGTCTTTTGATTTGTTTTTATTCATGAAGTATACTCCTACTCCAAGCATAAAAACTAGATATAACACAAATATTAATAGATCAATAAAATGTATATCCATATCTTATTTTTCCTGCTCTAATAAAAACTGCTCTTTATACTGAGCCTTTTTTAATTGCTCCCTTCTGCTTACAGATGGTTTTGTGTACTCTTTT
Source organism: Tenacibaculum sp. SSH1-16 (assembly GCF_040104435.1). Classification (NCBI taxonomy): domain Bacteria; kingdom Pseudomonadati; phylum Bacteroidota; class Flavobacteriia; order Flavobacteriales; family Flavobacteriaceae; genus Tenacibaculum; species Tenacibaculum sp. SSH1-16. The sequence continues at coordinate 528,767 of NZ_JBECOV010000001.1, forward strand.
CTATCTCTTATTTCTTGTAAAACTTTTGTATTTCTATATTTTCTTCTGTAGCGTTTAATCGCTCTATCGATATTTTCACCTTCTTTTACTTGTATTATTAACATATTTAGATCTTTTTAAAATTATTATTTCTGTTTTTTATGGATTAAACAAAGTCGAAACTAGCCTAAATAAGTTTGTAACACTTTAGTTCTCGATCTTTGTTTGAGTCTTCTAAGTCCTTTTTCTTTAATTTGGCGTACGCGCTCCCTTGTTAAGTCAAAAGTTTCTCCTATTTCAGTTAAACTCATAGGGCGGTAATCTTCTAAACCATAAAATAGCTTTATGATATCAGATTCTCTTGGAGATAATGTTTCTAAACTTCTACTAATTTCCAACTGTAAAGATTCTTGCATTAAATCTTTATCTGGTTTAGGAGCTTCTGAAGCTTTCATTACATCGTACAAATTTGATGTTTCTCCTTCTTTTAAAGGTGCATCCATAGAAATATGTCTTCCAGAGTTTTTCATTGACTGTTTTACATCTGAAACAGTCATATCTAAAACTTTAGCTATTTCTTCTGGAGTTGGCATTCGTTCATTACTTTGTTCAAGCTTAGAAACTGCTTTATTAATTTTACTAATGCTTCCTATTTTATTCAACGGTAAACGAACCACACGAGATTGTTCTGCTAAAGCTTGTAAAATAGACTGGCGTATCCACCAAACGGCATACGAT